>CAZMHM010000001.1:0-262966 GCA_964566135.1 uncultured Candidatus Saccharibacteria bacterium
CGCTATTATGGAACTCGTTGCAGCTATGGATTCATTCATTCCAGAGCCAAAGCGCGAACTCGACAAGCCTTTCTTAATGCCTATCGAAGACGTATTTAGTATCAAGGGTCGTGGTACCGTTGCTACTGGTCGTGTCGAACAAGGTGTTATCAAAATCAACGAAGAAGTTGAAATCGTCGGCATCCGCGACACCCGCAAGGTTGTTGTAACTGGTGTTGAAATGTTCAAGAAGCAACTTGACCAAGGTCAAGCAGGCGACAACGTTGGTATCTTGCTTCGTGGCGTTGAGCGTGATGATATCGAGCGTGGCCAGGTTCTCTGTAAGCCAGGTTCAATCACACCTCACACCGAATTTGATGCAGAAGTTTACATTCTCACCAAAGAAGAAGGTGGACGTCACACTCCATTCTTCAAGGGTTACAAGCCTCAGTTCTACTTCCGTACTACTGACGTAACCGGTGAAGTTGAACTCCCAGCTGACAAAGAAATGGTTATGCCTGGTGATACAATCACCTTTAAGGTAAAACTATTGGCTCCAATCGCTATGGAACAAGGTTTGCGCTTTGCTATCCGCGAAGGTGGCCGTACTGTTGGTGCTGGTGTTGTGACCAAGATCACCAAATAATTTCAGTATAGAAATTACAAAGAGCTCCGAGCAATCGGAGCTCTTTTTGTATATACTAAAGTTGATAAATATATACAAAAATTGTATAATATACTTCTTATGTACGAGTTCGGCGATTTTAAGGATCCTATTGATACTGCGTGTTCGCAGGCGTTTGCACGCTTAAAAGACCTCGTGGCCGAAAAGCAGGAGTTTGCCGACAACGGCGATAGTGCCGTAGAGCATATAGAATCTATACAATCAGCAAGTCCGGGTGATCTTAATATTAAAACTTCAACTGAATATTTTGCATGTGGTTTTGATGATATCCACGACGATATGATACGGCAAGCTGAAGTACCTGATTATTTTAACGATGTGATTGCAGGCATGGTGCGCACAATCGTTATGGAACGCGAAGAGTCAGGTGGAAATGATGATCCGACGCTGTTGATGCCTGCTAAAGATGCTCTCGCCCAGTACGTAACAAAACGCTGGGATGCAAACGAAATGAATCGGTGGTTGCGAAATTCATTTTGGGTATATAAGTTTGAGCTTTCAGGCAACAAAGGTCGTGTTGAGTTTGTATATGACGAAACAAAACAATCATGGAAACTAGGCTATACAATTGCCGAAAGACGTATTTTACTGCGATGGGGCAGGAATACATATGAAGAAACAGAAGACGGAACGCTTTTGGCTGAGCCTATTGTGACGATTCCCAAACCTGATAATCCATCAAACTAAGTCTGCTATAATTCGAATAATGACCAACAGAGAAGAACCATGTATCGACGAAGCCGCAAAAGGCCTATCGGCTGATGCTGCGGCAAGCGCACTTGCCGATAATATAGAGGGTTGTGATTTTGTATGCCACAGAGTTGTAGGTGGCATAGCATGCCGACGGTTCTTTCGTTATGAATCAGCAGATTCGTACGGTGTTACCCCGCGCTCGTTTAGCCACGAACAGTGCCAAATTGTGCAAAATGCTCATGATATTGCCGTACAGGAACGCTTACAGGCAGAAGAACATGCTCGGCGGGAGTTTGCAGCACGGTCGGCCACTGTATATATTGCTGACGAAGCCGGTAGGGTTGTTGGTGAGCGTGCTGTGCCAACTGTGTCTGACGGCCACGCGCAAGCACAACAATTTGCAAGTCAGCGTTATGATGCCTCGTTGTACCGGGATGAAGACCCGGCCGATAGTGACCTAATTGGTGGGCATAGCATGCAGGTTCTCGAAGTAAAGCAAGGATTCCGACCATGATCTATGTGCTCATTTTGTGCTTTATGCCAGCGCTGTTGGTGTTCGGCTTTGTAAATCTCTTTAAAAAACAACTTGCTGCTGACCCAACTAAGAATCAGATTTTAAAATATGCCGCATTATATCTATTTGTAATTGCATTAATTGCCGCAACGTTGATAGTGGTGTTTCACTTTGTCTAAGGCTTGAAAAAGTATACATAAACAGATATAATCACATCTGTAAATTAATTGTGGTGACTAAAAGTCGTTACGGGGTTCTCTTATACCAACGTAAAGATGTTACACCGCGCAAGGAGCTATATTATGGCAACACCCGCTGAAGCCCCAAAGCAACAACGGATTCGTATTCGCCTTAAGGCATACGATCACAAAGTAATCGATCAGTCTGCAAAGCAGATTGTCGACACTGCACTACGCACTGGCGCAACAATTGCAGGGCCAATCCCTTTGCCAACACGCAAAACTGTTTACACCGTGGTAAAAAGCCCACATGTGTACAAAAAGGGTCGTGAGCAGTTCGAAATGCGCGTACACAAGCGCCTTATCGATATCAGCAACCCAACACCTAAGACAATCGATAGTCTTATGAACTTATCATTGCCAGCCGGCTGTGACGCTGAAATCAAGATGTAACCATCGAAGGAACCGCGGAGAAATCCGCGGTTTTTTGTATGGAGTAGTATGGCCGCAAATGAATCATATCGGGTGGTACAAGACGACCTGCGCTTAGAGGCTCAGGCACGGTTACCCGAGCGGTGTAGGGGCTGTGGCCACATTGCAGTTGGCTTGGCACATGTTGCTGCAGATGTCGTTGATGGGCGTATGACGCGCGATGAAGCAATCTATGAAATCGGTGAGGCAGCGAAAGATATAGAACAGAAGTGTCTTTTGGGCTATATAGATTCAGAAATGATAGCTGGTCTTAAAAAGTGCAGCTTCGACATTGATCCAAAAAGGCTCGACCCTGACTATGACAGAAATCCGTATTACGACTACCGTTTTGACGTTTAATAGTTAGTCATTCTCTACATCTTGTTGTCTGCGTGGTGCGAGTAGCAAGTATAATAAGCCACTAAACGCAATTGCTCTAGTCGCCGTCGTCAAGCCATTATATAGCGTTTCATTTGCTTCTGCGCGTGACTCGGCGGCGGCTAAAATATCCTGTTTATCTTTAATAACAAAAGGTTGAGCAAAGATCATTTCATCGATTTTGTCTTCAGTATTTGCCACCTGGCTAACGTCAAATGCTGTACTACCGGTGTTTTGTGTCCCGTATTCTTTATCAAGCCCAACTCGAATAGTCTCAAAAGTCGCTATTGCTCGTTTTGCGCTAAAAGTAGTTTCACGCGTGACAGATGACGCAGCAGTATCAAGCCCGCCGCAATCTTCTAGTACGGGGATAGAATCTAACGCCTTGCTCTCAAAAGTCGGAAAAGGGTTTTGGTCTAATGAGCTACCGGCAATTGCCAAACTTTTCAGGGTATTGTAGCAGTTTAAGCCAATCGCGGCTGCGCTTTCTGGGTATTTATCATCAATCGCTGAAAGCAATGCGTCTTGTTCATGCCGAAGGTCTTGCTGCACCGCAACAACTGCCGCCGTTTGTTCTGCATCTTGCCGCAGGCCAAGATAGGCTCCCGCGCCAAAGCTAACAGTTGCGATTAAAGCGGCAACACCTAGTTTTTTGCTCCTCCAAAAGCTAGGCCCTTGAGTTTCGCCAGCGCTAGGCACTAATTGCAATACGTTTCCCATAGTTAGTTTCATTATACATAAGGCTACTATAAATAATATAAGCCCGCGGTAGTTGCGGGCTTATACGTAGTGGGTGTTTGTAATGTATTAGTCGTCGTCGTGCTCGTCGTCGCTGCCATTATCATCATGATGATTGGCGTGCGATACGCATTGACCTTGATTCTTAAATCTTTGGCCATTATCGTCTGAGCGGTTCTTCCATCCGTTATTTGAGCAGTCAAATACGGTTCCATACGCAAACTTACGCCACTGCACCGTGTAATCATCTGCATGGTTTGCTGTTGCGAAGTTCTTGTTGTTAAATATTACCCCTGTAAACGTGCTATACACGTCAGTTGGGCTACTTGGGTCAACTGCGGTTAACGAGTAAACTTTATTGTTATTAACATAGTAATCGTACATTTTTGTACTTGCGTTGAAAACTATCCCTAACTTGTACCAATGTCCCGATTTAGCTTTAACGCCTGGTAGGTTTGTCCATGTGCCATTCATGGTGTCATAGACTCTCCAGCCCGTAAACGAGCCATCGCCAACAGTCGTATATTCAATTATTGGCCAAGCAGTGTCATTAGCAGCATCCTTTGTAATGCCCCAAAGTCCGGCTCGTATTTGCTTACCGCTCCATGATTTATCTACAAATAGTTTTGCCCTAATTGCTTGCGAGGCAGGGATTGTGCCTTGTAGCCCTTCTGTGCGATAAAATCCTTCTGATGCACTTGCTAACGTGTTGTCGATTTTTAATTTTAATGTATCGTTTGCCGTAATCGTAAAGCCACCCGAAGGTGCAGTACGGTCATTAATTAATGCTAGGTTATTAAAACTTTTGTTCGTGTATACCACGCCTGGTGCTGCAAAAGCTTTCTGAAAAGCAAACAGCGACACGGCGAGTAATACAGCAACTACTACCCCAATTAATGTTGGTATTTTTGAGCGTTTTTCTTTTTGGATACCACCATAATAGGTGTAGACCATACTCCGAACCCTCCTTAGTTGTATTTTGATTATACGCTCATTGTGCAAGCCCGTCGTTATCAAATTGCTTATGGTTTGGATTTGATAACAGAGGTGCTATAGTGCAGATATCAGGTAAAAATAAGGGAGAATTTATGCAAGAAAACTATCGTGCAATGTCATGGGCTCTTGGCCTATGGGGTGCATTTTCAGTTATCTTTGGTGTTGCCATTTTGGCATGGCCAAGTATTACACTAAAGGCGTTCTTAATTATGCTAGGTATCTATTTGCTAGCTGTTGGCGCAACCATGCTTATTGGTTCGCTTATCAACCGCACTGGCCACTGGGTTGTGAGCTCGTTGGTTGGTCTTGTCAGCGCATTTGCAGGTTTGTATGTGTTTTCACACCCACAAGCTAGCGCCCTAGCCGTACTATCACTTATTGCTATATGGGCACTAGTGGTTGGTGTACTGCAGATTGTTGCAGGGTTCGAAGGCAAGAATAACTGGCTCCAAGTATTTGCTGGTGTTGTATATGCTTTCTTTGGTATGTACATCTTTGCAAATCCAAAGGGCGGTGCTATTGCACTTGTATGGCTCATCGGCCTTAGTGTTGTAGTTAGCGGTATCGCGCTTGTTATCAGCGCGTTCGAGGCTAATTCAGCTGCACACAAATTAGCGCCAGCTAAAAAATAAGCGTTACGCTTGCAATTAAAAACCGCTACGTTTGTAGCGGTTTTTTGTTAGGCGACTTCCTCTGCATCTGGGCTTTCAGTATCAAGTAGCGCTGCCCTAAGTTCCGCTTCTTTTTCTACTACCAATTCGTCCTCTTGGGCTATGGACGTATCTGTTTCTTCTTCTAGCGCAACTACAACAGCTTGGGTAGGCATTCTGCCAAGATGTCGTAGTAAGAACAAATCGTGCCTGAGGCTGGCATGCTGGGCATCATACATATCCATCACTGCTCTGTCTCTGTCGGTCATTGCACTGTGCTCGGCAAGTGCGTAGGTGCTAATAAGGCCGGGTTTAACTCCGGTAAGTGAATCGAGCCAGGCATGTCGTAGGGTAGGGTTTAGGCTAGACAAGAACGCATCCCGAGTTTCTTCTAGGAGTGCTCGGGGCCCAACAAGACTCATCGAGCCCTGCCAAATGTTTACGAATTGAGGTAGTTCGTCAAGGCCCAGCGCAACGAGCTTTGAGCCGAGCTTTTTGAATCGGTCAATATTTATTTTCTTAATGGTAAATTCTGTACCATCAGCAGCCACTCTGTCATGGACGGTAGTCGGTGAATCAAGCTCTATCGCTGTAGCGGCCGTAAGTCCTACCGCGTACGCAGGCATTGCAGCGCTTGCAATGGTAATATCGAGGCTTCGCTTTGTTTTGGAATACAGGTATGGGTTGGAGGTGTGTACCATCAGGTAAGAGGATAATACAGCCATTGTTTTAGCGTTGCAATATACTTTTGTAATTAGGTAATAGCGACTACACAAAATCGGCGTATACTATATGCAATGTCGGAGCAAAACAAACAAAGTTACGCTTTTGATTTTCCACCTATGCCTGCGCTATCGGCTACTGAGAGTGCCGAAGTAAAAAAAGAGCGCAAATGGCCACGCCGGCTTGCGAAATCTATCTGTGCAGTTGCAATCGGGCTTGCAGTCATAGCCCCACAAGTGCACAAAGTCGACACAATTGTTTCAGCGGAGCGGTACCAGCAAGACGAAGTTGAAATATTACTTGCTGCCGGAGCCGAAACGCTTCCAAAGGGTGGCACAGAGTGGCTGGTGTTTGGAGGTTACGGCCAAAAGTACAGCACAAACGCCGCCCAAGAACTTTTTAATGCCTTAGGTAGCAAAGAAGTAGTAGCCTCTGTTAAATACCCGAACCAAGGGTTTACGATCGACGAGCTAGCAACCTATGTACATGCATACATGAAACAGAGGGGTATGAGTAAGCTTAATGTTGCTGGGGTAAGTTTGGGTACGCCGACAGCGCTGATGACGCTTGGATATATCCAGGAGCATGCCAATAATCCATTAGCTCAGTATCAAGACATTGCGTTTAGTCCACGTGGCCTTGCGCTCCGTAAACTACCAGAAATCGGCTATTTTATAGCGTATTCATCACCGGCAGATGTACAAGACGCATCACAAGGATATATCGCCCAAACAATCGTCTCCAGAATCAAAGGCACAGGTTATGCGCCTGGTATGATTGATAAGTTAATTGTCTCTGGCTTTGATGGTGAGGGGGATGGTTTGAAATCGATAAATATACTAAACCCCGCCGAATGGCTGAAGCAACAACACAATAATTTAGAAGAAACGTTTAATGACACGCCAACGTTAATGGTTTTGTCACAAATGGAAATTGCTGCCGAATTTAATGTGGATGAGCAATGGGAAAAATGGCGGTTAGTGCTTTCGCCTGATTCTTACTTTGGCTATTTTTATCCGTCAAAGGCCGACCCAACGGTTAATGATGCCGGTGCATACCGTAAATACGAAGTAGCACTCAAGCATTTAGATGTGCCAACAGCCTATGTGCCAACAGGCGAACCGGGCCATGCCAATACTGTCGCAACCGCATCGGCGGCTAGTAAGTGGATTGCAATCGATACGGCAGCACTGCCAAGCATTGTGCTCAAACCACATGTCTCGAATTAAAGCGCTATAATGTAAGTAACAAGGTGGTTAAGGAGGGTACTATGGGGCGAAATATCATATTCGGGTATGGTAACGTAGGTCGGCTAATTGCATCCGAGTTAGAAGCACGAGGCGAGGAAGTCGTACTAGCCCACCATAAGCAAATCCAAGTGCTGGGCACTGCTGTGGTGGTGGTTGACAGCCTAGACGCCGAACAGGTGCGCCAGGCTGCGGTTGGGGCTGATAGACTTTTTATGACGATTGGCCTTGCATATAAGCTCAGTGTCTGGAAGCGAGATTGGCCAATTATCATCGATAACCTTATTGCTGCGGCGAAAGATAGTGGCGCTAAGATTGTATTCTTTGACAATATTTATTTGTATGGCCCATCGCCATTACAAAATCCTATTACCGAGCAACACCCTCGACAGACACCTTCCCAGAAAGGCGCCGTTCGCTTAGCACTCATACAAAAACTCGAAGCTGCTATGCAAGCGGGAGTGCAGGTACTAATTGTGCGGGCGGCTGATTTTTACGGTCCAAATGTTAGTACGAGCGCCGTGACGATGGCAATTGCTGATATGGCGAATGGTAAAAAAGCCTATTATCTCGGCGATCCAACAAAGTTGCATAGTTTTACGTATGTTCCAGACGCGGCAAAGGGCGTTGTTGAACTAGCGCTTGCCGATGACACGTATGGCCAAAGTTGGCACCTACCAACTGTTTCGCCTATGACGGGCCAGGAATTCCTGCAACTCATTACCACAAAGCTCGGCAAAGGGAAGTGGACGGCGCTCAGTAAGGGTGGCGTTAAATTTATGGGACTATTTGTGCCGATTTTGCGTGAACTACACGAAATGATGTATCAGTTTGAAAATGATTATGTCTTAGATGATTCGAAGTTTATGAACCGGTTTCCACATTTCGTTCGTACGGGCTACGAGCAAGGTATAGACGAAACAATTACGTCGCTTTAATTACTCTTTTTGTAGTGACGGTTGCCATATAAGTAGTACTGCAAGCCTTGTTGAGTATTGGGCACGTTGTTGGTATCCGAAGTATCGGGCTCAGTAGTGCTTGTTGAAGAAGGCGCTTCGGTAGAGTTTACGGCGTTTGAAGGAGTATTAGGATCCGAATCGGCTGCCTGGTTACCCATTGATGGCGAGGTTTCAGTACTTGTTGCTGGGGCGGTTGATGTCTCAGAAGGTATTGCTTGCTTTTCTGCCATAAGTGCATCGGCTTTTGCCTGAATCGATTTATATGCAGAGGGGCCGAAGGTAACAACAAAAATTGCCAGGGGCACTGCCAGGATATACCAAAGTAAAAAGCTCCAACTCGCTTCTTCGGGCACAGGTTTTGCTTTTGGCGTGTGGGTTGTTTTGGGCCACGGCGAAGTCGCGTGTGTTTGGTACGTATGAGCAGTTCGTATTGGCGCAGTTTTTGGCTGTGGGGGTGCCGGCGGAGTGTAGTCCATTCGCTTTAATGGATCCGAAAGAACAGTGTAGGCTTCGTTAATTAATGCCATGCGCGTGCCATCGCCACCGTTTGCATCGGGGTGATGAACTTTACTCAGGGCTCGATAGTGCTGCTTAATTTCGCTAGAAGTAGCTCCTGGCGTAACCCCAAGTACCTTGTAGTAGTTAACCTCTGATTTTCGCATCAGCTTATAGTATACCGCGAAAATATGAGTAAGCTGTGAGCGACAGGGGTGACAATCTGCTTGACAAGTGGGTAGCTGGTAACTGTTTAAGGGCGCAGTAGCGCCAAATAATATGTACCGGCTTTTCCGATGTCAAAAATTATATGCCGCTTACGTTGAATAATTGGCCAATACCGTATGTTACTGCCATTGCAATCGCACCACCCAAAACAACTCTGATTGTTGCTTTTTTGGCTGACGAACCGCCCACTTTAGCGCTAACCATGCCTGTAAGGGCAAGCGCGAGTAGTACAGAAACAAACGTAACTGGTACTCGTAGATTTTCGGGAGGTAGCAAGATTGCCGCCATAGGGATAATTGCACCAGCAGTAAATGCTGCCGCTGACGCAAACGCGGCATGCCATGGGTTTGTGAGGTCGTCTGGATCGATACCAAGTTCTGCATCGACATGCGCTGCAAACGCGTCATGCGCCGTTAGTTCTTTTGCAACTTGCTCTGCCGTAGCGCGTTTGAGCCCTTTGCCCTGATAAATTGCAGTTAGCTCAGCCAACTCTTCTTTGGGCATGTTTTCTAGCTCCCATTTTTCTTTTGCGAGTAGTGCCTTTTCAGTATCGCGCTGGGTACTAACAGATACATACTCACCGGCAGCCATAGAAAGCGCGCCAGCCAACACGCCTGCCAAGCCCGCCACTAAAATTGCGTTTTTTGATGTCGTTGCACCGGCCACGCCAACTACCAAACCAGAAATTGAGACGATGCCGTCGTTGGCGCCTAAAACCGATGCGCGTAGCCAGTTAAGTTTTGAACCCGAAGCGCTATCGTGCGGTTCGCCACCGCTGTGATGTGCTGTACTGTGTGAAACTCGTGCCATATTTACTCCTCAATATAATTGTACGCTTATAGCGCAAACCTATATATAATGCAGTCATGGATTATCAAACATGGTATCGGATGTTAGCGAAACCAGTCTGGGCACCCGCCGAATGGGTCTTTGGCGCAGTATGGTCGGTGCTATATCCGCTTATCATTGGCATTAATATCTACATCATTGTTTTGCTTGTAAAAGGCAAGATAGGTTGGCTCATTGCATTACCGTTTTGGCTCAATTTAGTATTTAATGCTATCTTTACGCCGATTCAATTTGGGCTACGCAATAACGCTTTGGCATTGGTAGACATTGTTCTAGTTTTAGCAACAATCATTTGGGCGATGATTGCGATTTGGCCATATGCTCGCATCGCATTCTATGCTTTTATCCCCTATGCAATTTGGGTCAGCATCGCTACGGCGCTACAAATCTATATAACTACTCATAACTAAACCTAGTTATGGCCCGGTAGTAGTACAACGGTCAAGCGAAGAGTTATTACGCAATCCTGCGTGCATAACCACGACATAGATATTCGTTTGGTCTAATAACTTTTTTGCTTTTGCGACACTAATACCAATATCACAATATTTGGCGTTTAGGATAACGGCTTTATGCTCGGGGCTATTCATCCATGCTTCGACAACATCATGCTCGTTATTGTAGTTGCCTCTTGCGAGGTTCTCGCCGGCAGTTTGGTAGTTGTAGTGTGCGCTTGTAATAAAATTCCAAGGCGTCAGTCCGCTCGGGGAGTTGTGTGCAAAATAATCAACAGTAATCATATCGTTAAGCTTTGCTTGCGAGCTTTCAGTTAGTTCGGTGCTGTGCCGCAGTTGGCTTAAACCTAATTTTGCGCGCTCATCATTCACGTATTGCTCAATAAAGTAGGGGTTAAGTTTTTCGTTTGGCAAAACACGTTCTTGAATTTCTTCTTGTAACTGTTTGACCATATCAATCGGGGTTGCCTCGAACCCAGTCGCGGTTTTAGGGTTCAAATTAAAAAGCTCATATTTAAAACGTGCAAGATACATTGCCATAAATGAGAGTGCTAAGATTACGATTACTGCAAGTGCCATCTGCAGTATTTTTACGTATGATTTACGCATAAAACTGACTCAAATATAGCACGGAATAAGGATAAGCTACATGTATTGACAACTAATTTTGGCAAGCATATAGTAAATAGTAGCCACTGTGAGGTGGCTCGTAACCAAACCCTGAGCAATCAGAAGAGGTTACCCCAAAAAGAGAGCCGATTGCCGGCTCTCTTTTTATTTTAGTGATACCATGACTGTATAAGGAAAGAGGAGAACTATATGAGCCAAGAAGTAATTAATATGAAACCAAACTCAAAAAAATCCCATACCTTGTTATTTGTTTCAGTATTGCTTGTCGTGATTGCTACTGCGCTAGGTGCGTATATGTGGCGAACCAACCAGGCAAATAAGCAACGCGAGCAAGATCAGAAGACAATCAGTCAGTTGCAGACGCAGCTCGACGCCATCAAGCAACAATCTAATACCCAAGCGGCAACTACTACCACTACTGCAAAAGCTTCATCTGTGCAGCCATCACTAGCGGTGCTTGATAACATCAAAGCTGCGTTGAGCTCTAAGAATACTGCTGCGCTAGAGGGGTATATGGCGCCGAAAGTAATGGTTGTATATGCAGCATCTGAGGCAGCGGGTGAAAAATCGCCAGCCGAGGCTGTCACCGCCCTTAATTATGTGAATTCGGGTGCTGTTGGCCCGTGGGACTTCAATCTTAGCAGTACTGTTATAGGTAAATATAGTTCAGGTGATTATAAAACCTACTTTTCGCCAACAACGTTAGTAGGTCGAGCCAGCAATGGCTTTGTAGTGGCCGTTAACTTTAACGGTGACGGCAAGATTAACGGCATCTTTGTGTCTGCAAGCGATACGCTTTTATAGCTACCAACTAGCGGGCACTGGTAGGCCTTCGCTATAACCAGAAGCTGTCTGTATGCCTACTACGGCTTTATCTTGGAACTCGGCTATCGTACGTGCGCCAGAATAGGTCATACTGCTACGCAAGCCTGCCACGATATGGTCAATGATATCCTCCACACCCGGCATCTGAGGGTTAAGGTAAAGGCGTGATGCGCTAATACCTTCCTCGAATAATTCTTTCTTTGCTCTTTCATACGCGGTACCCTGTTCGTTCCGGCCACGCACCGCACGTCGGCTTGCCATGCCGTAGTTTTCTTTATATAACCGCCCATCAGCATCTTGCAAGATGTCAGCAGCGCTTTCGTATGTGCCTGCAAACCAGCTACCAAACATAACATTGCTTGCGCCGGCAGCGAGTGCTAACGCAACATCACGGGGGTGTCTGATACCGCCATCTGCCCATACTTGGGCGCCGAATTTTTTGGCTTCGGCGGCGCACTCAAGCACAGCACTAAATTGTGGTCTGCCAACACCTGTCATCATACGTGTGGTGCACATGGCACCAGGGCCAATGCCTACCTTAACAATATTTGCACCCGCTGCAATTAAATCCTTAGTAGCGCTTGCGGTTGCAACGTTACCTGCAACAATAATTACTTCCTTACCAACTGCAGTTCGAACTTTTTTAATAGCATCTATCATTTTTTGCTGGTGACCATGGGCAGTGTCTATAACTAAGATATCTGCACCTATTTCGAGCAGCGTTTTTGCGCGTTCTGCCGGGTCACCGTTTATACCAATTGCAGCGGCTACTAATAGCCTGCCTTGCGAATCAGTTGCGGGCTTATACAGGTCACTTCTGAGTGTGCCTTTTTGAGTTAGTACGCCAACCAGAGCTCCGTTTTTATCAACAACTGGTGCCATAAATAAACGTGCTTCCTCAAGCTTTGCAAATGCCTCGGCAGTGCTAATAGAGGCTGGCAGGGTGTATACGTTTTGAGACATTACTTTATTGAGCCGCGTAAACCTATCAAGTCCGTCTGCGTCTTTCTCTGTAAAGATTCCAATTGGTTTGTTGGCTTCGTCAGTAATAATAACCGCCTTATGCGAGCGCTTATGAATTAAATCAATTGCTTTAGCGATGTTGTCATCTGGCGAAAGTGTCACCGGTGTTTCATAAACAGTGTGAGCAGATTTAATATATTCGATATTCTTGATAACTTCGTCGGTTGGGTCATCTTGCGGTAGCACGACAATGCCGCCTCGACGCGCCACTGTTTCTGACATTCGCCTGCCAGCGACAGCGTTCATATTCGCTACCACAATAGGAATATGTGTACCAATAGAGTCTGGCGTCGTTAAATCAACGTCAAATCGCGAAGTAATGTCACTAAATTGGGGCACCATAAAAACGTCGTTATACGTTAAGTTGTATCCAGGTACCACGTGTTCTAAGAATTTCATACGCTGTAAAGTATACGCCATAAATAATTGTACGCAATAAAATAGAGCCGAGAGGGCTCCCGGCTCTATACGCAATCTCAGCATGATGGTTTACGGCTTGTAGGTTTCGGTGCACCTGTTGGTGTACACCGCATGTAGTTTCATTTACACCCCCTTTGCGCTTAGCCACATGTGCGGTCTGTGGTTACTATTTGAAACGAGTCTACTAACCAAACGTTACAAACTTCGCGTACAATAGATGTATAGGAGATTTTTATGGAAGATGAACAAGCAGTTAACTTTACTGTTGATCCAAACAAGACACCGGTATATTCGGTAGATACATATTTAATTGGTTCAAACGAGCACACCGTTACCTTTAATTTTGCGCAAACGATTGTAGGTAGCGGTCAGCAAAACATTGTGGCGCGAGTCTCACTTACCAATAAGCAGGCCAAAGACTTTTTAAAGAATTTGAACGATCATATCGAAAAATTCGAAGTCTAACACTTTTTGCGTGTACAATTATTGATAGTAAATAAGGAGAAGTGATGAGAGGACCAATCGATTATATTATTGTAGGCTCTGATGGCCTTAAATTTGATGGCAGCATTTTACGCGCCCTAGAAGCGCCAATTAATAGTGGGGTAATTGCACTTGTCGCGTTATCTGCAATTAACAAAGATGCCGACGGTAATGTTACGACGCTTGATATTGCAGGCTCCGGCGACGAATATCTAATTGAATTTACACAGAAATACGTGCTCGATTCTGATGCAGTTACGCAAGAAGATATTGACGAAGTTTCGGAATTGCTAGAACCAAATACAGCAGCAGGATTCTTAGTAATCGAGCAGCTGTGGGCAAAGCCACTTAAGAAAGCATTACTTGATGTTAACGCATTTATTATTGCCGAGGGTCGTATCCACCCAGACGCAGTAGCAGAACTTAGCGAGGAGGTCTAACATGCCAGGATTATTACGCGGAATGGCACGCACAGCAGTTATAGCTGGTACCGCGACTGCAGTATCAAACAATGTCAGTCGTCGACAGGCGCAACGCTGGAATGCGCAGGCAGAAGAGCAAGCACCTGTACAACAAGCTGCACCTGTTGCAGATGACACGAATACGCAAATTGCTGAACTACAGCAACTTGCGCAACTAAAAGATCAGGGCATTCTTACACAAGAAGAGTTCGATGCCAAAAAGAAGCAAATCCTAGGGCTATAGTTACGCTTTTTTTGCACCTTTGAGTGCTGGGTCCACGACCGTGGACTCGGCACTCTTTTTTTCTGCTTCAAAAGCATCAAGGGCATCGCCGAGAGAGGGGTAGTGTGGCGACTGCTGAAGCGCACGATTAAGCCTATGGGTATGGTGAACGACACTACGGATAGGACCTTTAAGCCGGGCGACAGCAAAGGTAATATTGCGACGCTTGAGTTCTTTGATGAGTCCAAGCAGCATCAAGCCAGCGGTCGAATCAATTGTCGTGATAGTTTCTGCATCCCATAAGAACCAAGTGACAGGTGTCGGAGATTCGTCGATTAAGCGCAAAACTCTCTCCTTAAAATAATTCGCGTTGGCAAAATATAGTGGTGCATCAAAACGGTAGATGAGTATGCCGGGGATGGGATGTGTTTTAGGTGGCCTGCCGCTATCACGTAGCGAGCCATCTTGCGCTTTACCAAGAACAGCGTCATTAGGGAATGCGCTTTTGCGAATAAGGTTTGCCATTGCGAGCATGACGGCAAGCAATAAGCCCTGAAGCACGCCAAGTAGTGTTACGCCGATGACGGTTACAATCGCCAAGATAGCTTCGCTACGCCATGCGTGCCAGATAGACTTAAGTTCTTTAAAGTCAAACAGCTTAGAAACAGCGATGATGATAATGACAGCCAATGCGCATTGTGGTAGGTAGCGCAGTAAGGGTGCTAAAAATATCAGCACGAGGCCAATAATAAGGCCACCAAATAACTGTGAAACTTGAGTTTTTGCGTGGTTTTCGTAGTTAACGGCCGTACGCGAACCGCTACCGCCTACCGGTATGCCACCAAAAATACCCGAAGCAATATTAGAGACACCTAAGCCAAAAAATTCCTGAGATGTGTCAATTGTTTCATTCTGTTTAGCTGCAAAAGAGCGTGCCGTTGCAATCGTGTTTGCGTAGCTAACCAGCATGATTGCCAGTGCCGGTACAATTAAGTTCTGAATTTCACCTAAATTAACTGCGGGGATATCAGGGAGCGGTAGACCGGTTGGAATGCTACCAATGGTGGCAATGCCGTAGCTTTCAAGATTAAAGACAGCAGAAACAAGAATTGAACCGACTAAAATGACGAGGCTCGCGGGGATACGCTTTACGGTCATTTGCAAAATAAGGCTTAGCGATAGCAGTACAACGCTAAAGGTAATCGTTAGCATGTTTGCATAGACGAGATTGTGAAATACGTATAATATCGTTCCAAAGAAATTGACATGCACGGTAGGCAGTGGCAAGCCAAAAATTTTTGGCAGTTGCGAGGCAATCACTGCAAGTGCCAAGCCTGCCATGTACCCGAGCAGTATTGGCCGCGATAAGAACTCTGCAACAAAACCAATCCGTAAAAATACCCCAAGTAAGCAGGCAATACCGATAAGCACGGCTAATATTGCAATTAAACCGGTCGCTACCTCCATATTACCTGCAGATAAAGGAATAACAATTGCGCCCACAAGTGCTGCCATGGTGGCATCTGGCCCGACATTAACAAGTCGCGATGTACTAAATAATGCAAATACCAACATTGCTACGAGTGCGGCGTACAGGCCAGCAATAAGAGGTGCACCCGCAAGCTGGGCATAGGCCATTGCCTGTGGGATTGCCACGGCAGCAACGGTAATACCAGCAATAATATCTCGGCGGAGCCAAGTTTTTTGGTAGCCTTTTATTGTTTTTGCTATCGGTAGGGTTATTTTTATTGGCCCAAACATTAGTTCTATTGTAGCGCAAACCATATGCGTTTTGACAACGAGAGTATAATTATATGTAGGTAACAAAAATAAAAACTATGGAAACAAGACCACTTTTAGATATTAGCGATGAGAACCAACGCCGAGTTGCAGCTAAAATAGCGCGATTAGATTTAATTCGGCCGTTAACACTCGAAGACCACAACGAGTATGTACGGCTCGATTTTATTGCAACGAGCATTGAATCGGTACGTAAAGGTCTCGATCATGATTACTCGCATAGTTCTCGCCGTAAAGTTGCATAGCTAGCATCGGTAACTAAGCGTACAATAGAAACAGATAACGGAGGTTTCTATGAACGTCATGCGTATACCGCTCGCAATAGTGCTCGTACTGTTTGCGAGTGTTTTTTTATTTGTCGGCTTTGCTCGTGCACAAGAAGTTAGATCGTCAACAGCGGTGACAGTGCCCAAGGATACGATATTAGATAAAACTGCCCTATTCGCAGGCCAAGATATAGTGGTCGATGGTACGATAAATGGCGATTTGTTCTGTGCAGGCCAAAATGTAACGGTAAATGGCACAATTAACGGAGACGTTTTCTGTGCAGGCCAAAATTTTACACTTAATGGCCTCGTCAACGGCAGTGCCCGCCTTGCAGGCCAAAATCTTACTATAAACGGTAAGGTTACTGGCAATATATCTATGGCCGGGTCAACACTAAGTATTAGTGAAAAGGGTGTAGCCGGCCAAGACGTACAAGCTACAGGTGCATCCTTAATAGTCAGGGGTGTTATCACTCGTGATTTGGCAACCTCTTCTCAGGATGTAGTAATTTCTGGAGTTGTTGGGCGAGATGCGCGTATTAAAGATGAATCTATAGAAATTACTGACACGGCAAAAATTGGCGGGAATTTATACTACCAATCAACTGCCCAGGCTCAGATTGCGCCAGGTGTTGTAGCAGGTACGACCACACAAACGCAACCTCCTGCCCAAAAGCCAGTTAATACTGCTAAGGCGTTCGTCTTAGGGTATGGGTATTGGTTTGCGGCTATGCTACTTATCGCCTTTGTTGTGCTACTACTATTCCCAAGAGTGCTTGATAATAGTGTAAAAGAGGCAAACGCTCGCCCAGGTCGCACGATATTCAATGGTTTCTTTGCGGTGTTTTTGCCTCCGGTCCTTATCGTCATGCTTTGCCTTACATTAATTGGAATCCCGCTAGCGGTGCTCTTGTCGCTTATTTATATGATTGCGTTATTCATGTGCGGGCCGTTTTTTGCATTTTTTGTCGGTTCAAAAATACTTCCCGAGCAGCGTGCTTGGGTGCGTATGTTACTTGGCAGCTCGATTATTTTAATTGCCTATGCATTGCCGCTTGTCGGCTTTCTTGTTGGTTTTGCTGCGGTCGTATTTGGCATCGGTATGTTTACGGAAATTGTCATGCAACGCTTGCCTAAAGAGCTAAAAACAACCAAAAGCTAGACGACGCATTAAATTCCGTGTAGCATAAGCGGTATATGGCAACAAAATCTAAAAAAGCTGTTAAACGCGCAGCAAAAGAAGCGCCCGAAAAAGACAGCGTTTATTTCTTAAAATTAGTAGTGTTCTTTATCCTTGGCTGTCTTTGGATACGCTTGGGTAGCGGCGAAGGCGTACCTATTCCTGTTGGTCTTATCTTTGGTGTCTTATTGGCTAGTCACGAGCATTTTCAGGTTGACCGAAAAATCGAATACCTGGTGCTTTTAGTGGCGACTATTCTGAGCTTTATCGCCCCAATTGGCTTCGTACTTAGCATCGGCTAAAAAATACTTGCAATCCAAAAAAATACCCTCATACTAAAAGAAAACACGCTCAAATATTTGAGTGTTCAAAAATAGAGAGTTTAACAGAGGGAAAAGCAATGGCAACAAAGTACATATTTGTTACTGGTGGGGTATTAAGTGGAGTTGGTAAGGGTATTACGGCGGCTAGCATTGGTGCACTTTTAAAAGCACGCGGGTACACTGTCAATATCCAAAAGTGCGATCCGTATTTTAACGTTGATGCGGGCACGCTAAATCCGGCCGAACATGGCGAAGTATTTGTCACGAAAGATGGTGCTGAAACCGACCTAGATTTAGGCCATTACGAGAGATACCTAGATATCGAACTTACCCAAGCAAGCTCGACCATGAGTGGTCGCATTTTCCGGCAAGTTATAGAAGATGAACGCGAAGGTAAATACCTCGGCAAAACCGTTCAAATTATTCCGCACGTCACCAACGCTATGCAGGCCGCAATATTAGCTGCCGCCGAAGGTTTTGATGTCCATATCGTAGAGGTGGGTGGTACGGTTGGAGATTACGAAAGTACCGCGTTTGTAGAGGCAATTAGGCAACTGAAACATAAGGTAGGCGCAGACAATACACTATTTGTGCATGTAGTGTATTTACCGTTCCTAGAAGCCAGCCAAGAGGTTAAATCGAAGCCTGCCCAAAATGCTGTGCGGGATTTGCGTGAGGCGGGTATTCAACCAGATATATTAGTGGCTCGTACAGATCACAAAGTACCCGAAAATATCATTTCAAAACTGAGCTTATTTACTGATGTCGAGCCAGAGGCAGTCGTACCAATGCCAACTGTCGAAACAGTGTACGCGGTGCCACTTATCCTCGAAAAACTAGGGATTGGCGATCTAACGACAAAAAAGCTTGGCCTACCGAGCAAAAAGGCGAATTTAAAGGATTGGCAAAAGCTAGTTGGTTCCGTGCTAGACGATACCGCGAAGCCAGTTAAACTGGCAATTGTAGCTAAGTATCTCGACAACAAAGACACCTATGCCAGTGTTATAGAGGCACTAAAAGCCGCATGTTGGGCCGAAGGACGTACGCTTGATTTAGATTGGATAGATGCCGAAAAACTCTCTGATAATAATGCGGCAAAAATGCTCAAGCCATATGCAGGCATCGTTGTGCCGGGCGGTTTTGGTGTGCGTGGCGTAGAGGGCAAAATCGCGGCTGCTACCTATGCGCTGCAACATGATGTGCCGTATCTAGGACTATGCCTAGGGATGCAAGTAGCCTGCATAGCCGCAGTGCGCCTAGGCGGCAAAAAAGATGCCCAAAGCACCGAATTTGACCCTGATACGCCACATCCGGTTATTGACCTTATGGAATCACAAAAAGCGGTTACTAATCTTGGGGGTACGATGCGGTTGGGTGATTATGATTGTGAGCTTACCAAAGGCAGCAAGGCTGCCAAGCTGTATGGCCAAACGACAATTGTCGAGCGCCATCGTCACCGCTTTGAATTTAATGCTGCGTACGAGGCAGATTTGCTACTGCAAGATATTGCTGTTGTAGGTAAAAACCCTCAGACAGGGCTTGCTGAAGTTGTTGAATCTACCAAAAATAAGTACTTTGTGGCCAGTCAGTACCATCCTGAATTTACTAGTAGGCCAATGCGCCCGAACCCGCTATTTGTTGGGCTAATTAAAACGGCTAAATAACGGCTATTGCGTATAGTGGTGCAGAATGGTTCAATATAACCATAAGTAGTAATATTGACAATATACTTGGGTAGGTATATGGCAAAAAGCGAAAAGGGGAGACATATTGTGGAACCACAAATTCAAGAACCGAACCAGCAAGCGGTTCCGGTTGTGCGCGAACTAGATTCTCAACAAGTGTTGCAACAGACAGCAGTCGAGCAAAAACAGACTTTATGGGGGAAGCTTACCAATCATAGACATTTTTCATTAGTAGTATTAGCCTTTGGGTTCGCGCTCATTGGTGGCATTTTTGTATTTGGCAGCAAGGCAAGTTCGATTAATGGTCTAACTGCAACATACTTCAAAAATACTACCCTTAGCGGCACAGGTACTACACAAATCGACCCAACAATTAATTTTAACTGGGCAGCCAAGGCGCCCCTTGCGGGCTTCCCCGTAGATGGCTTCAGCGTGCGCTGGACAGGGCAAGTTAAGACGGCAACAGCCGGCCAATATAAGTTCATGACTAGTTCTGATGACGGTATCCGCCTATGGGTTAATAATCAATTACTCGTTGACAACTGGACGCAACACGCCCCAACCACAAATGTTGGCAGTATAGCGTTACCAGCAAATTCATATTTCGATATTAAGGTTGAGTATTTCGAAAATACGGGGGGTGCCGTTGCTAAGTTGAGCTGGACGCGCCCTGATGGTGTGACAGAAGTGATACCAGTGACGTCTTTGTACAACGCTGCTCAGCAGCCAAGTGGCCCGCAGAGTGTTACGGCAACTCCGGGCGATAAAACTGCGACCATGAACTGGCAGCCATCCGCAAATCAGGGTAGCAGTGCAATTACAGGCTATCGCGTAACGCGCGTTACCGGTGATAGCGCTGCCCCACAGCCATGGACAACCGTTGTGCCCGCAACGACACGTTCGCAGCAATTTACCTACCTGCAAAACGGTGTTACCTATACGTTTAGTGTTGCCGCAATTAATAGCGCGGGCGAAGGCCCTGCGACAACCGTAACGGCGACTCCGGTAGCTGGTGCGGTAGCAGCCCCAGCAACCGGCACGAGTATTGTGTCGGTTTCATCGCCATTTACTGTCACAAACAATCCCTACAATCAGGATACTGAATACCGCGTAACATCATCACTCAGACAAGCGAATGCGGCTAATCCACTGCCGTTTGACATGCCTGCACGTGCAACCTTGGCAGCCTCTGCTAAAAAAGCAGTAGCCCACTACTTCCCGCAGTTCCCAATAAGTGTTGATAACGCCGATCCATCAACCGATTACTATGCACGCAACTGGCTTGCCGCTGGTGGCGAGGGCGGAAAGCATGTGGCATACGGTGGTTACCTACGTGACAGGCCGTTAGGTCGCGCACCGCTTAGCGGTGACTGGCAGTTAGCTGATGTAACAACCGAGTCTAAATGGGCACGTGATGCTGGCCTTGACGCATTCTTGGTTGATACGTTAGGCTGGAGCACCACAAGTGCTAATTATCAGCGTGGACGCAAGATATTTGATGGCGCGAAAAACCTCGGCGATAGCACATTTAAGGTTGCTTACATGGTGGATACAGACATAGTATCGGGCACCGATTATGCAACCGCTGCCGCTCGTATCGCAGATGCCTATAACTCCGGTTCGTATATGACGGTTAACGGTAAGCTCGTCGTATCTGCTTATCGCCCAGAGGGAAATTCAGCGCCAAGCTTCTGGCAAAATATTGATACTACGCTCAAAAATACCTACAAGCTACCCGGCATGGTGTTTGTGCCTTGCTATTCAAGTAACTGGAACGCGCATACTACCTTTGATGCGATTACCTATGCAATGGGTGTTTGGACTATCGGTAATACTCCCGGCGTTAACTCTGCAACCTGGAACAACACTGCAACATCGGCCGGAAAGTTGTTTATGCAGCCAATTGCCTTTGGTGATAGTCGGCCCCGTAGTGGTGTGTTTGACGAGCAACAGGGCTTACTAACACTTCGCGACCAGTGGCTAACTGCCATCAATAACGATGTCGATTGGGTGCAGTACCGAACCTGGAGTGACTTTAGCGAAGGTGCTCAAATGATTCCTTCTCGCAACCACGGCTACTCGTATCTCGATGTGAGTGCGTACTACTTGGCACGCTGGAAAACTGGCACGTACCCAACCATCAAGCGCGATGCATTATATCTTAGCCATCGTATATCCAACTGGGATAATCACAACACGCAAGTTTCGCAAACCACATGGCAAAATCCTCGTAGCGCAAGCACACACCCTGGCCAAAATATTGTCGATGTTATGTCGTTCTTAACAGCCCCAGGCAAAGTAACAGTAAAGGTTGGCGTCAACACGTATACCTACGATGCTCCGCAGGGTGTATTTAACAAGCAGTTCCCGCTTGCTAACGGCCAAGTTTCAGCCAGCTTAAGTAGATAAATATGCGCCCAGAGTCTATAACAGATAAACTAGCTGTTTATGCAGCGCTTGGATTAACGCTGTTTATGATAGTGTTCCAGTTTCTATTGGCTATTGGCTTACCGCTGGGTCATGCCGCATGGGGTGGTAAATATGAAGTTTTACCGACTAATTTTAGGGTAGGTAGCGCGGTTAACGTCATTATATATTTTTGGATTGGTGCTTGTGTGCTCAGGGCTTCTGGGCTTGCGCTTAAATCTATTAACTTTAAAATTGCGCGTGTTACGTTGTATATTTTTGGTTCGTTTTTAGTGCTAGGAGTACTTATGAACTTGGCGTCGCCGAGTCACTGGGAACGCTATCTAATGGCGCCAACAGCCCTAGCGTTTTGCTTAAGCACCCTGCATATTGCGTACCATTCCGGCAAGCTTACTAAGGCCAAAAAAGCATAACCATATCTGTTAATTCTTATTAATATTTCTTGCACATCATAGGCGATATAGCTATTATTGACTCAGCCACGGTACACCGTGGGCCTTGGGGCTAGATTTTGTACGGCGCGGGCAACCGTGCTCGAGTTGCTAGTTACGACTAGTACTCAAAAATGTCGTCGCTATGGTGGCTCGGCTTGGTCGTTTGCACTCGCTTGCGAGGGCTACGTCCTGCCTCTGCGGGTGGTCCTGTTTTCTGGGGCGCTCGCTCTTCACCTCTCTGTGGCTCGCACCGTCATCGTCGCGCGCAAGCGCGGTGGTGGGCGAGCTCGGAGCCGTCTTGATGCGCGCGTACGTCTGAGTGACCAGGCGCACGTGTCTCGATGGCGTGTGGACGCGTTCTGTTGCGCACACACGGCGACGGCACGTCGGCACTTGCGACCGCGACTCTCATGCTGAGTCTGTGGCTCGCTCCGACGACGATGGTGGTTACCAAACGGTGTGGCAAAGTATGACCCAAGGCCCATCGGTAACCGTCGTGTTTACGAGTGGGGTAGGGCGCTTCTGCGCCCGCCCTGCTCACTCAACCTGTATGACTAATCCTGATAGATTTTATGACCGGTATCGGCAACGCAACGCGAGCCTATTTTTAGAAGCAGCAAGTACGCTTGGCGAGTTTGCTGATGGCGAACAACCGGTCTTTACCCCGTATATCCCCAAAAGGCAGACACCAGAAAAAACAATTTGGATGCCAAACCAAGCCATGATTGAAGTGCATGGGCGCCTTAAGAGCGCGCTCGAAATAGAGCGCCCGCTATTTTTAGGCCCATCATATGGTGGTATTACTGGTGGCTCGCCTGCTCGTAACATTGCACCTCATACGCCAAACAGATATTTTTATCAGCTTGATTTTGCCAATGCGTACAGCCAAGTAGACGCTGCAAAACTCGCGCGGCTCATTATTGACGGCCGTGGCACGTATAAAGAAATTGAGGCTGTGCAGGCGGTGCTCGAAACCTATTGTCTTACGCCAACAGGTACCGGTTTAGCACGTGGCGGGCCATTATCACCATACTTGTTTAATTTGTACTGCGAAGAGCTCGATTGGGAGCTACAAGGCTATACCGATAGGCGCGGCATCACGTACACCCGGTATCTCGATGATTTAACGTTCTCGCGGCCAGATAATGGATTCCCCATCCGCGATACTATTACCGCCCCCGAGCGGAGTGATATTCGCGCAATTATCGATAACAACGGGCTTACCCTAAACCCTGCAAAAACTCGGGTTAGCGATGTGCATGATGCACCAGTAATAATTACCGGTCTGCAGCTTGATAAAAACGGCCAATGGCACATTAAAGATAAAGCCGCTCGCGAAGCCCGAGCTAAACTGCTAGCTCAGCACGGCATGTTTGCTGGCACCTTACTACAAAAACAGGTGCGCGATTTAGCAGCCGGCTATAAAGGCATGCTAGATGCTGCCGAACATGGCAAAAAGCGCTCAAAAAGTGAGCGCCAATTAGGCGAGCTTGCCGAAAGATTATTAGTAGAAATTCCAGCACTCTAACTGCATTGCTTTTCGCTGTTTTCAGCTCATCAGCATGAACATACATTCATGTAAGCAATTTCGGCAAGATAGCTGTGACGGGCGGGGGCAAGCGAACTTGCCCCCGCCGAAGCGTCAGATGCTGACGGTCGAGTCAGCCGAGTAGAACGGCTGAAAGTTGCCATAGCGCGTTCTCACCATGCGGTCGGTGCCAGCGAAGTGCATCCTGAGGATGAGCTCCTTCGAGTTACTGAACTTCCTCAGCCCCTTGGCGTCATAGACGGTTCCGTCGATGTAGTGCTTGCCGGGGATGGGGGTTCTGGTACCGATGACGAAATCGCGGGAGTGCGGGCCTCGCGGTTCGAGCTGGATGACTCGTTCTTCCACGGTGGCCTGCTCGAACCCGAAGCATTCCGCGTTGTCAGGCCGAAGCCCAACCGCGAGCTGTGCATCGAGTCCGTTGACGGTGATGGGCGCTCCTGGAGTCTCACTACCAACGACCCAAAACCGCACCACGTAGCTGTACGAAGTCTGGGCGTCGATGACCTTGACGGTGTTCATGCGATCACGACCTTTGCTATCTTGTCGAAGGTACCTGGGGCTATGTAGCCTCAAGCTAAGTATATTATAGCATAAGAACAATGAAAAAGCAATATTTGGTATCTGTTACGCACTAGTTCTACGGCATAATATTGCCAAAATAGCAATTATTCTAAAATAACACCTAAAAAGTGTTGACCTAACAGGGATAATTTGCTACTATCTATTGGTATATCAAGAATTTGTTCCTTGGTGTGTCGGGTAAGTCACTGCAATTAACAGCGTGATACTACCGATCACCAAGCATTTTTATGCTCTAGAGGCAGTCGAAGGCCTCGGGTACGGGAACGCTAAAAAGAACGGAGTACTATGAAAGCACTCATTACGAGGAAGGTTGGCATGACCAGCATCATTACTGATGACGGTTCGTTAGTGCCAGTTACCTTGCTTTCCGCTAGTCCCTGTGTGGTGACACAGGTCAAAACAGCCGAAACCGATGGTTATACGGCTGTTCAGCTTGGTTTCGAAGAAGCCAAGAAGGTCGGCAAAGCCCAAGCCGGTCATTTTAAAAAATCGGGCATCACCCCTAAAGTCGTTCGCGAATTCCGCGTCGACGAAATCGAAGAAGGCATCGCAACTGGCGTAAAGCTAGCAGCTGATGTTTTTGAACTTGGCGATACCGTCCACGTGACTGGTACTAGCAAGGGTAAAGGTTTCGCTGGCACGATTAAGCGACACAACTTTAAGCGTGGTCGTAAGACTCACGGTGGTCAAAGTTACCGCCGCCCGGGTTCTATCGGCTCAATGTATCCACAAAAAATCTTTAAGGGAAAGCGCATGGCTGGCCAGATGGGTCACGAACAAGTTACTGTTCAGAACCTTAAGGTCGCTCTTATCGACACCGAAAACCAAGTTATTGGTCTTATCGGCGCCGTGCCTGGCCCACGCAAAGGCATCATTGTCGTGAAAGGAGCAAAATAATGGCTACCTCTACATTTACTGCTAGCGGCACTAAAGCCACAACTGCTGCTTCACTACCAAAGAGCGTGTTTGCAGTCGAAGTACAAAATCACGACCTATTAAAGGATGCATACCTTGCATACCTAGCTAATGGTCGCGAAAACCTTGCCAAGACGCTAAAGCGTGGCGAGATTAGCGGTGGTGGTAAAAAACCATGGGCACAAAAAGGCACTGGCCGCGCACGATTCGGTTCTTCACGTAACCCAATCTGGCGTAAAGGTGGTGTTGTATTTGGCCCAAGCGGTAACGAAAACTACAGCCGTAAACTGAACATTAAAGCAAAGCGCGTCGCATTAAAGCAGGCTTTAACACTTGCCTCTACTAATAAGAGCGTTGTTGTGATTGAAGAGTTCAAGACAACCGGTAAAGTTAAAGATACCGTCGCATTATTAAAAAAGATTGGTGCAACCCGTAACACACTACTAGTTGTTAGCGACCTTAGCGACCAAGTTCGTCAAGCTACTAACAACATTCCAGAAGTTAAAGCAGTATTTGCCCGTAATCTTAATGTCTATGAAATCATGAACGCCGACACGATTGTTCTTACTAAGAAGTCTGTCGAAATTATTGATGCATGGCTTGGGGAGGCAAAATAATGAGCTTTGTACTATACCCACGTGTTAGCGAAAAGGCATATGCCCACGCAACTAACCTTAATACCTATGTATTTAATGTGCCATTATCGGCAAATAAGATTGAAGTAAAAAAGCTGGTTGAAAGCCAATACAACGTTACGGTCGAGACCGTAAACATGGTTCGTATGGCTGGTAAAGCGGTAAACCGCGCAGTTAACAACCGTGGTACTCGTACCCGTGGCAAGCGTAATGACTTTAAAAAAGCCTACGTTACTGTTACTCAGGGTCAAACCATTCCAGTATTTGCAGCTTCAGAAGAAGAAGGTGAAAACTAATGGCTATTAAGACCCTCAACCCAACCACACCTGGCCGACGTGGCATGACCACCCAGGACTTTGGAGACATCACTTCAAAGAACAAGCCCGTAAAGAGTCTTATTAAGATTAAGAAGGGTTCTGTCGGACGAAACAACCAAGGTCGCATTACTACCCGTCATCGTGGTGGTGGTGTTCGCCGCTACTACCGCTTGGTTAACTTCAAGCTCGCAGCTGGCACGACCGCAACTATCGAAGCAATCGAATACGATCCTAACCGTTCGGCTCGCATTGCTCGTATTAAAGACCAAGACAATCAGTACCACTACATCATTGCTGCACAAGGTATGGCTGTTGGCCAAACCATTACAAGTGGCGAAGAAGCACCTGTAGAAAACGGTAACCGTCTCCCATTAAAGAACATTCCAACTGGTAGCACGATTTATGCTATCGAACTTCAGCCAGGCCGTGGCGCCCAAATGGTTCGCAGTGCTGGTAACGGCGCGCAACTTCTTGCAAAAGAAGGCGAATACGCACAGGTTAAATTGCCTAGCGGTGAAGTTCGTTTAGTACATGTTGAATGTACTGCACAAATCGGAACTGTCGGTAACGCACAGCACCAAAACGTAAAGATTGGTAAAGCCGGACGCAATCGCAAACTCGGTAAGCGCCCATCTGTTCGTGGTGTTGTTATGAATGCAGTTGATCACCCACACGGTGGTGGTGACGGTGGTCGTCACCGAATGGCTAAGGCCCCTCGTACGCCTTGGGGTCAGAAGACTCTTGGCTACAAGACTCGCCGCCGTAAAGTTACTAATTCGTTTATCGTTAAGAGCCGTCATCAGGCTAAGAGGAGAGGTTAATTATGAGTCGTTCACTTAAGAAAGGCCCATTCATTGATCCTAAGCTTGCCAAGAAAGTGGCGGCTTTGGGTAATGAAGACCGTACCATCATCAAAACATGGGCACGTGCTTCTACGATTTCACCAGATTTTGTCGGTAAGACAATCGCTGTACACAACGGTCGAGTACACGTTCCGGTGTTCGTAACAGAAAACATGGTTGGACATAAACTCGGTGAGTTTAGCCCAACTCGTAAGTTCCGCACACATGGCGGAAAATTGGCTAAGAAATAGGAGCGAATGATATGCCTGTACAAGCTATAGCAAAAGGTGTTCGCATGAGTCCACGTAAAGTGGGCGTCGTTGCCGCTCTTGTTCGTGGTCGCACCGTAGCAGATGCTCTAGTAATCCTAGAACACACGCCACGCCGTAGCGCCGAGCCAGTTGCTAAGGTTATTGCAAGTGCACGTGCTAACGCCGAGCACAACCATGGCCTTAAGCCAGACACCCTAAAGATTGTTGAAATAAGTGTTTCACCTGGCCAACGCCTAAAGCGTTATCGCCCAGCGGCACGTGGTCGCGCTAATCCGTTCCAACGACGTACTAGCCACATCCGTGTTGTAGTAGATGGTGAAGCTCGCGTTGCTAAAAAAGTTGCCGAAAAGAAAGCCGACGCTAAGTCAGCTGACAAGCCAGCAGCTAAGAAGGAGGCCAAGTAATGGGTCAAAAAGTAAATCCTATTAGCATGCGCCTCCAAGTCAATAAGGATTGGCGCAGCAAATGGTTTGCACCTAAAAAGGATTATGCAAACTATCTTACTCAAGATTTGTCGGTTCGCCGCATGATTGATAAGAAAATCGGTTCACGTGGTGCTATCAACAAAGTTGATATCGAACGTTCACCAAACATGGTTACCGTAACTATTCACACCGCTAAGGCTGGTGTTGTAATCGGTCGCGGTGGCTCTGGCGCACAAGAACTTAAAGCTGCAATCGAAAAGATCTACGGCACACAAGTTCGCGTCAACATCGAAGAAGTTAAAAAGCCAGAACTCCAAGCGAAATTGGTTGCCGAAAACATCGCTAACCAACTAGAGCGCCGTATTGCGTTCCGCCGAGCTATCAAAAGCTCAGCTGGTGCAACAATGCGTGCCGGAGCTAAGGGTATTCGTATCGAAGTAGCTGGTCGTTTAAACGGTGCTGAAATGTCACGCCGCGAAAAGACTATCGAAGGCTCAGTGCCTTTGCACACACTTCGTGCAGATATTGATTACGGATATGTCCGTGCCAAGACTATTACCGGTATTATCGGCGTTAAGGTATGGATATACAAAGGGGAGGTAGCGTAAGATGTTGCTCCCTAACAAAATGAAGCACCGAAAGGTGTTCAAGGGCAAAGTTCGTGGTGTTGCAACCCGTGGCGATTACATCGCTCACGGTACATTCGCTTTACAATCACTCGGTAACGAGCGCATTACAAGCCGCCAAATCGAATCTGCTCGTCAGGCGATGACCCGCTATATCAAGCGTGGTGGTCAAATTTGGATTCGCGTATTTCCACACACCCCAGTTACCCGCAAGCCACAAGATGTGAAAATGGGTAGCGGTAAGGGTAGCCCAGAGTTTTTTGTAGCCAAGGTTAAGGCCGGCACTATCTTGTTTGAGATGGCTGACGTAACCGAAGAGCAAGCTCGCGAAGCTATGCGTCTTGCGGCTCACAAATTACCAGTACGTACTAAGTTTATTACTCGTGAGGAGACAAACTAATGGCAACTGCAAAGAAACCCGCTAGCAAAGCTCCTGCGAAAGCTGTTGATATCAAGACGTTAACCAGTGCCGAGCTTGCTGCTAAAGCAACCGAAATCCGCCTAGAGGCAGTCGCCTTAAAGCGTGGCACGCGTGAAGGCAATGTACAAAACGTACGTGCGTACAGCGCAAAGCGTCGTGAATTAGCACGTGTGTTAACAGCCCAGAATGCTCAAAAAGCAGAAGGGAAGGAGAAGTAAGATGGCTCGTACACTTACCGGAGAGGTGTCTAGCGACAAGGGCGATAAGACTATTGTTGTTAAAATCCAGACTCGCAAGACCCATCCTATATATAAGAAGCAGTATTCTGTAACTAAGAAGTTCATGGCGCATGACGAAAAGAACGAAGCTCACGTAGGTGACAAAGTTCAGATTTCTGAAAGCCGCCCATTAAGCGCTCGCAAGCGATGGACTCTTGTTTCAGTACTAGAAACTGCCCACGTTAAGCATGTCGAAGCAGAAGGAGAGGAAGCGTAATGATTCAGCAAGAATCACGCCTCGGTGTCTGTGACAACAGCGGTGCAAAAGAAATTTTGTGTATCCGCGTGCTCGGTGGCACCCGCCGCCGTTATGCACACGTTGGTGACGTGATCGTGGCTACAGTTAAGCAGGCTAATCCTGCTGGTACCGTTAAAAAGAAGCAAGTTGTGAAAGCTGTCGTTGTACGCACCACCAATACGATTCGTCGTAAAGATGGTTCTACAATCAAGTTTGACGATAATGCGGCAGTAATTATCGGTGACGATAAATTACCTAAGGCTACCCGTATCTTCGGGCCAGTTCCTCGCGAACTGCGTGAACTTGGCTACGCCAAAATTATTAGCCTTGCACCGGAGGTCCTATAATGAGCGAAACTAAAATCTTTAAGATTCGCCTTAAAAAGGGTGACACTGTCGTGGTTCGCTCGGGCAAGTACAAGGGTAAGACTGGTGTTATCACCGCTGTCCACCCACAAGAAAACAAGGTTACCGTAGAAGGTATCAATGTTGTTAAGAAGCACCAAAAACCAACCCAAACGCACCCACAGGGCGGTATTGTAGAAATTACCAAGCCAATCTGGGTTGCTAAGGTAGGTATTGTTGACCCAGCTACTAAAAAAGCTGCTCGTGTTGCATACAGCACCGACAAAGATGGTAAGAAAATACGCGTTATCGCTAAGACTAAGAAGGAGATTAAGTAATGGCTACCGCAAAAACCACTGCTACTGCTAGCACTACTCGCTTCAAAGACGCGTATAACAGCACGTATAAGCAAGAATTGCTAAAAGAGCTAAACCTCACCAACCCACATCAAGTTCCAAAACTTGAAAAGATTGTTATCAACGTTGGTCTTGGTAAAGCTAAAGACGATAAGAAAATGATGGAAGTTGCAACCAATACTCTTCGTAAGATTACTGGCCAACAACCTGTACAGACTACTGCACGCCTCAGCATCGCTGCATTTAAGCTTCGCGAAGGCAACAAGATTGGCCTTAAGGTCACCTTGCGCGGCAATAACATGTACGAATTTGCCGATCGTCTTATTACTATCGTATTACCACGTCTTCGTGACTTCCATGGTGTACCAAAAGGTGCATTTGATAAGCAAGGCAACTATAGCCTTGGCATCAAAGATCAGTCTGTTTTCCCAGAGCTTAGCTTCGAGGAAACAACTACCCTCCATGGTATGCAAGTTAATTTCGTAATAAGTAACGCCAAGGATGCCGACCAAGCTCGAGCTTTGCTCACTAAGTTTGGCATGCCATTCGAGAAAGAAAGGAAGGCCTAAGACTTATGGCAAAGAAATCAAGTATTGTCCGTGACGAAAAGCGCCGACGTATGCACGCCCAGTACGCTGCAAAGCGTGCAGAGCTTAAGGCTCTTGGCGATGCAGAAGGACTAGCTAAGTTACCACGTAACTCTAGCCCAACCCGTCTAAAGAACCGCTGTAGCGAGACCGGTCGTCCTCGCGCTTTCATGCGAACATTCGGCCTTAGCCGTCTAAGTTTCCGTGAACATGCAAGCAAGGGAGAAATCCCTGGTGTAACGAAGTCGAGCTGGTAAAGGAGCATATATGTCATTAGTATCTACAGACCCAATCGCAGATATGCTTACCCGAATCCGCAACGCCGTTGCCGTTCGTAAGAACGAAGTAAGCATGCCACATAGCAAAATCAAGCAAACTGTTGCAGAAGTTTTGGCTAAGAACAAGTTCGTACAAAAGGTAGAAGTTACCGGTGAAGGCGGTTTTAAGACACTTAAAATCGTTATCAACGAGGCCGACACCAATGCGCGAATCACCGAAATCAACCGTCTTAGCAAGCCTGGACGCCGCTGGTACGTAAGTGCAAGCGAAATCCCAGCTGTTAAGCATGGTCGCGGTATCGTCGTTATCAGCACTAGCAAAGGTATCATGACTGGTGCCGAAGCTAAGCAAGCTGGTCTTGGCGGTGAATTAATTTGTAAAGTTTATTAAAGCAAGAGGATAACTAAATGAGTCGAGTAGGAAAACTACCAATCGCAGTACCGAGCGGTGTGACAATCACTGTCGACGATGATTTTGTGACTGTAACAGGTCCCAAAGGCACGTTGAAGCAGTTCACAGTCCCTGGTATTAGCTACAAGCTAGAAGACGGCGAATTTGTACTTACGCGTGAAAGCGATGTGCAATTACACCGTGCAAACCACGGCCTTATGCGTGCACTAGTCAACAACATGGTTGTTGGAGTCACCACAGGGTTTACTAAGAAGCTAGAAATCAACGGTGTTGGTTATCGTGCAGCCATGGAAGGTAACAAAGTTAAATTCCAACTTGGCTATAGCCATGATATTTTGTTCCCAATTCCCGAAGGTATCAAGATTGAAATCGAACAGAACGTCGTTAACGTTTCTGGTATTTCAAAGCAACAAGTTGGCCAAGTAGCTGCCGAAATTCGTGCACTACGCAAGCCAGAACCTTACAAGGGTAAAGGTATTAAGTATTCAGATGAACGCATCATTCGTAAGAGTGGTAAATCAGGAAAGGACAAGTAGGAGTAAGGTATGAACCGAAATCTTAAGAAAGTACAGAACCTGAAGCTCCGAAAGAATCGCGTACGTAGCACCGTTAGTGGTACTGCCGAGCGTCCTCGCTTGAGCGTCAGCGTAAGCAACCTGCACGTTAGTGCACAAATTATTGACGATGAAAAAGGTGTAACACTAGCTTCTGCCACAACTGTTGGCCAAAAGCTTACTGGTACCCTCACCGATAAAGCTACTATTATCGGTACCGAAATCGCTAAGAATGCTAAAAAGGCTAAGGTAAGCAAGGTCGTTTTTGATCGCAATGGTCGTTTGTACCATGGTCGTGTTAAAGCACTTGCCGATGCTGCCCGTGCCGAAGGTCTGGAGTTTTAATTATGCAGCCACGTAAAGACAATCGCCGCGATAATCGCCGTGACAAACCAGAAGAAGAAAAGCAATTTGACGAGCGAGTAATCAACGTCGACCGCGTTGCCCGTGTGGTAAAAGGTGGCCGTCGCTTCCGTTTCCGCGCTCTCGTTGTTGTTGGTGACCGTAAAGGTCGTTTAGGTATCGGTATTGCAAAGGGTGCAGACGTTACAACCGCAGTTAGCAAGGCTGTTGATGTTGCTAAAAAGCACATGTTCGAAATTGTTAACTACAAGGGATCTATCCCTCACGAAGTACAAGCCAAGGTTGGTGGAAGTAACATTCTTATCAAGCCTGCTAGCGCTGGTACTGGTCTTATCGCCGGTGGTGTTGTACGCACTATCCTCGAAGTAGGTGGTATCAGCAACGCACTTAGCAAGTCACTTGGTTCAACTAACAAGGTTAATACTGCCTATGCAACACTAGAGGCTCTACAGCAACTAGTTCCTGCAAAGGATTGGGTTGTTAAGCCTGCTAAATCAGCTAAGCCAGCAACAAAGACTGTTTCAGAAGCTAAGCTCGAAAAAGCAGCTCCAGCTGCTAAGCCTGCAGCAAAAGCAGCGCCTAAGGCAAAACCTGCTGCTAAAAAGGCAGTAAAGGCGGAGAAGTAATCATGAAATATCACGAACTCGACGTAACTAAGCAAAAGCTACCAAAGCGAGTTGGTCGTGGTATCGCAGCCGGTCAGGGTAAAACCGCTGGTCGTGGTACTAAGGGTCAAAACTCACGTACTGGTCACAGTCACCGTGCAGGTTTCGAAGGTGGTCAGACGCCAATTATGCAGCGCATGCCAAAGCTTCGCGGCTTTCGTAGCATTCACGCTAAGGCAGAAAACGTATACACTGGCCAACTTAACGATTTTGCCGGTAAAACTGCCGACAACTTCACACTTTTCGAAGCTGGTTTAATTAGTAGCCCATACACCATCACTAAGATTGTTGTTAAGGGTGAACTAACCGCTAAGGTAAGTGTAGCCGTACAGGGCGCAAGCGAAGGTGCAAAAGCAGCTATTCAAAAAGCTGGTGGCACATTTACGCAAACACCCCAGGTTGCACGTGAAGCAAAAGAAGTCAAAGAACCTAAAGCAACTAAATAATTTATAGCTTTAGTCGTAAAAAGAGGTCACGCAAGTGGCCTCTTTTTGGTATGATACCACTATGCAAACAGAGATTGAGGCGAAGTTTATCAATGTTGACGTGGACGCTATCCGTCAAAAACTAAAAGATGCTGGTGCAAAACTTATAGAACCCGAGCGTTTAATGAAACGCCATGTGTTTGATTTCCCAGATCACCGGCTCGAGGCCATAGGTGGCTGGGTACGTGTTCGCGACGAAGGTAACAAAATTACCATGAGCTACAAGCAGCTTAATGATCGCACCTTACATGGCACCAAAGAGGTTACGCTAAAAATTGACGATTACGAGCAAGCAAAACTATTTTTAGATTCGTTGGGTCTGGTTATTGATTCGTATCAAGAAACCAAACGCGAAAGCTGGAAATTAGGTGATGTTGATGTCGAAATCGACACGTGGCCGTGGATTCCGAGCTTCGTTGAGCTAGAAGCACCAGACGAGGCGACTATCAAAGCTGCAGCCGAAACGCTTGGTTTTGATTGGAACAATGCTATGCACGGTAGCGTCGAAACAGCCTACCAAGATGTCTACGATGTAACCGAAGAAGAAATAGATAATTGGGAACTCATTACCTTTACACCTGTTCCAGACTGGTTAGAACCAAAGCGCAAAACCAAGTAATATTTACCATGATTTGACACGTTTTCAAGGGTCATTATGGTACAATATCCGTAAGTTTACATTTCAGAAAGACTAAGAGGGGTTATAAAAATTCATGAACTGGCGGATTATCCTACGCTCACTAAAAAGTGCTGATATGCGTAAGCGCATTTTTGCGGTTATTGGCATGCTTATCGTATTTCGATTCTTGGCACATATTCCTATTCCATTAGCAGAACCAAGCACGTTGCGACAGGTGTTAGACAACATCTTTAACCAAGCTGGTTCATCACAACTTCTGGGCTTTCTAAACGTCCTTAGCGGTGGTGCATTAGCTAACTTCAGTATCATGTTGGTTGGTCTTGGGCCATACATTAACGCCAGCATCATCATGCAACTTCTTACCAAAGCTATTCCTAAGTTAGAAGCGTTAAACAAAGAGGGCGAATACGGCCGCAAAAAGATTCAACAGTGGACACGTATGATTACGTTCCCGCTGGCAATCGTACAGTCTATCGGTACTATCTTCTTGGTACGCCAATCAGCCGCTAGCTTTGGTGGTTTGGGTGACCTTGTTACAAATGCAAACCTCAGCCAGTGGACGCTCATGGTTGCCGCCCTAACTGGTGGTGCAATGCTCCTTATGTGGCTTGGTGAGCTTATTACCGAACAAGGTATTGGTAACGGTATCTCGTTAGTTATTACTGTTGGTATCGTGGCTTCACTACCTAGCATTATTGGTAACCTTATTTCATCTGTTATTGCAAAGGGTTCATCATTTAAGATTTTTGGTCATTTTGATTTCCCAATCAACTCGCAGGCACTTTGGCTCACTCTGGGAATATTAGCGGCAACATTAACAGTTACCGTGTTCGTGGTGTACCTCAACGAGGCCCAGAGACGCATTACCATTAGCTACGCCAAGCGTTTGCAGGGTAATCGTGTCTATGGCGGTGTAACCACAACATTGCCCGTACGGCTCATTACAGCAGGTGTAGTGCCTATTATCTTTGCATTGGCGTTCTTGTCGCTGCCAGCCTTTATTGGTCAGCTATTAAGCCAAAGCGCGTCAGGTAGCTGGCAGACGTTCGGGCAGAACTTAGTAACTTGGTTCCAAAACCCAACTCCTCAAACCTTAGCAGCAGGTGGATGGCAAGCTTGGTTGTATCCGACACTCTACTTCTTGCTCGTGTTTATGTTTACGTTCTTCTATACCAGCGTGGTATTTAACTCTAAAGAAATCGCCGAAAACTTGCAAAAGCAAGGTGGATTCATTGACGGTGTGCGCCCAGGTTTGCAAACCGAAAAGTACTTAACGAAGGTTGTTAACCGCCTTACGCTATTTGGTGCTTTAGCACTTGGTTTACTTGCCGTTCTGCCTATCATTGCCCAGGCCTTACTAAAGACTAACCAAATTGCTATTGGTGGTACCAGCGTGCTTATCTTGGTATCTGTTGCGCTAGAGACATTGCGCCAGCTAGAATCACGCGCACTAATGATTACCTACGACGATTACACTATCAATATCGATAGCGACAAAAAGAAGAAAACCAAGCGCCGCTTTAGCTTGCGCAAGCCTAAATCTGCGACCGCTTAAGTTGAATATAATAAACAGAGATAAAATACTTTACAAACACCGGTAGAGTGTAGTATTATAGACTACTGTTGTAACTTATGGCTAAAAACAAGGAAGTAATCGAGCTTAACGGCACAATTCTGGAAACCCTCCCGGGTACGCAGTTTGTAGTTGAACTCGAAAATGGCCACAAGATTATAGCTCATGTTGCCGGCAAAATGCGCAAGCACTATATACGCATAGTCCCCGGTGATAGCGTGACGGTTGAATTGACACCTTACGATCTTACGAAGGGTCGCATAACCTACCGCAAAAGCTAGTTTTCTAGCAAAAGGGTACAAGTTCTTTTGTATAAGAGAGCCGCTACCTATTTATTAGGGAACGAATATTAATTAAGCAGTGTGTCACCACAGCATTAAGGAGTGATGATCCGCATGAAAGTGCGTGCTAGCGTTAAAAAAATCAGTCCTGATGACATCTTGGTTCGCCGTAAGGGCCGCCTGTATGTCATCAACAAGCTCAAGCCAAAGCACAAGCAGAGGCAGGGTTAAGTTATGGCACGAATCAGTGGTGTAACCATCCCAAGTGAGAAACAAGTCTGGATAGCCCTGACTTATGTTCACGGTATCGGCGTAAAATCTGCGTACGATATTTTGGCTGTTGCCAAAGTCGAACCAACGACCCGTGTAAAGAATCTTACCGACGCTGAAGTTGGTCGTATCCAAGATACAATCAACGCCAGCTACGAGGTCGAAGGTGAGCTTCAGCGAAAAGTAGTCGCTAATATTAAGCGTCTTAAAGAGATTAAGGCCTATCGCGGTATCCGCCACAGCCAAAATCTTCCAAGTCGTGGCCAACGTACTAAAACCAATGCTCGAACCCGTCGTGGTAAGAAGACAACGGTTGGCGGTACAGCCAAAAAAGTAGCGGCAAAGACGTAAGGTTTAAGGATTATATATGGCTGAATCAACTACTGCTGTCAAGAAAAAGAAGAGTAAGCGAAATGTACCCGTTGGTCAGGTGCACATCTTGGCAACATTTAACAACACCATCATTTCGGTGACTGACCAACAAGGCGGACTTTTGACTGCTGCAAGTGCAGGCGGTTGTGGTTTTCGTGGTAGCAAAAAGGGTACTGCATACGCAGCCCAAATCGCTGCCGAAAAAGCTATTAACGCTGCTAAGCAACTACATGGTATCGCTAAAGCTGACGTTTACGTTAAAGGTATCGGCCTTGGCCGTGAAGCTGCGGTTCGCGCCGTATCTGCCGCTGACGTAGCTGTCGAATCTATCAAAGACGTGACGGGTGTGCCACATGGTGGCTGCCGTCCTAAGAAAGCACGACGGGTATAATCATGGCACGTGATACACAATCAATCACCAAGATGAGTCGTCGTGAAGGCTATGCACTTCACCCTAAAGCAGCTAAATACATGGTTAAGCGTGGCGCAACGCTCCCCGGCCAACAAGGTCGCCCAGGGCGCCGTGGCACAACCAGCCAGTATTCATTGCAACTTCGCGAGAAGCAAAAGGTAAAGCGCTTGTACGGCCTACTAGAGCGACAATTCTCTAACCTCATGACCGAGGCAAACCGTAAGCAAGGTCAATCGGGAGCTGTATTACTACAACTTCTCGAAAAGCGAGCTGATAACGTAGTATACCGCGCTGGTTTTGCAACGAGCCGCCGTGCTGCACGTCAGTTAGTCACACATGGTCACTTTTTACTAAATGGCCGCCGTGTCGACATTCCTTCTATCCGTCTAAGTGCTGGTGACGTACTAACCGTACGCCCACGCTCTACAGAAACTGAATATTTCAAGAAACTTGATGATATTACCGGTAACATCGACGTAACGGTTAGCTGGCTCAAGGCAAACCGGAAGAAGTTTGAGATTACCGTAACTGGCGAACCTTCACGTGATGAAGCAGAACCAGAAATTAATGAGCAACTAATCGTTGAGTATTACTCACGCTAAGAGGAGAAGGCACAAGATATGTCAAAAGTAATTCACACCCCATCACTAGCAAATATTGATGAGCACCACGATACAAGTGCAACCTTTGTTATCGAACCTCTCCACACTGGCTATGGTATGACTCTAGGCAACAGCCTACGCCGCGTATTGCTATCAAGCATCGCCGGTGCAGCTATTACCGCTTTCAAGATTGAAGGTGTTAGCCACGAGTTCACTACCGTACCTGGCGTGAAAGAAGATGTCGTTGATATCATGCTCAACCTAAAGCGTCTCCGTTTCCGCGTATTCAGCGACGAGCCACAAAACATTCGCCTCGAATTCAAGGGCAAGGGTATTGTGACCGGCAAAGATATCAAGGTTAACGCAGATGTAGAAGTTGTAAATGGTGACCAAGTTATCGCAACTGTAGACGATGCAAAAGCAAGCCTCATTATCGACCTTATCGTCGAAACTGGCCGTGGCTACCGCACTGTCGAAGAAGGCGCAGCTAAAAAACCAAGTGACATGATTGCATTAGATGCAATCTTCAGCCCAGTACTTCGTGTACGTTACAAGGTTGAAAACACTCGTGTTGGTCAAATCACTGATTTAGACAAGCTCAACATCACCATTGATACCGATGGTACTATCACACCTAAAGAAGCGTTCGAAGAAGCAGCTGCTATCTTGGTTAACCAATACACAGCTCTTGCTGGCGCTACTCGTGTAGAAGCAGCACCTGCAAGCAAAACCGTTGCTCCTAGCTTTTCTAGCGACGACAACGAAGATCCTGCAGAACTACTAGTATCTATCGAAGATTTGAACCTAAGTGCTCGTACTACCAACGCGCTTATCAACAATGACATTCATACGTTGAAAGATTTGTTTAGCCTAAGCGACGCTGAACTTCGTGATCTTAAAGGTTTCGGCCAAAAAGCTCTCGACGAAGTAAAAGACAAGCTCGCGGAGTTGGAGTTATAAGATGCACCGTCACGGATATAAAGGACGTAAGTTTAGTCGTGAGCGCGACCAACGTCGAGCCCTTATAAAGGGTTTGGCAAGCAACTTGGCTGTGTACGAGTCTATCGAGACAACCGTACCAAAGGCTAAGGAGCTCGTTCCTTACTTTGAAAAGCTCATCACCAAGGCAAAGAAGGGTGATTTGCACAATCGCCGCCAAGTTATCTCTAAGATGGCTAACGTCGAAAGTGCACACAAATTAGTAGATGAAATCGCACCACAATTAACTGGTCGTGATAGTGGCCACTTGCGCATCGAGCGAACCAAAACTCGCCGCGGTGACAACGTGCAACTAGCTCGTGTTAGTTTTGTGGACGATCTCAAAGCAGCTCCAGCTGTTAAGCCGGTTGTAAAAGCCGCAGAAGCTAAGCCAGTAAAAGCAGTAGCACCTAAAAAGGCAGCCGCTCCAGCTAAAAAAGCACCTGCAAAGAAGCCTGCAACCAAAAAGGAGGCTAAATAATGAAAACCTATAGCGCAAAGCCATCAGAAGTGACTCGTGCTTGGTACGTTATTGACGCCGCTGAAGCACCACTAGGGCGTGTTAGCACCAAAATTGCTACACTTCTAACCGGTAAGGGCAAGCCTATGTTTACCCAACACATCGATTGTGGTGACTTTGTAGTCGTAATCAACTCAGATAGCCTTGTAGCTACTGGTAACAAGCTAAACGATAAAATGTATTATCGCCACAGCCAATACCCTGGTAGCCTTAAAGAAACTAACTTGGGTGATATGATTGCAAAAGATTCAACCGAAGTTATCCGCCTAGCTGTTAAGGGTATGTTACCTAAAAACAAGCTTATGGACGAACGCCTAAAGCGATTGAAGATTTACAAGGGTACCGAGCACAAGAATGAAGCTCAGAAACCTCAGAAAGTGAGTGTTAAGTAATGGCAACCAAGACTGAATACACCTACGCACTAGGTCGCCGTAAAAGCGCAACTGCTCGTGTACGTTTGTACAAGGGCAAGGGCAACATTACCGTAAATGGTAAGACCGCTAGCGAATATTTTGACGGCAGTCCACAGTTGCTTCGTGAAATCAACAAGCCATTTGTTTTGCTCGAAAAAGAAGGTCAGTACGACATCACTGTTGTTGTCGAAGGCGGCGGCACACGCGGCCAAGCTGATGCTATCCGTTTGGGTATCTCAAAGACCTTAGTTGTATTAAACGAAGATTACAAGTCTACACTTAAGCGTGCAGACCTCTTAAGCCGCGATCCACGCGAACGCGAGCGCAAGAAGTTTGGTCTTAAGGGTGCTCGTAAGCAACGCCAGTTTACCAAGCGTTAGTATTTATACTACGACTTCAAAAAAAGTCCCGGCTTATTGCTGGGACTTTTTATAATTTATTTTTACAAAGAAATAAACCAAGTAGCCATGATATTTAACATTGAATTGAGCTTTTCCATATATAATTAACTAAATGCTAAAGAAGATGACAATTCAGCAATTCAGGGGTTTTTACTCAAAGCAAACATTTAATTTTGCAATTCCTGATGGCAATAAAGGCAGTGGCTTGACAGTAGTTGTTGGGCCAAATAATTCAGGAAAAACGACTTTTATTGAAGCGCTGACTTTCCACCATAATAGCGGAAACTCAAAACGCTTTAATGACTCAGAGCGCCATGGGAAACGGGATCCAATAATAACATACACAACTGACAGTGGTACTGAAAGGATAACGAATGTTAACAAAGGCTCTCAAATAACTGACAATGGTTTTCGGTTAAATGAGTTAAAAATTGAAATTGCTCCGTCAAGAAGATGGTGGCAGGCGCAATACAGCGGAACAATGGATGACGTAACATACGCAAATCAATCAGCAATATCAAGTATTCGGAACTCTGGCGACCTAGGTACGGCAAAAAAAATCGCTAACATGTATGTTGATCAGTTACATAGAGACAAGCTTTCTGCATTTATTAAAAGTTTGGTTCAACATTTTTATTTTTGGACCGTCGGAACAAGAGAGCCCGCTGGTGACTATCTGAAATATGTCACTGGAAACAATGTTGAGCACGCTGTCGATATGCTTGGGGACGGAATCATTTCTTTATTTCGAATCGCAGCCCAGCTAACAAGCAAATCCACCCAAGATTATATTCTCGTTATTGATGAGCCTGAACTTTCCTTACACCCCACAGCTCAAAAAGCGCTTTATGATGTTCTCGCTGACGAAGCCCGCCAAAAGCAAATAGTAATTGTGACTCATTCTCCATATTTCATTAGCTGGGAGAGTATATCTAACGGAGCAAAAATAATTCGGTTAAATAAACATGACGATAAACAATGTGTTGTAAGCGAAATAAAACCTGGTGTTAATTACAGTAGTTTATTGGATGGGATAATCAAAGATTGGCAACGCCCGGAGTTTCTCGATACAGTCTCTAAAGAAATCATGTTTGCGAATAATATTTTGTTCGTCGAAGGTAAAGAAGATGTAGGTCTTATAAGGAAGTGGCTCAAAGATAACGAAATTAACACAAAATATGAAATATTTGGCTATGGTATTGGCGGCGAAACAAATATGCCATTCTTTCTCAATTTTGCAAAAGATTTGGGCATCAGAAAAGTCGCTTCTCTTTTCGACAAGAATGCGACTAAATATCAGCAATGCCTTAAAGACTACCCACAATATTTAGTTACGCAATTGCCCACTGACGATATACGAGATAAATATAAATCTGACGGTACAATAAAGCATATTGGAGTATTCGATAGTTCGGGCGAGCTAAAAGACGAATACAGCGATACTTTCACGGAAATAATGGATAATATCGGTAAATACTTCGAAATCTAAATAATCCGGGTATGGATACACGCTTACAACCACTATTAGAACGAACAGCTGAGGCATGGCAGGTAACTGCTGATGAAGCCTTAGGCTTGTTAAGTTTGCGGCACCCAAAAGCGGTGCGTATAAACACACTTAAGGCGAAAAAAACCACGCTAAAAGATATTAAAGCGCTGGGCGTAGAGCTTTCGCCTATTAGTTGGTGCAAAGATGCCTATATCGTTACCAAAGGGTATTCAGAGCTCAGCAAAAGCAATTTATTTACCAGTGGCGCATTTATACTGCAAGATCCCGCCAGTTTTGTGCCAGTACTAGCATTAGACCCAAAAAGTGGCGAATACGTACTAGATATTTGTGCTGCGCCGGGCGGCAAAACTACCCATATTGCAGCACTTAGCAAAAACAAAGCACATATTGTGGCTAACGATACATCGCGCATCCGCTTTTTTAAGATGCGCAATATATTTGAAACCTATGGTGTGCAAGCCGATACAACCCTGTACGACGGGCGCTTTTTGCGCAAACACCTGAGGACACAGCAATACGATAAAATCCTGCTAGACGCGCCCTGTAGCGGCGAGACGGCCATAAACCCAGCCAATCCCAAGAGCTACGAGCAGTGGAGCCCGGCTAAAATCAAGCGCCTTAGCCGCCTGCAAGAACAACTTATTATGATTGCCTACGATTTACTTAAGCCTGGCGGCACATTGGTGTATAGCACCTGTACCATCGCGCCCGAGGAAAACGAGCTGGTAATTGATTACCTACTAAAGCGCCGCAGTGCCCAAGTGCAACAAATAGACATCCCCGTAGAGGGCGCAAAACCTGGCTTAACCAGCTGGCACGGCAAAGTCCTAAACCCCCAAATTGCAAAAACCTACCGAATTTTGCCAACAGATACGCACGAGGCGTTTTTTACCGCTAAAATCACCAAACCCCTTACCGAGGTCGCCAACGACGAAGACGTCTATTACGCCTAGTATTATTTATATTCCGCACATGCTTGCATTATTTCTTGTACAAGATAGAATTGACTCTATCTCGGGTGAACTCATCGAACGTAGATGGGCATCTAGCGAAGCTGGCATGTACTCTGGCTTAGCAGCAACCAAACAGTAGTCCGCGAGGTTGCGAGACAATGATAAATCTCTGTGTGGCATTTGCCGGAAAGTCCGATTGAACAGACCGGAACTCCGCTTATAAGCGCACAGACGGGTGCTCCCCCGGTCGGAAAGTACTATCGCTAGAGGTACCGACATAGGAGCAGCCATCGATGCAGCCGCATCGGCCTGAGGCCTCATTCCCCCGGAGGTCGTAAGGCACCAGATGGCGCACGGTGTGTTTTGCAAACTGCTGGGCATAACCCCCCACGGTCCGCCCGCAGCGAAAACACACTACCAGGCACTCGCGTGTCGTACGTCCGGCTTGGAAACAGCCCGGCGGATGTCTGTGAGAATTAGCAGACCGACCTTGTGCCAGATACGCCGGTGGGCAGACGGATTCGCTCCGTCTGCCCACCGGTAGTCCCACCTTTTTGACACTTATGCTTGCAAAATCACCCTGTTATTTGGTAGGGTAATACCCATGCACAAAAGGGAACTATCGCCCCAAGACAAGGGCGAATTTGTTTTTTTAGATGCCAATTTTGGCACCGAACTCAAAAAAGCAGAAACAGGCGAATTTCGTAAAAACGATCTAGAGTTTATTTGTGATGGCTTAAATATCACGCACGAGCTTGCAGTAGCAAACCGTGTATTAATGTTTGCCGCCGGTATTTGCTATACCAAACACCCTAACGGCGAAGTATCAGAAGAACCAGACGAAGCAATAGGCGAATTTAGGGGCTTCGAAACTATCCAAATAGATAACGAAACCTACCTAACTGCACTTATTGGCGACGATTTAGTAACCGACGAACCCCTAAAGCGCTTTATAATTTCCGAACGTGAACGTTACGAATGGATGCTACTACCTGATTATCCACATTACTTTAACCCCGAATTTACCGACCAATGGACACGTGTTGCCCAACAGAGCTTTGATTTGCAAGATTTATTGGCCGAGGCAGCATCACGCCTAACATACCAGCCATTTGGCCCAACGCTAGACGACCAATTAAACGCGTTAGAGCTTGTTGCAGCGCGCGAATACCAGCTATACCCAGGCGACAAGCTGTATTTAGCTGGTAGCCAAGCGCTACTTGCCGAACCCAGCGCTGCTATACCGATTACCCGGCAGCTACCGCTAAACGAATCATCGTTTACCGGGACGTTCGAGGGTTTAACGGTAGAAGAACGCGTAGTAAAGGGCACTAAGGTGTCACGCCTTTGTCTTGCTGTTACGCTCGATGATGGTTCGTTTGTACTCCAGCCCTGCATTAGCACACACACTGCTGAAATTGTTGCAGCGTAGGCGTATGCTTAAAGTATGAGCAATTCAACTTCTCTTAAGGGTGTAAAAAATATCAAAGGATTATGGTGGACAGTCGTTGCAAGCGGCATACTTGGCATGCTGGCGTCGTTTATTCAGACCATAGAACGTATAGACTACGCAAAAAACCCGACATTGCCGTTAACGTGCGATGTTAATTCGGTGTTTAGTTGCAGCAGCGTGTTCGACGCCTGGCAATCATCGGTATTTGGGTTTTCTAACTCGTTAATGTGCATTGTGTTCTTTGTATTGCTGATTGGTATTGGCTTAGCAGGCGCTACAGGTAGCGTAATACATAAAAATGTACGCCTATTTGTACACTTTTTGACGGTCTTCTTTTTGGGCTTTGGTGCTTGGTATTTGTACGAAAGCGCCTGGGTTATTGGCTCGTTGTGTATCTTTTGTATCTTTTGCTACAGCGCCGTTATTGCTGCCAACTGGGCATGGCTACGTATTAACATTGCCGACTTACCGCTAGCAAGTAGCCACAAAGCTGGTGTTAACAGGGTGATTAGCAGTGGCGCAGACACATTTGTATGGCTTTTGTGGGCAATACTAATTGCGGGTATGTTGGCGCTCGGAATTCAGCACTAAAACAGATACAGCGCATGCTATACTAGCTACAAGATGAGTAAAGAAGTAATTTTAACTGGTATCCGCAGCAATGACGAGCCGCATATCGGTAATTATTTAGGTGCGATATTGCCGATGGTGCAATTGCAGGAAAAAGCTGGTGAGTATCAACTTAATATGTTCGTACCAGATTTGCACAGTTTTACTACTCCAATTGATCACACAACGCTATATACAAATACATTTAGGAATTTAAAGTATTTTGTAGCTGCCGGGTTAGATTTAAGCAATGCAGATACGTATATTTACCGCCAAAGCTATATACCCGCACACAGCGAACTAGCCTGGATACTAGACTGTTTTACTGGTTTTGGTGAAGCGAGCAGAATGGTTGAATTCAAAGATAAAGCAGAACGGCTCGGTAAGGATCAAGTTACCGTTGGTCTGTTTAATTACCCGGTTTTGCAAGCAGCAGATATTTTATTGTACAGCGCAAAGTGGGTACCAGTAGGCGAAGACCAACGCCAACATATTGAACTTGCGCGTACGCTTGCCCAACGGCTTAATAATAGGTTTGATTCGGATTTGTTTATTGTGCCAGAAGATACCGCCAAGCAAGCAGCTTTTGCGGGTAATTCTAATTCTTTGCGAATACGTTCATTTAGAAACCCAGATAAAAAAATGAGCAAAAGCGTTAATGACCCTGCTGGCACTATACTTTTGAGTGATAATCCGGCCGATGCTGCCAAAAAAGTTATGAGCGCCACCACTGATAGTTATGGCGAAATCCAGTTTGATTTTAAAGAACGCCCCGGTATCAGCAATCTACTGCAAATACTTGCGCTACTAACCGATACGCCTCAGGCAGATGTTATTGCCCAGTGGCAAGGCAAAACCAGCTATGGTGACCTTAAAAAGGCTGTAGCAGATGCTGTACAACAGTTCTTAACTGATTTTCAGGCTGCATTTAACAATGTTGACGACGCTGGTATTCAGCACAAGCTAGAGCAAAGCGAACAAGCAATGCGCCAGGTGGCTGACGCACGATTATTTACTGTTCAACAAGCAGTAGGCTTACGGCCATAGCAATGCAAAAAAATACTGTCACAAATGATTCGCTAAATTTGGGGTCTTTTGGTATTGCTGGCGAGCCAGAGGCAGTAGCCATTAAGCACGAGCACACATCTTATGATGGCGAAGAAGTGTATTTTACAATTGGTGCCGACTGTTACGTTGCATTTTGCGATGACTACCTTGGTTTATCAGATATCACTAGCGCCATTACCTCCATGAAGGATAATGATAAGAACATTACCGAAGTTATCTTGCTAAAACCCAAAGAGCAAAATGTGACCACACCTGATGATAATCATAAATCGCATACCAAAGACGGCAGTATGCTTTATGTAGCAAGGATAGTATATGCAAATAACTAACGATTCCGAAGTTGCAATGCGTGCAGACGTACTGCTTGCTAATACGTTCCCGCAATATTCACGTGCGGCGCTTGCCAAGTTGTTCGAGCGTGGTGCAATTACGCAAGACGGCAAAGCTTTAAAGCCAGGCGAAAAGCTACAGCCAGGCGAAGTGTTTGAGGCCGTAATTGAAACCCTAGAACAAGTAGCCGAAAGTATCGATTTGCCGGTAATTTACGAAGACGATAATGTAATTGTTATAGATAAGCCGATTGGTGTTATTAGCCATGCTCGTGGCCGCTATTGGGACGAAGCATCGGTTGCTAGTTTTGTACGCGATAAAGTATCGGGTATGGATGGTGAACGTGCAGGTATTGTGCACCGATTAGACCGCGCTACCAGCGGTGTTATGATTTGCGCCAAGAACTCCGAAACACTCAGCATGCTACAAAAGCAATTTAGCCTCCGTAAGACTAAAAAGACCTATTACGCAGTAGTGCAGGGTACGCCAAGCCCGGCCGAGGCAATTATTGATGTGCCACTTGGCCGTAACCCTAATAAGCCGCAAACATTCAGGCCAGACCCACAAGGTAAGCCGTCGTCTAGCGAATATAAAGTTGTAGATAGCAATGACGAACATGCATTACTACTGTTAAGCCCTAAGACAGGCCGCACACATCAACTGCGTGTCCATTTGCAGTATATTAAGCACCCAATTGTTGGTGACGAGCTGTACGGTGATAAAAAAGCCGACCGCTTATACCTGCACGCCTATAGCCTAGAAATCACCGTGCCAGGCGGCGAACGCAAAACCTTTATAAGCGAAGTACCAAAAGAATTTAAGGCGTTGGTGGCATGATATGGAACTGCTACTGCACCCACAAACCAAGCAGCGTTACGCGCTAATTGTCAGTGATCCACCCCAGAGCATTTTAGTGGTGGCGCCTCAGGGCAGTGGCAAAGAAACCATATTACGAGCCTTAGCTGCCGAAATTCTTGGCGAGCACCCGGCCGGCAGGCTATTTGAGATTACTCCGCCCGAGGATAAAAACAGCATAGGTATAGAGGCAATCCGCGAACTTAAAACCAGCCTACGTTTAAAATCAGATAAGCATCGTGTTGTTATAATTCCGCATGCCGAACTATTAACGCCCGAGGCTCAAAATAGTTTTTTAAAGATTTTAGAAGAACCACCAAAAAACGTACACTTTTTTATGGCCGTTACCAAGCTGGGTGACATGTTAGATACTATTCAGTCACGCACCGTTGTATGGCGTTTAAACCTACCTACCAAAGAACAACTAAATACATACTTTGCAGATAAACCAGATGCGCACCGCGCCAAAGCAATCGCTATTGGCGAATCACGCATTGGGCTGATAACGGCATTACTTGATGACGATGAAAATCACGAGCTTTTGCATGCTATAGATACCGCCAAAGAAATACTGGGCGAAAACCATTTTGAGCGCATGATTCGGGTAGATGCTTTATCTAAGGATGCAACGCAAACCGCGTTAGTGCTCGAGGCGCTAGAACTAGTGTGCAAAGCCGCGCTAGAAAACGCAGCCAGTAAGAACAACCACACAGTTAAACAATGGCACAAACGCTTAGGCTATGTAACACAAGCCGAAGATTGGCTGCAAACAAAAGTGCAGGCTAAATTGGTGCTGAGCCACCTCTTTATGCGTATCTAGTGCAAAATGATATAATAGAACGAACGCAATGTTAGAATTAGTTGTTTTACTTATTTTCGCTTTTTTCGCTTTTCGAGCTACTTATAAAGTAGACGAAGGTATTAATGAAATCCCCGACAAAGTTGGGCTTCGCTTGGGTCGTTTATGGGATATCGCGCATCAGGGTATGCGTGAAAACAAGCTGTTACGCGCCGAAAAGGCACTGTTAACGATTCTTAAGATTGACGAAAAGAACGCCGCCGCCTATAACCGTTTAGGCATTTTGTATGCTAAGCAAAAAGAGTTTAAAGACGCGATAGATTGTTTTGAAATCGCATCGAGTATAGAAAAAAGTGCATCGAGCCTACATAACCTTGGCCTAATTTATTACGAAACAGGCGATTACGGCCGTGCTTCGGTAGCATTTGAAGAAGCCCTACAGTTAGACGAAGGCATGGCAGCACGCCATATTGCCTACGCAAAGGTAGAAGAAAAGCTTGGTAATGATAAAAAGATGATTAGCGAGCTAGAGCGTGCAGCCGAACTAGAGCCAAACAAAGAAACTTACACCCTGTTACACCGTGCATACGAGATTAAAGGCATGGAAGAAGAAGCAAAACAGCTCCAAAAGAAGTTAAATCGTATTAGCGGTGGCACTGCCGCTGCGAGCAGCAAGCCAAAGCGCATCCAACGCCCACCGCGCGTCGTCGTTTAAATTTACTCTTATATTTGCATTGCCAAGCTTAAAATCTGCTGTATAGTTGCTGTATATAAGGAGCAACCGTGGAAGAAAATACAAAACCTCAGGAATCAGCTGAACTAAATCTGTTCGTAATGTCAAAAACTAAGCTAGCAATCATGTGTGTTGCAACTTTTGGCATATATGACATTTATTGGTTTTACAAAAACTGGAAGGCCGTTCAGGCTATTGATCCTAAGGTAAAGCATCCATTTTGGCGTGCATTTTTTGCAATATTTTATTGCTACTCGTTCTTTAAGCTAGTGCAAAACAGGGCTGCCGATGCAAAGTACCCTAAAAATGTATATGCAGATTTACTTGCACCAATCTATATTGTGTTACTACTTGTTGGCAATTTTTGGGGAAGGGCAACCATAACAAATCAGTGGCTAGATTTATCCTTGTTTGTAATCACAACGCTAGGTTTTGTACCGCTGCTATTTGTCCAAGACGCCATTAACTTTTTAGATACAAAAGATGCGACAGCAAAGGTTAAAACAACTTTTTCTACGTTTGCACTGATTGTAGCCATACTAGGTTCGCTAACTATGTTGCTTGCATTTGTGGGTACGTTATTCCCCGAATGAGCCCTATACGGTAAGCTTAAGCACAGTTTACCCACAGGGTAGGTTGAAACAATCTGATATCTTTGGTAGTATAGCGGTTGGCTCTTAAACGAGTAGTACCTTCCAAATTTTGCCGACATAGCTCAGTTGGCCAGAGCGGCTGTTTTGTAAACAGCGGGTCGTGGGTTCGAATCCCTCTGTCGGCTCCAAAATGCTATCAACCAATAATGGTTGCGCTAGTTTTAGATACCATGCGAGAGTATCTAAATCCCAGAACCTTACGTGAGGTGAGGTTCGGGGGAGGTGTTACAACCAGGGTAGGCGTCTGCGTAGACTCAGACGTCTACATTTTGCAGGGTTAGTGAAGCGGTCAAACACAACAGACTGTAAATCTGTCCTCTTTCGAGTTCGGAGGTTCGAATCCTCCACCCTGCACCAAACTAATAGGACCTACCCTGAATGGGTGGGTCTTTTTAGTTTTATGGAGGCGATGATGGATTCGAACGACAAAGCTCAGTGAGCTTTGGCCGCCTGAAACCCGTAGGGTTGCATTGGCAAATGTAATGTTCATTTGCCTGCAAGGTCGAATCCTCCACCCTGCACCAAATAAAAGTGCCCCGGCTTGTCTGGGGTATTTTTATTTGGTTAAGTAGTCGGGCATTCGAACGACAACTGCTTGTAGCAGTTGACCGCCGTTTAGCCACGTAAGTGGTTTGTCAGGCAAAAGTAAGTTTCTTTTGCGACAAAGGTCGAATCCTCCACCAATCCCTATTGACTAAACCGCAAATCAGAGGTAAAGTTTCTGAGGTTTGATTTATGAGTGTTGATATCCAAAATTCGATTGTTCCAGAGCAAAGAGATGCCGAGATTCCAAGCATGACTCGGCCTAATCGGCGTAATGTTGACGATTTTGCTAAAACGTATCGCCAGCTAGCTGCTGTAGCAATTGATCCTGATACTCGGCAAGAATACTTAATGATGGCCGAAATGTTCGACCAAAAACCACGTACTTAGTGTTGCTGTAACACCTGTAAATTTGGTAAAATAAGTCACGTTGTGCCGTCATAGCTCAGTGGTAGAGCACTTCCATGGTAAGGAAGGGGTCCCGAGTTCAAATCTCGGTGACGGCTCCAAGAAGATAATTACAATTATAATAAAGTTATTACGACTTGTCATGGCTCCTGAATTAGAAGAAGCGTACAAGAAATATCATAATTAACTAAAACGCACAACATACAATGTGCGACATAGCCGACAGTGAAAAATCTGTCGGTTTTTTGATTGCGCACTATGTCTTTCGCTGGTAAACTTTAGTAAATAAAGGGTGGCGATGAAAGGGATTTTTATGGCTACCGATAATAAAAACATTGCAATCATCAAACAATCTATAAAAGAACAGAAGCTTATGTTTGAGTATACTAATAATATTTACGACCAGCTTCGTATCAAGGCTCTTGCACTAATCGCGGGAGAGGTAGCGATACTAACCTTCTTGTTTAATACTTGGAATTTCAGACTTATTTTAAAAGATAGTGATAGGATTTTCTTCTTCTTTACTGGTGTCGTGTTCATGGGTCTCGCGTTTGCTTTTCTTTTATGGATTATATCGACTGTACCTTGGAAGTTTCCTCACGATTTGCAGAGCGCAGACGCGCACCTGAATAATAAGAATTACGATAGTGAAGAGAGTTTTCTGAAAATTTTACATGATGACTACATCGTAGTGAATAAGCACAACTCGGAAATTGTCACTAACAAGTATAAAAAGTTTAATTGGACTATATTTCTACTTGCGGCAGGTGTTATAATAGTAATGGTTATTAAATTCGGAGGGCCACAATGACAAGTAACGAAGTAACAATAATCCAATAAGAGTTTGAACGAGTGGAATAGCCGACAGAAAAATCTGTCGGTTTTTTTATTCGGGGCTTTATTCTGCACACAGTTAGCACACCACTAACAGGGGCGGGTGTTAAAAATACTATTGCCAAAACTTTATATAATTGCTAATATTAATTCGTGGCGTCGACCCGAGGGGTCCATGGCCACACCAATTAAGTCTTAAAAACCCAAACATCAAGATTTGAAGTTTTGACATCACTAGCGAGAGATTTAACTCTCGCTTTTTTGATTACATTGCTCAAAACGGATTTTTTTGCATCACCTGGTCCGGGTATCAACCCAGCGTTTAATTTGAATTCGTAAGCCACAGCTCCCAGTAATAGGTCGGCAAGCTGAATCATTTCAACACCTTTTGAATATGCACGAATGACACCAAGGGCAGGATTGTGTTCAAATTTTTGATTTCGATTGATTTTACGCTTTACTAATGCTTCAAACTGAGTACCTTTTGGGACACTCAAGTCATCCATGATGAGCATTGCTGATTCTTTGCGGCCTAAATTCGCGCAAACTTGCATAGCGGCAAAGGAAGTATAGGCTGAGTACAAGTTTCCATTGAAATGCTCTTTCAGGTCAAGGTCTGATTTCTTAAAAATATAACAGCTGAACTTTGCTTTATCGTAGGTAAAGAATAAGTCAACAAATTTATTAATTACGGGTGCATTTTTATTGTAAATTTTACTCCACTTTATCTCATCATAGAAGGAAAGTTCGTCGCGTAGTTGTTTAATGGCCTCAAATAACTCCTCGGGCTTTTGTACTTTTATCATGGCTACACCAAAAAACTTATCTCTGGGAGAATTTAGTAGACCAGTTTCATCAAAAAAACAGAACTGAACATTTTTATCCATTAAGCTGATTATATACTCGTTAAGCCTCCTCTACCAGGAATCAAACAATATAACTTGAATTTAACTTTTAATAAGTTCATATTATTAATAGATTCGTACCTTTGTGCGCTGGCGGATGAGAATCCTCTCGAAAAAACGTCGAGTTAGTGCGTCCCTACATCCTTAGCTGTCCTCCTCAAAATCTATCTTTTAGGTTTTGAGGTGGGGACATAGCTTAAGGATGTGCGGGTTACGCCCCTAATACAAACGCACGATGAGGAGATGTTGATATGGTCCATTTTAAGGTCTATCAAGATACTTTAGGCGGATGGCGATGGCGTTTAATAGCAGCCAACAACTATATTGTTGCTGTTAGTAGCGAATCATATGATTCAAAGCAAGGCGCAGTTGATTCCGCTGACTGGGTAAGGAGAAACGGGCCTACAGCTCCAATCTTCTAGTCCAGCTTCCGCCAGCGCATTGAGATACGAATTAAAAGTACTCCATTGACAAACATAAGCGTCAGTGATATTATGCAACTGTACTTTTACAAGTAACATAGTCACTGTCGCTAGATTGTTTAATGTTACTTATCTTTGTAAGAAGCCGTAGCACTTCCATGGTAAGGAAGGGGTCCCGAGTTCAAATCTCGGTGACGGCTCCAAACGCCCATAATGTACATAAAAATACATTGTGGGCGTTTTGACCCTTGTACAACAGCTAATTTTCTGCTAATATATACTTTGAATTTCAACTAGAGGCATTAATTTTTATGGCAAAGAAAACCCTAAAACGTAAGACTATCGGACTGGTATGTGAAAACTGTGGCCAGCGCCATCACTATACTGTTAAAAATACCCAAAATACACCAGACAAGATTAGCTTGCGCAAATATTGCCCAACTACTCGTAGCTACACAACGCACACAGAGACGACCAAGAACCTTGGACGTAACGTCGTAAAAGCTAAAAAGTAGTATTTATTTAGACTTACTAAAAAGACCGGCATACTCCGGTCTTTTTTAATGTCAAAAGTATAGTCTAGCTTTCGCCGGCAATATCTAAGACGGTATTAATAAATTCGGCATGGCTCCATACTAATGGCGCTACACCAACAGGGCCACCATACGTTGGGTCAATCTGCTCGCTTAAGGTACCACTTGGCATAGCATTGTTCTTTGTCCAGTCTACTAACGCACGAGCTTTATCTACTTGCTTTGTTTGCACGTAATATTGGGCGAGCCACAGCGTACATACATACCAAGGGTTTGGTGACCTATCTTCGCCGCGGCGCATATACCAGTCGTTTTCGTACCTAAATATGCCACCTGCGTTTTCTGGGTTGGTTAAGAACTGCTCTACGGCGGCTGCAGTCTGGGCTAGGCTTGCGTTATCGGCCTTGGTGCCACCAAACATCAAGAACCCATACAGGCTCGAAATATCTATAGTGTTATCAAACTTAAGCGAACCGTCTGGCTGCATATAATAGCCTTTACGGAATGCTTGGCGGTCTGGATCAAACAGTAGCTTAGAAGCATCGTGGATTTGCGCAGCGGCTTTTTGCCAATTAACGGCATCGTCTGGGTACTCAAACATATCCGCAAACTCAGCGGCACGGGTAAGGGCATGTTCTACAACTACACACGTATAGCTGTTGGTCAAGAACTTTTCTTCCCATAGGTCGTAACTTGCGTGCGGTAGGCCGGTGGCTTCATCTATAAAGCTCGCCATAAAGTTAGCAGCTGGCTGAATAAGCGTTGAATATAACGAACGCACAAACTCTTTATCTTTAGAATAATCATATAGTTCGCCAAGCATCACAATTACAATAGCGGTTTCGTCTTCTTGGATGGCGAGTTCTTTGCGATTTTCGTGCACGAGAGGGTGCCAGGTGCTACCAATGGCGCGATCTGGCTGGTATTTGTGCATCAGGTAGCCACCGCGGTCTAGCGTGTCGCGACAGAATTCAAAGAATCGTTTTGGTTCTTCGGTATAGCCAAGACGGATAAGCGGCCACATAGCGTATGCGCCATCACGAGGCCAGCAGTAACAGTAATAGTCGCGGCCATAGTTAAAGATGCTACTATCGCCACTTGCAAGCACACCACCGCGCTTGTCACTGTGAGCTTTAATAATCATCAATGATTTTTTAGCTAGTTCTAGGTATGGTTTATCGATGCTATGCAGGGCATTTGCGCCAGTGCTAAGCCATTCATGCCAATAGGCTCGCTGCGCGTACTCACGCTTTTCCATGCCTTGCTTGATAAACTCAACGTTAATAGCTTCGCATTCGTACTGAGATGCCGCAGCAATAATCCAGTAATCTAATTTACGTGTTTCATGTGGTTCTAAAGGTAATCGAAAGCGTACTACCGAATCAACACCGCCGTGCTCAACGGCATTACCCGAGAGCTCGCCATCCTCGGCATCTCTAAATGTGCCTTCTTTGCCTTCGATACCGTAGTTGCCAACCGAATATTGATCAAACGGTTGGCTATTATCTGTTAAGCCGTTAATAAGTAAGGCGCAGCGTCCTTTGTAATCCAAAATGTAGTTTTCGTCTGGAACAAATAAGGCAGTATCTGCACGGCCAGAACGAGAGATTTGAAACACCTGATGCATAAAAACCCGCACATCGCGGGCTCTATCAGATGTATTACAGACATTTATACGCCGCACGAACGCATTGTGTGCTTGGTCGACAAAGTCGTTAATATCTAAACGAACCTCTAATTTAGGGTTATCCATGCTGATGATGCTCATAAGCGCATCGCTATCGATATTGATAGAAATGTTCCAATCGCCACCATCAACCCACGAAAACACACCATCAACCCAAATACCGATTTTATGATGCACACTCCGTGCATTGGTAAGGTTTTCTAAGCCAACATACGGGTAGTAAAAGTCATGCACAAGGCCATGTTCGTTGAGACCAACCATCATCTGCCCATTACTTAACATAACTGGTCGGGCCATAGTTTAAACCGTAAAACCTTTCTCGGTCAGTCTAAACTTTACGTCGTGCCAGGCATTCATAAAGTTCGTAAACGCCTCGTACGGGGTCTTATACGGACTAAAGTATGCATGCACGTCTCCATCGTTGAACCATTTGGTACACATGTAATAAAAATGGTCACTGGTCTGCAAGCGGCGCCAATCTTCGATTAATTGCCAATCGCCACTTTGCATGACAACATCTTGCAGGCTATACAGCGAGGTAATTGCCTCGTGCTGCATGCTATTGCCGAGCCAAGCTGTTAGGTCACGCTCGTTATCTGCCCAGGTGATTGTATTTGGCACATCTACGGTATCGACTGCATCAAAGTAATCAATAGCTTCTGAGATTGTCATAAATGTGCGGTCTTCGCGGCTATTCTTCCAGAACTCAGGGAAACTACGCAAGAAATCGAAGATACCAGTCTCTGCCCATTGGTGCTCGCCAAAGGTCTCGTAGTCCATAAACAAGTTAAATACCTGTGCATTGTCGCCAGCCGCACCAAGCCAGTGTGCGTATTTATCGGCAGTAAGCGGCCATTCGCTCCAGTTTTTATCACCAAACCTAAAGGCAATATCATCGCTTAAGTGATAATTCTTCATCATTAGGCGAATATTATTTGTATACGTAGGTCGATATACAAAGTTAGGGCTACGCCAACCCAAGATTGGATCCCAACCCTCGGTAATAATACCTTTGTATCCTGCTTTATCGGCCCAGTATGCTAAATCATTGTTGTAGCTTAGCTCGGTATTACGGAACACGGTTGGTGTTACGCCAAAGAGCTTTTGTACTTTTTCGCGGTGCATAGCAACTTGTGCTTCGAACTCTGCCTTTGAATAGAAGAACGCAAGGCTGTGGTGATAGGTCTCGGCAACAATCTCGACACGTCCGGTTGCTACTAGCTCTTGAAAACTTGCTAGCACTTGTGGGGCATATTGTTCGAACTGATCTAGAATTGTGCCCGTGATAGACATACTTACCTTAAAATCTGGGTAGGTATCTAACAGTTCTTTTAATACTTTATTGGTTGGCAGGTACGATTTTTCGGCAACTTTATCGATGATAAAGTGATTATTTGTATCTACGTATGGGGTTTCGTCGTTAAAGTAATTATGATCCGCGCCGGCGTCAAAAATAGTGTAGTGCTTTATACGGTAGGGTTGGTGTACGTGCAAATACAGGCAGATAGCTTGTTTCATGTTCGGCTCCCAACTAGTTGTGCGTGGTGCTCGTATGCGCCAACCATCTTTGATGCTGCTGCATCCCAAGACATCTTCATGAACTCAGCATAACTTTGGATATGCAATTCATCACGCAAGCCATCGTGTTGCACAACAGATGTAATCATGTTGGCCATTTCGTTAACATCCCAAAAATCTACCTTTAAGCAGTTTGTTAAGACTTCTGAAACACCAGATTGTTTGCTAACGAGTACAGGTGTACCGTAAATGATTGCCTCGAGCGGTGTTAAGCCAAATGGTTCTGACGCACTAGGCATGACAAACAAATCGGCAATAGCAAAGGCGTCTCTCAAGCGTTTACCGCGCTGAAAATCAGTAAAGATAACATTTTTTCCTATGCCCAAATCGGCTGATAACTGCAGTAGTTCTTGGTATTGCTCGCCACTACCAACAATCAAAAAGATTGTTTTTGGCGCACGTGCAACAACTTCTTTGGCGGCAAGTAGCAAATTATACAGACCTTTCTGTACTGTTAATCGTCCGATATTTGAAACGACGCGGTAGCCATTTTGTTTCATTTTTTCTAGGTAATGATAGGCGTTATTGGGGTCGAGGCTTTCATATGCATCAATATCAATACTGTTATGTACAACTTCAATCTTATCTGCAGGAATGTCGTATTCTTGCACGATTATATCTTTTGTTAGCTGGCTTACTGCCATCACGCGGTCGGCGATTAGCAGACCCATATACTCGATTTCGTGCACCATTGGGTTGCCACTTTTACCGCCAGCACGATCAAATTCGGTTGCGTGCACATGGGCAATCAGCGGTTTGCCACTGATTTCTTTAGCACGTAGCGCAGCCCTAAAAGTGAGCCAATCGTGAGCGTGGATAATATCGAATTCTCCAAGCTCAGCTATTTGCTCAACTGCGGCAGTGTAATTATCGGTATGGGTAAACAAATCGACATATTTTTGGGAGCCGTCACTGTAGGTATATTTAAAACTATCGTATGCAATACCGCTTTTTTGGATATCTGTTGCACTATGAGGTGTCGCGGCCGTAACTTTCATAAAATCAATTTCGTCATGCGATGCGGTGTAGGGGACAATAAACTCAATATCGACGCCTTGCTTTGCAAGCGCCTTACACATTTGGTAGCATGCTACGCCAAGTCCACCACTGTTATGTGGGGGTAGTTCCCACCCAAGCATTAGTACCCTCATAGTATTTGTTCCGTTTTAATTTGCTTTTGATTAAAGTATAGATGACAACACCTTAAAGCACAACCAGTATTACGGATGAAAATAATCTGTTTTTATGCTAAAATAACTTGAAGAGGTTAACTAACCCGTAGATTGAGGCGGGAATTTTTTATGTCTGACACAAATCACATCCGAAACATTGCAATTATTGCGCACGTCGACCATGGTAAAACGACCATTGTCGACGCTATGCTAAAACAATCAAACACATTCCGCGACAACCAAGCGGAGATGCAAGCCCACCTAATTATGGACAGTGGCGATCAAGAGCGCGAACGAGGCATTACTATTAGTGCTAAGCAAACCGCAATTAACTACCTAGAGTACCGTATTAATATTATTGATACGCCAGGACACGCCGATTTTAGTGGAGAGGTAGAACGCACTATGAACATGGCCGACGGTTGTCTGCTTATTGTTGATGCACAAGAAGGCCCAATGCCGCAGACGAAGTTCGTACTTAAAAAAGCGCTAGAGGCAGGCTTAAAGCCAATTGTCGTTATTAACAAAATAGACAAGCGCGATTCACGTATCTTTGAAGTAGAAGATGAGATTGCAGACCTCTTTTTAGAGCTTGCTGTTGATGAAAGCCAGTTACATTACCCTACCTTTTACGCGATTGGTCGCGAAGGCAAGGCATGGGACAGTCGCCCAGACGATATTAACGAAGATGCAGATTTGCGCGTTTTGTTAGACGCAATCTTAACCGAAATTCCAGCACCGCAAGGTGATGCAGATGCGCCGTTCCAAATGCTTATTACGGCATTATCGTGGGACAACTTTTTAGGAAAGTACGCAATTGGTCGTATTGCTCGTGGCAACGTTAGCGCTGGCCAGCAAATTGCACTCATTAAAAAAGACGGTTCAAAAGTTACTGTTAAAGCAGATAAGCTATTTGTTAGCCAAGGTCTTGCACGTTTAGAACTCCAAACTGCAAGTACTGGCGATATCGTATCTATTACTGGTGTTGGCAGTGCACAAATTGGCGAAACGCTTGCCGATTATAATCACCCAGAAGCATTACCAGTGCTTAAGGTTGAGGAACCAACGCTTAAGATTTCGATTAATCCTAATAGCTCACCATTTAAGGGCCAAGAGGGAGAATTTACAACATCACGTCAAATTGGCGATAGGTTACAAAAAGAACTCGAAACCAACATTGGGTTACGTGTCGAAGAAGAAGGCATTGGCTTTTTGGTTGCTGGCCGTGGCGAACTGCACCTTTCGGTACTTATCGAAACGATGCGTCGCGAAGGGTTTGAGCTTGAAGTAGGCCGCCCACAAGTGGTTACGAAAGAAATCGATGGCGTCACTAACGAACCGGTAGAAGAATTGACCGTAGAAGTACCAGACGAACACGTTGGCCCCGTACAGCAAGAACTCGGTGCTCGCCGGGCAGAGCTTATCAAACAAGATTTAACAGGCCGTGGTGTAACACGCTTAATATACAAGCTTCCAACCCGAGCATTGCTTGGTTTGCGTAATATATTGCTAACTAATACGCGCGGTACCGTTGTAATGCATAGCCTTACGCTTGGCTACGAGCCATTAGGCGCGCCACTGCAGCGATTGCGTAACGGAGTGCTCATTGCGTTTGAAACTGGTACTACAACGCCATATTCACTGCAAAATGCCGAGCAACGTGGTACGTGTTTTGTTGGCCCTGGCACAAAAGTTTTTGCTGGCCAGGTAATTGGGCTTAACTCTCGTTCTGAAGATATGGAAATCAATGTTGTTAAAGAAAAGCAACTTACTAACATGCGAAGCAAGAGTAGCGATGGTACCGTACAGCTTACGCCACCAGTGATTATGAGCCTCGAGGAGTGCTTAGACTTTATCGAAAATGATGAATTGCTAGAAGTAACACCAAAATCACTCCGTTTGCGTAAGAAATTACTCGACCCAACACAGCGCAAACGAGCCACAAAACTGTAAGTTTCGTATATACTTATTGCAAGCATGGATCAATCAAAACAAGTAGGCGATGTGCGTGCTCAGCGTCAGGCGACAAATTACTTCGCTAATCGCTCTGAAGCAGGCAAAATTCTCGCTCAAAAGCTACAAAAGTACCGCTACGAAGACACAATTGTACTCGCGTTAAGCGAAGGTGCAGTACTTGTTGGTGCCGAAATTGCTCGCGAGCTGCATTCGCTGATTACTATGCTGCTTACGAAAGACGTGTATCTACCAGACGGCAGGACGCTTGTTGGCGTTATTGATGAGGTTGGTGGTTTTGTATATAACAATGCATTTTCAACCGGTGAGATAGAAGAGCTCGAAAGCGAATATCGCAGTAATATAGAATTTGCCAAGATGCAGGCGATGCATGAGTTGCACGTAGCACTTGGGCAAGGTGGTCTCATTTCTACCGATTATTTTAGGAACAGGGTAGTAATTGTTGTTGCTGATGGGACGTTAAATGGTATGGCATTCGAAATGGCATACGATTACCTCAAGGGAATCCATACCGGTAAAATCATTATGGCAACACCAATTGCCGGTGTGCCAGCTGTTGATAGAATGCACATCTTGGCTGATGAACTTATATGCTTAACTGCAACAGATAGTGTTTTTGATGTTGATCATTACTACGATGATAATAAAAAGCTAAGTCATCAGGACACTGTTAAAATTCTTAATAACGTAATTTTGGATTGGCAAAAAACAGCCACTCCGAGCACTAACGCGTAAACAATGCACAAAGCTAAACTATTAGTTTTGGTTGCTTTAACCGTTGTACTTGGTCTGATTATCGCTGGTTACCTTCGTATGGATGCAAAACAAAACAAAGTAAGCTCTGTACCAGCTGTAAGTAAACAAACCGAACAAGATAATACACAGGTACCACAAAACCCGAACTCTAAATTCATTAGTCTTTCAGAGGCCGCAAGCGAAACCGTAGTGGTCAATAAAAAACATCCGCTCCCCCCCGCGTATACCCCTGCCTCCCTAACTAATTTTGGCAGCGGGCAACTTCGTGCGCATGCAGCGACGGCTTTATCGCGCTTATTTATCGATGCCAACAATAATGGCATGAGCTTAAAATTGATTAATGGCTATCGATCATATGAAACTTGGCAAGTATTGTTTGATAGTTATGTAAATCGATTTGGTAAAGCTAGTGCAAGCCAGATGTTCCCACGCCCTGGGTTTAGTGAACATCAAACCGGGCTCGCCGCTGATGTAGGCCTTGCAAGTGGAATATGTGATTTAGAACTTTGTTTTGCAGACACTACAACGTATGAATGGCTTGTAGAAAACGCACAAAATTACGGGTTCATTATTCGCTACCCTAAAGATATGACAGATGTAACGGGGTATCAGTTCGAACCATGGCACTTACGCTATGTTGGCGTAGATACAGCAAAGGCAATTAAAGCGTCAGGCAAAACGCTCGACGAGTATTTTAATATTCCAGCAGGTGACTATGAATAAAAAGTGGCTAGTAATTAGTATTTGTCTTGTCGTGGTATTAGGGCTGGGTGTATTTGGTGTTACGCGCTACAACTCGAGCCACACCAACAAGACCGCTAATGTCGTGTCAACAGCAAAGGTTCCAGAAGAAAAGCAGGGGGCTGTTGCTACTCCCGTTACGTCACCTAAGACCGCCCCTGAACCGCAGTATTCAACGACCGACCCAACAAGCATTTGGATTATTGCGAATAAAAAGCACCCGCTGCCTACTGGATATTTGCCAACAGACTTATCGCGCCCTGATGTAGCGGTAAATGCGCAAAAGAGCGACGAAGAAAACACTATCAGGCAAATAATACAACCAAGCCTTAAGGCTATGTTTGCTGCCGCAAAAGCCGATGGCTTAAATCTATTTATGGCTAGTGGCTATCGTTCACCCTCATTGCAGGCTACATACTACAACAGCTATGTTGCACGTGATGGCGTAGAGGCTGCTAATCGGTATTCGGCAAAGCCTGGTACGAGCGAACATCAAACGGGGCTGGCACTTGATGTAGCAGCGGCTAGCCGTAACTGCTACTTAGATCAATGCTTTGCAACTACACCCGAAGGCAAATGGCTAGCAGCGAATGCGTATAAGTATGGATTTGTTTTGCGCTACCCTGACGGTAAAGAGTCAGAAACTGGCTATACGTTTGAGCCTTGGCATTTTAGGTATGTAGGCAATGAGCTAGCAAAGACGGTAACCGAAAAACAACAAACACTCGAATCGTACTTTGGCTTACTTTAGTAAGTTTTAGACGTATACATTGTTATGGGTATGTAAGTATTGAGCAGCTTTGCAACTCTGTCTTGCTGAGCTTGAACGCTTGTATTATTTTGCGAACGCGACATTGGTTCTGCGGCAACATCGAGTGGATATATTTTTAAGTTCTTGCGGGTCAGTAAATCTTGCGCAGCCTTTTGCGCTGGTGTCCATTCGTAGTGCATATAGGTGGGCATAAAGCCAACCTTTGTAAGTGTTGCTTTACCATTATCAACTGTAAAGTCCATAACAGCTATGCCACCGATGAGACTTTCAATATCAAGCTGTGTATTTAAAAAGTTACCAAGGCTATACCATACTAATGTTTCGCCACCACCAGCTTTGGCAAGCTTAGTAACAGGTTGTAAAACGTGGGGGCCTGTACCAATAACAACATCAGCGCCATTGTCGGCTAATAGTTTGGCCGCATTTTTTTGCATGCTATTTTCACTTGGGCTGTATTCGGTACCCCAGTGCATACTAACAAGTACAACATCGGCATTTTTACGAGCTTCGGCAACTTGTGCAGCAGCAAATGACGGTGAATAGATATTTACAGCGTAGCTTGAGTTTGTTCTGATGTTTGAATATTCTGCATAGGCTAAAAATGCAAATTTAACACCGTTGACGGTAAAGTAATGAATGGTGTCTTGCTCTGCTTGATTGCGGTTTGAACCAGCGATTGCTTTTTTGTTGAGTTTATCCCAGACGTCGAGTGTGGCGTTTATGCCTGCCTGGCCTTTATCGAATGCGTGATTGTTGGCGCGATTGATTACATCGCAACCCAACGTATTAATGTCTTTAGCAAATTGTGTGGGGGCGTTAAAAACAGGGTAGCCTGATATCCCAAACGATTCCCCGGCACTTGTTACTTCTTGATTGCAGAAGTGAATATTGGCAGAGTCAAAGTATTTTTTAACTTCGCTAAAGAAAGGCATGTAGTCGTAGCTTCCGTCTGCTTTTTTGGCTTGCTGATTAACGCTATCGTGGGGTAATTGATCACCAACAGCAATTAACCGTATTGTCGTTGGCGCGGGTTTAGCTTGGGTAGTTTGTGATTTTGTATCTGCGCTAGTGCTTGGTGCCGCTTTTTGTGTAGTTGTAATACTTGCTCCTTGGTTATTCTTTGCTGGCTTACGCTGCAACAACATGAATCCACCGACTGCAACTATAGCCACAACTACTGCAATTACTATGATGTGTGTTTTTCTGAGTCTCATACTGTTCCTTAGTAATTAGCATAGCACTTTTAGTTTTTGGTTATGCTACATACCTCCGTACTTGTACAATAGATTCATGACACAACAAGAGGCAATGGCCATATTAAATGATGGTCAGTCAGTTTTGTTGACTGGGGCAGCGGGTACGGGTAAAACGTATGTGCTAAATCAGTTTGTTCGGCATGCTCGCGCTAATGGCATGACTGTCGCAATGACAGCAACAACTGGGTTAGCAGCAACACACCTAAACGGCACGACAATTCATGCTTGGTCTGGGATTGGCGTACATGATGAGCTCCCACGTGATCATGTTCTTAAAATGGGCAAACAACGCAAAGATATTATTATTAAAACCGACATTTTAGTTATTGATGAAATCAGCATGTTGCATGATTTTAGATTAGATTTGGTTGATGAAATTTGCCGTGCCGTCCGCGAAACAGACAAGCCATTTGGTGGCATACAAGTTATTTTAAGTGGTGATTTCTTTCAGTTACCACCTGTTAACCGGCAAGATAGTAAACAGGGCAGTTTTGTGACTTCATCGCAGGCCTGGCTCGAGGGTGACTTTACCGTTTGCTATTTGACAGAGCAACATCGACAAAAGTCAGACCAGGCCTACACTGACATATTAAACGGTATTAGGGCCGGCGTATTAACACGCCGCCAACTAGCGACCCTACAAGCACGTAGCGGTGCCGTAACCGATCCATGGGCGGCAGTAACACGTCTACTGACGACAAACATTGATGTAGACACGATTAATATGGGTCACTTAGCTGAGTTAGAGGGCGATAGTTTTACGTATGATGTCGCAACGAGCGGTAGTAAAAAATATGTCGAACAATTACAGCGTTCATGCTTAGCACCAGAAGTACTTGAGCTCAAAAAAGGTGCGCATGTTATGTGTATCAAAAACAGCCTAGAAAAAAAATATGTCAATGGAAGCCTTGGTATTGTAGAGGGTTTCGAAAAACACACTAATTTTCCGATTGTGCGCCTGACTAATGAAAAACTCATTACAATTAAACCCGACACATGGGAGCTTATTGATGGCGATAAACGGCGGGCCAGTATCTCGCAATTACCACTTCGCTTGGCGTGGGCTATTACCGTACACAAAAGCCAAGGAATGACACTCGATGCTGCCAGAATCGATTTAAGCAGAGCATTTGTAGAAGGTATGGGATATGTTGCCTTGTCGCGAGTGCGAAGCCTAGAGCATCTAGCGCTTGATGGTCTTAACGGTATGGCATTACGAGTAAGCCCTCTTGCAAAGCAAATAGATGCCGAGCTTCGTGAGCGCAGCGATAAAGCGGTTGTGACGTTTGCAAAACAAATAACAGATTGGGCAAATGCAAAAGCACGCGGCGAGCACGAGCTAAAGCCCGAAAAAAAAGCAGGCAAAGGTTGGGCCGATAAACTAGCAGCTATGCGGCATGACTATCCTAATGCCTACAAGCCTTGGTCGGATGAAGATGATAAGAAGCTTGTTAAAGCGTTTAGTGATGGAAAAACTATCTCTGAACTAAGTGAGCTACTTGGCAGACATAAAGGTAGTATTAAATTACGGCTCGAAAAGCACCTTGGCGAAGATATATTTGCATAATAATTTGTACTAGCATTGAGTGAATCACAAGAAGATAATCATCAGAGAAACTAACCGAGTTTGCGGCGCTGTACAGCAGATAGCTGGGATACGGCAAACTCCCAATCATCTCGTGCGAGCAGTGTAACTATTGGGTTGATGACCGAACGATATCGGTCGCCTTCAAAACATTCTTGGTCTACGTAATCTTCAAGCACCGTGCGATGGAACAAAAACGAAGCAGGTAGGTATAACGGCTCACGGCTGTGATAGCCTCGTTTCGTTGAAAGCTTTCCAGATGGTAACGTGTATGTGTTCACATAGTCTGCCGCTTTACTTCCGGGTTGTTGTGCGGCCACCCATTTATATAAAAAGTCTGATACTAGCGCACCATTGCTTGTTGATAGTTCTAGTGACTGCGCACATTCAGCAAAATCTTCTGTAGTATAAAATTCGCCGGTTTCCCTAAAGGCTGCACGTAGTTCCCTGTGATAGGAGCTAAACACTCCCTCTGCTTGTTTAACGAGAAATACGTGATGCCGAAGCGGCCTTTCAAGCCATTTAAGTGGCTCGGATTCGGTGTCTATGATTCCATCCTCGACGAAAAATTGCGCATACGTAAGTATTGCTAGCTGATCTACCTCATCTAATTGTCGTGTAGCCTCAGCTGTTTTGTTGATTCTACTTGCACCGTTAACTTGTATCTCTTTAACAACACGTAGTAGTGCGTGCGCAGCGGCTAACCCTGATTCATCAAGATTGCTAAGTAGCTCATGTGCTTCGGTTAACGCATTACTCATTGCAGCCTAGTTTCTCATGTATACAAGCGTTAAGCACAAACAATTATTGCTCGGATTTTTGCATGTATACCATGCGTCCGCGAGGGTGGTAGTGTGTTGTTCCGTCTTCGTATGCAAGTGCGTATGGGCCAACTACGTGTGGTTCGTCACGATGTTTTGCTAGTTCGGTATCAACAAAGTTAGCGCTTTGGCCTGCTACAAATGTATCAGTAGCACTAAAAGCAGGTGTCGCACCTGCGACTGCTTTATACCCTTCGCTTTCGAGGGCCTCAAGAATAACTGCTAGTTGCGACTCAGAAAGTGTAACTGCACGTCTCGTATCAGCGTATTGGTCAAGTAGTTCTGGGAGAGTATTCATAATCATCAATTATCCTCTCGCAGGCGCAAACTGCAAGCATAAGCGTTCATGTAATATGCCTTGATGTGTTTTGACTTAGTCTTTTACAAGGATTTGTTCCCAAAGCGCTGGAGGGGCGAGTGGCGTCGTTGCGGGTGGCCCTTGTATGTGAGATGCACCAACAACAGGCCAAGCTACTGGGTTAACACTCGCTTGTCTAACAACAATAGATTCAGGAGTAATATTAAATGATGTTAGGTCTTGGGCGATAGTTACGGGGCCGTCATATTGCTCACGCATTTCTGCAAAAGCGGGGCCAATTGTGTCGTGGTCTACAGCAAAGTGCCACATTACTGACATCCGGGCTCCAGCACGCTCAAAAATTTTGCCTGCCATAGTTGGGCTTGTGTGCACGCCATTCACAATCTGTTCGGCAAAGGCAAGCGGCACGCTGGCCTTTTGTGCGTATGTACTCACAGATGGGAACACCTCATGGATGAGTAAATCGGCACCAGTAGCAGCATCGATTACTGTTGTGCAGGGCCTTGTATCGCCCGAAAAAACTACGCTTTGGCCTGCATACTCTAGTTTGTAGCCAACCGCCCCAAAGTGGAGGTGAATAACAGGGAACGAAGTAATTTTTACTCCGTTTCTTTCATAAATAACTTTCGTTTCGTCATATGGTACTTCAGTGGTAACCATATGCGCACCGGTCTGCCCCGGATGCCCGCACATAGATTCAGTGTCCCATGCGAAAGACTGCTCAAGGTGCTTTGTAAAATGGGCTGTGCCGTACTGCTCGTCATTGCTAGCTGGCCCCCAAACTTCAACTGGGTCACGGCGGCCACTTTTTGCGGTGCTCCAAATTAGTGTGGGCATATCACCGACGTGATCTGCATGTAAATGTGTAATAAATACCTTTGTAGTCGAAGTTACCGGCAATTGCAGGCTATTAAAGTTCGCAATCGATCCCGAGCCAACATCAAAAAAGAACATATCCTTTTCATCATTGCCAACTTCAATAAGTATCGATGCAGAGGCCTGCCCAATTTTCACAAACGGGTCACCGCTACCTAACACTGTTACCCGTATTTCGTCTGTGGCAAGCACTTCAGAATTATGATTAAGCGTTTCTGGGTATTCTTTCTTTGGTTCGCCAACCATCGTAGCAGAGGTAAGCGGCTGTAAACTCCCTTCGATGGCAAGCTTCGTCGTCTCGTTAATCGCTGTACTCATATAGACCTCCATTACTTATCTTCTTCATATTTAATTATATTCCTCGATGTCAAAGTAATTGAGATATATCTATGATTTATCAGCTGTCAGCGAGTTTGTCTTTACTTCTTATACTGAACTTAGCCAAGACATTTTTTCGTAGGCTCCAGAAGTAGTAGTATCCAGGTAAAATTGGCAGCCAATAACTAATTAACCTGTATAGCAAAGTTATGCTAATTGCGCTGGTATTTTCTACGCCAACTATCGTTAGGCCTGCGTATATTCCTGCTTCTGCTGCCCCAAGACCTCCCGGCGTAGGTACCAAACCAGCCGCTATATTTCCGAGAGTATAGGCGATGAGTGCTTCTGGCATGGTTAAATCTACTCCAAGCGCGTGCGCACTCGCATATAACGCAAACAAACTTGTTGCAGAACCGATGCCGTTTAATAGTATGCCCATGATTATCGCACGCGGGTTATGCCGGTAGGCGGTTAAATTATTTTTAATTTCACTAAAAGACTTTTTAATCTTCTGGTTAAATTTAGGCATTTTAAAAATGATATACCCAGCAACAGTGAATCCAATGAGTATTAATAGCAGCAAGCCTATTGGCAAAGTGGTGCTTTTTAGGTCAATAGAACCAAAGCTAAAATTACCCGCTATTAGAGCAAAAATAAATAAAAATACATATGCAATGCCACTTGTCAGAGCGTTCATTGCCATAACTGTAGAGCCTTGTATAACGGTATGTTTTTGCTGTACTAAGTAATATAAATTTAAGCTAAACGTGCCTAGACTGCTAGGCAGTAACTTGCTGACAAATAGCCCAGCCATTTCTACCCTAAATGTTAGCCAAAACCGTAACGGTTTTAGAGCAATTTCTAGGTATTGCCACGCTAAAATCGGTAGTCCTGAAAAGAATACTACTACACCGGCAATTACCCATACTGGGTCAGCACCCTGCAGTGATTTTATGCTTTCTTTTAAATTGTCAATTTGCGGAATAAATACCTTTAAAGCAAGTACAACAATTATTATTAAAACAATAATAGACTTTTGTTCTTTTATAAATTTCCAGATATTTTGCAGCAAGCCTGCCTTGTTTTCTGTATCAAGTTTCATTGCTTTATTCGCTAACGGGTTTTGGTATTAGCTTATTGTGACGGCTCCATGTGTAGTATGCGATACCACCAACAGGCAGTGGTAATAGCCAGGTGTATATTCTGTAAACAAATAGCGCACTTGCAAAAGCCGCTTGTACTTCTGGGCTTGGAAACGGTATAAAGGTCAACAAAATAGTTTCCGTAACACCAATACCGCCAGGCGTAATCGGAAAAGCATTAAGAAACAACATGCAGCCAGTAATAAACAGAATATACGCATTACTCATAGCACTAGAATCTATGCCACAAAATCTTGAGGCTAAAAGTAAGACCAAGTAGCTAGCTAAACCCCAGGCAACATTCGATACAGCAATTGATTTAAAATGATCAACCGCAACAGTTCTAGTTTTTGCCCCAAAATCTACAATTTTTGCCTCGATACTATTATTTGGAGATTTTCGGATTATTTTTAAAAATGCATTAGAAATTTTCTGGATGATTAATCCAACTTTTTTGGCAGTTTTTGTACTTTCTAATATGAGCTTCATAACCCAAACGGCAATCACAAATACAAGCATTCCAACTATAAACCAAGCCACGTACGTAGTTGTACCTTGGCCGCTAATAATCAGTGCCGCCAGGCCCATTATTGGTATTGCAACCACTGTAAAATATCTAGAAATACCGGCAACGCCAACAGCTACCGTAGACTTATCTACAGAAAACCCGTAACTTTTGTACATACTAAATCGAATGATTAAATCAGCCGGTACGGGTAGCACTACAGAAGTTAGTTGGCCCGATGCAGCTGATTGGATTCCTTTTGGCAAGGACAATCCGGGTAGTACTGTTGCTGATGTCCAACCATAAACTGCGATTACAAGTAAACCACACAATAGTAATAGTATATTTTGGGCAAGCGAGAGTGCAGATATGGTTGCCCAAATATCCGCATAGCTAACCTGCGAAGGAATGAATACCGCAAATATCCAATACATAAGTAGAATTGGAATCAAAAAGAATACAATTTTAAGTACTCTGTGTTTCAGTGTTGTTTTAGGCTTGAGCCGCTTTGATTTATTTACCATAAACTACTCACTCGTATATCTTTATATCGTAGCATTAAAACCTGGAATAATTTTTAAAAAGACTCAGGCATGCTGAGTCGTTTTAAATTGGCAGGGGAGACAGGACTTGAACCTGCGACACCTGGTTTTGGAGACCAGTGCTCTACCAACTGAGCTACTCCCCTATATGTAGCCAGCCTTTATCTTACGAAAAACTCGCTTAAATTACCATATCTGCTAGCCGAATAGTCGCAGTGTAACAATAACCACCATTACCAGCGGTACGAGCAGTATATACGCAAAAAATATCTTGCGGAGTACTTTTGGCCGTGTATCAAACAGCGCGTACATCGCGCCAGCTATACATACAGCTATATAGGCAAGCACGACCGACTTTTGTATAGAGACTGTTTTACCGCCCCACAGTAGGAGCGCACTGACAGTAAACCCAATAATAGAGAATACCGTGGTTGCAATAGTGCCAAATTTTACTGCGATTGTGCCATCTCCGGCTTGTTTATCAGCATCGAAATCTTGCAGAGCACCAAAGGCGTGTACGGCAGCCGAAAATAAAAAGATTGCGGCGAGTATTGCTGTGTTAGGTATTACCAGTGATGCCGAACTCGCCCAATAGCCTGCTAAAAATATACTCACTACGCCGAGCCCATTAACAACTGAATCCGCAATTGGCACAACTTTAAGCCGAAATGGCGGCGCAGAATACATGTACCCTAGTGCAAACAGTAAGGCAGTCATTGCGAGCACGCCAACTGTGCACCAAATAAGCACCACCAATAAGCTTATTGCCGTGATTATGACCATAGCAGTGACAAGTGGCCTTACTTCTTTTTTTGTTACTACAGCGCCATCAACAGAGCCCTTGCGTGCATTTTTAGCATCCGATTCCATATCGGCAATGTCATTTATGCCAAATATAACCAGGCATATCGGGAATGTCATTATGAGCGCACTTATAGCCACCGGTACATTGAACGAATTACCGGCATATACAAATCCACCGACAAACACCGTTAGCGAAGGTAAATAGAATATCGGCCTACTGATTGTCAGAAGTCTTTTTATTGTCATTACTGCATGTAAATATACGCTACATTTTGCGAGTGCCACAATATCATCATGCTCATGCTTGCATTATTTGTAACTTCAGTACAAAATTTGCAAAGAGAATTTATGACAGCCAATAGTACAAGAGAAGGAATGCCGACTAACCCCGAAGTAATTACTACCCGTGGCTACTTTGCTGGCGTCTTTTCTGCCTTAGCAAGCCAAAATGTAGTTCATGGCCCACAAGAAAAAGAACCATACGTTGATATTCAAGAAATGCCTGCCGAGGCACTCGCCAAAATACAAGCTGGTGTCACGCTGGTTGAGCCAACTTTATACAGCAAGCTTAGGGGCATTAAGCGTCGTATTACATGTAAGTGTGGTCACTATGAGGATTTTGAAGGCGCTGCATTGCAAGCAAAACCACTTGATGGATGGGTCGAATTACACGGTCGTGATACGATTACTATCTCATTACTGCAGCCAAGCTTCCGTGATATCGTCTGTGTTGAATATCGTTTGCAGCATCCCGAAGATAGTGAGCCAACCTTGGCAATCGTTGTTACGCAGCCTGACCATCACCAGGGCGAATTCACCGCATTTAGCACACCACTGTTACCCGAGCAAGAAGTGTCGATGCTCGAAACTATCGCATCAATTACGACATCACACTACTAGAAGGTTATGCTTGACCACTGTTTTAAAAGAGATGCAAATTTGGTACACTAAAAGCCATGCATAAAAGTCGCATTAGCCACCCAGTCGTGGTGTATCTGTATGGCTTACCTGGTTCTGGTAAAAGCTTTGTATCACGCCAGCTCAGCGAAACGCTTGGTATGGCACATGTCAGCTCAGACCGAATTCGCTACGAATTATTTGACGAACCACGTCATGATAAAACCGAACATCAGCTTGTTGCGAATCTCATGAACTTTATGACCGAGCAGTTTTTAACTGCTGGTGTCAGTGTTGTATACGATATGTCAGTTAGCCGCCTTGCAGATAGGCGTGCACTCCGTGATATGGCTCGACGCTTTAAGGCAAAGGAACTAATGGTTTGGATTCAAATTGACCCCGACACTGCCTTTAATCGTTCGCACGAACGCGATCGTCGCAAGATAGATGACCATTACGCAAGCGCATTAGATCAAAGTACGTTTGAGTCATACATGCGCGCAATGCAGAACCCGCAGAACGAAGATTATCTCGTTATTAGTGGTAAGCACTTATTTAATAGCCAAAAGACCGCAATTATTCGCCGCTTAAGTGACATGGGCGTTATTACCGCCGAATCACTAGAGCAAAAGATAGCCAAACCAGAAATGGTAAATTTGGTTTCCCGAGCTCAAGCTCAAGCCGGCAGAGTCGACTATTCTCGTCGCAATATTATTATCCGATAAGCATTGGAGCCACTAATGGCTGCTAAAACCTACACAGTTGAAGGCATTGGTGAAGTAACCGTTTATAAGCGTCGTGGTACGCGCAAGATGAACTTACGACTAGTTGGTGGGCAGGTTCGTGTTACTCAGCCTACCTGGTTGCCGTATGCCACAGGCCTACAATTTGCAAAAAGTAATACTAGTTGGATTGCCAGCCAGCGAGTAAAGCAGCCGAGCGCTGCTCTCGTTAGTGGTACTAAAATCGGCAAAACATTTACGATTGTATTTGAGTTTGCGCCCAAGTTACGCACACGAATAACCGATACCCACATCATCGTGTATGTTCCGTATGAAACACCCATTGCAGATGATGCAGTGCAGGCTAGCGCTAAAAACGCTATAAAGCGAGCTTTAAAAAAAGATGCTGAGGCAAAATTACCAGAACGACTGGCGCATGTTGCCCAAAAGTATGGTTTTACGTACTCGTCAGTGCACTGTAAAAGTATGCGAACGCGATGGGGAAGTTGTAACAATAATAAAGAGATAACCCTTAATATTTTTCTGATGATGGTGCCGTGGGAACTTATTGACTATGTGTTAGTGCACGAGCTGGCTCATACAAAGCACTTACATCATGGCCCAGATTTTTGGGGCGAAGTAGAATCGATTATGCCGGATTATAAAGAGCGACGTAAAGAGCTAAAGCAGATACAAGGTACGATTGCTCATTTGCAGTAGCTGCTAATACGCTTTTAGGTCGCCAAGCTGATACAACACGTCATCAAGGTTAGAACAAAGCTTATCTGCGTACAAGTATACTGTTCTGTCATTACCAACATTGAGTGTTTTACGAAGTTCTAGACCGTTGCTTTTGGCAAGTTCTGGTATTTGCTTTTCAATAATGCGTACGCCACGTTGGCACGCATCAAGCTCAGGTATTGAACCTTGCAGGTCTTCTATTGTTACAGCTTCATATAAGGGAGCTGCTGCCTTTAAAAACACAAAATCATTGCTGACGCTTAAATCGAAGTTACCAGCGTTACCAGATAAGCTTGGCAAGTACCCATAGGTTAATCGACGATCTTCATCTTTAGCAGGTAACATGAGCTTTTCTTGTGCAAAAAAGAACTCACCAGTGCGCGCGTCAACAGGTACTGGAATTTTAGACATCTTGGCAGTTATAAGCGCCATCTGTCGTGTTTTATCTAACTGCACTTGTTGCTCGGTAGTATTTACTTTGCTTGTCAGCCAGCCAGCCCAAATAACTATCCCAAAAATGAAACAGAGCGCTATAAGGCTAGTGATAATTAATAACCGTTTGTTTTTTGTGATTACTTGGTTTGTTTTGCTGTTTGCCATCTACCAGTAATTGTACGACAACGCGTACATATACCAAATTCAGATGGGTACTACTCAGGCCACAACAAACTATATATAATACTGCTAATGGCTAACGAAATAAAAAAGCAAACTGGCCCAAGCGATCACATTGCGGCGCTCGAGCATGAACGCCTAACGTCCCTTATTAACAGCATGGCTGATGGTGTAATTGCCGTCGACGAGCATCAATCTGTTGCTGTCTATAATGGTGCAGCCTTAAATATCCTTGATGTTAACAGCGAGCTAAAAGGCAAGCGGTTGCGAGCGATATTAAAGTTGCAAGATAAGAACAATCAGCTTATTGATACCGAAGAACTCGTTCGTAAAACAACCACTCAGTTCACGACGCGTGACTTAACATTGCAATATCCAAACGGTGAATCAATTAACTTATATCTAAGTGTGGCGCCGGTGCACCTAGGCTTTGGGGTTGAGGGTGCGAGGGGGCATGTTATTTTGCTGCGTGATATAACTCACGAAAAAAGCCTCGAAGAAGAACGGGATGAATTTATTAGTGTCGTCAGCCATGAACTACGCACGCCGATTGCGATTGCCGAAGGAAATATCGGTAACGCGCAATTCGTCGTTGAAAAAGCAGATAACATCCCAGAGGCCGTAATTAAATCGCTCAAGGCAGCGCACGACCAGACAATATTCTTAAGTGGCATGATTAACGACCTTGCAACACTTTCACGTGCCGAACGCGGCAAGCTGAATGTCGAAATTGAATCAATTAACGCTCATGAGCTTTTGCTAGATCTAGAGCAAAATTACAAACCATCTGCCGAAGATAAAGGCCTCAAACTTGTAGCAAAAGCAGACCCAAGTCTTGAGCTTTTACAATCAAGTAAATTATACGTACGTGAAATTCTACAGAACTTTATAACTAATGCCATTAAATACACCGAAACTGGTAAAGTGACCGTTGCCGCTCACAGCAAAAAAGACGGCGTATTGTTTACGGTTACAGATACTGGTATTGGAATTAGTAAAGCAGACAAAGAAAAAGTCTTTGATAAGTTCTTTAGAAGCGAAGATTACCGTACACGCCAAAGTAGCGGCACAGGCCTAGGGTTATATGTAACGATGAAGCTTGCAAGGTTGATACACGCAGACATAGATCTTGAAAGCGAAATCAACAAAGGCTCAACGTTCTCAATTTTTATTCCGAACTTAAAGTAATTATTCGATCTCTGGTAAGTGAGGGTATACGTGCATTGCGGGTGTCGTAACGTTTCGACCCTTCCAAATGACTTCGCCGAACTCGTAGCGGTACATAGAAATATGCAGTGCTACAAAATCAATCAACACAACGATAGGGAAGTTCACTGGTGCTAACCAGGCTGCTACCGGGTTAGTTACAAGAGCAACAGCTAAATTTGAACCAACGAGCATCACGATGCTTAGCGCTGTCATTACGATGACAGCAACCGAGCCGTCAGCTGCCAGTATTAGGGGCAGCAAGATAAATGGCGTAACCAAAAAGTAGAGCATAATTAGCACCCGCAGTGCGGCGAATTCTGGGCGACGATGGGCTTCTGGGTACCGCGTTCGGACAGCAGTAAGCCACTGGCTTCTAAAGTCTTTATGCGTTGTGATGTTTAAATCATCATTAGTACGAACAAAAGCATATGCCTGTTCTTTGCCAAAACGGGTGCTCAGGATTTCTTCTGGGACTATAGCTCGAGTTACGGCCTTAAAACCTCCCGCATCGAGCAATGCTTGCCGGCTTGCAACCCAGCTTGTACTGAGTACCGGCTCGTGTTTTATAACCCACTTTGGCAGCGCTAGCTCCCACCAATAGCGCATAGGTTGGATGAAGGCCGCTAAGATACCGCTGTGAGTGCGTTTAGGTAATACACTAAGCATCGTTACGTTTTTTGCCGTAAAGACCTCTACGAGCTTGCGTAGTGAGGTCTGATGCAGGCGGACATCAACACCCATGTACACGATTACCTCGCCAGAGGCTTCCTCTAGGAGTGTTTGATAGGCTGCATTTTTTGCTAACCAGGTTTTGTTGGGCTCTATACCTTGCACGAACCTAACGCCGTCATGCGCGAAGCTTTTGATGATATCTGCAGTATGGTCTTGCGAGCAATCATCAAGCACAATAATTTCTAGTTTTGGATAATCGCTTGCAAGCGCAGATTCTAGGCATTGCCGCAACACGTCGTTTTCATTACGTGCAGCGATTGCAAGTGTTACCGTTGGCAACTCTTTATCACTTAATGGTTTGCCGCTAGTGACCCTGGTTTTAAGAATAGATCTGACAGACGTCGCAAATATATAAGCGCTTGCAATCAATAAGCTTGCGCCTATCAACAGAAATGCCACATTACTTGAGATAATGCCCGGATATACACGAACTACGTACCACGCGGCAATTGTTAGAGACTGCGTTCCACCAAGCCAAGCAAAACTTCGTACCGTTACACGACGCAAATACTGTTCGTGCATACGATTTTCAATTAAACGCAACAGGTTAATAGCTCGATATACCATCAGTAGCGCTAGTAGCACCGTACCGGCACTAAATGCTTCCGCCAAAAAGATTCCGACACTAAAGCCAGAAATTATCAGACTAAATCCGGCTAAAAACTTTTTTGCTCGCCAGCCGACTTTTGTTACATGAATTAATGTTTCTGCGATAAGTCCTAACGCAAAACATATGGCCGCTACCCCAAGAGTATTTATTTCCATTATTACTGTAAGTTTATCATAAGCGATATCTAACGCAGTTATACTGCCTATGCTTGCAGCTCGGCTGATTACTGCCATAATACCTGTCAATGAGTGACATACCACATGACGGCACAGCGCGGCGGTTTGAAGTTATACTGCCACCCGAGCATACAACCTTGCAAAGGCTTGCGTTTATGTCTATGGTTAATGCCTTTGGCTGGAATTCAAAAGAGACAACACCAGATACGACGATTGTTGACAGTAAGGCTCTCCTAGCTGTGTCCGAGCAGCTTTTTGGCAACGAGTCGGCAGGCAAGTTAGCCAACGATGTTCTAGATTGTTACACAAGCGCCGCAACAGGAAGCGTCTATAGCACAACTGGTGCCTCTGGTCCGTTTAGGTCTGAAGATCCATATCGAATTGTTTTTAATCATGGTAACTATGTGTCTTTACGGGGGTTTGGTCTAAAGAACTACCCGAATACGTTCACCCTTCCACAAGAACTCCATGATGCACTCGCAAAAGGAGGCGGTGGGTATCCCGCAGTATATATGCCGCTTGATTTTGCAATCCATAGCGTGCAAGCCACTGGGTTTGACTATTATGGGTACAAAACCATGAGGATTTCTCCTTTAAAACCCACAAAAGACCGCGTTAAAGGTTATGTTGACTTTAGAATGCAGCAGGACAAGACACCACCAAGAGGAGCTGTCGCAAAGATGATGCAGGCTTTAGCAACTGCAGCCGGTACGAGCGTTTCAGTTGCGGACGAAGATCCAAAGACTGTTTTCATGCCTGTAGAAACCTTGCTCGAACTTGGTCAGCAAGCGGGGCTCTCAGCGGCAATGCTAAAAAAGCTAAGTAGCAACATCCATACGGTATTAGTGCGAGATGCACTGGGCGAAGAGTCAGCATATAGTGCATATGGTTTGGCAAATAACGAGATTGTATTTGGCGGTGAAACGAGGATTGGCAAAGTCGACACTATTTCGGTAGATTCTATACCTAAGTTAGTAAAAACCTATGGTGGCGAGACTCCCTCTATCGATTTTCTGAAATCATTTGAAGATATTGCCTCAACTGTTGATATAAATGAACCCCAAAATTGACAGCAATCATCTTGTAAACCTCCTGTAATAATGCTAGTATTGACGTTGACGACCTAAAGACTTTATCTTTAGGCTTTTTTAATTGGAGAAACTATGGCAGAGGACAAGGCAGAAAAAAAGAAGCCTCGTATTCGCAAAGCACCCGAAACGGTACGCGAACGAGCCGACAAGCAAACAGCCAAAAACAACGCCCCAAAAGGTAAGCTTAAGGGCAAGATTCATCGCCCATTGAGTATTTTGCGCAAAGCAGGAGCAAAAGAGTTTCACCCGGTTAAGGCGCCAGAAAAGAAGGGCGTACGCCACTTAAACAAGCGTGTCCGCTTTGTACCTAAGTTTGTGCGCGAAGCATGGGCGGAACTTAAACTTGTAACATGGCCAACAAAAAAAGAAGCTGCACGCCTGACGTTTGCGGTTATCGTTTTTGCCGTGTTCTTTAGCCTATTCATCCAGCTACTCGATGTAGTATTCAACAAGATAGTTAAGGAGATTTTCTTAAAATGAGCAGCAAACGCTACGACTCAAGCAAACAATGGTATGCAATTCATACCTATAGCGGTTACGAAGAAAAGGTAGCCGAAAGTATTCGCCAGCGCGCCGAAAGTTTGGACATGGCCGATAAGATCTTTAACGTACTTGTACCTAAAGAAAAGCAGATCGAAATTAAGAACGGTAAGCGTAAAGTTGTAGAAAAACGTATTTTCCAAGGCTACGTTCTTGTACAAATGAAATTGTCCGAAGATGCCTGGTACATCGTACGAAACACGCCAAACGTTACTGGCTTCGTTGGCAGTGGCACCGAGCCAACGCCAATTAGTAACGATGAAATGGAAAAGATTAACAAGCGTATGGGCGTTGACCAGCCTAAGCACAAAATCGACTACAAAGTTGGTGAAGTGGTTAGTATTGTTGATGGGCCTTTTAAAGGCTTTGATGGTTCAATTAACGAAATTGACACCCAAAAGGGCAAGATTAAAGTTTTGGTTAACATGTTTGGTCGCGAAACACCTGTAGAGCTTGATAGCCTTCAAGTTAAGCGCGTGTAAGTATGGACGGCACCATTGCAAATCCGTATGAGCAAGCCGTACGTGCAGCAGAAGCACGGCGCTTGCGGGATGCAGGAACGCTACGTGTAGCATCACTTGCAACGCTCGAAGCATTCGCTCGTATGGATGCAATTGTTCCTCCGTTATCGGTAGTTACAGAGAACACTGAATGTGACCCGACAGATAGCTAATATCTAGATAATGTGGTGGGCAGAAGCAGCAAAAAATGACTTCACGAGAAGAATTTCTAGCAGAACACCATCGAATTATCTCGACTTATCCTGAGTTTACGACCGGGCTTGACGAGTTCCTAAATCATCCTGTCAAGACGAAAAAGCACCGCTCCAAACTGGAATCAGCGGCTTCTGCGTTAAGCCCGCATCAACTTCACTTTGTATTATCAAAGCTAGTTGAGGTCAATGACCATGTACGTGGTCATACACTAGTTGCTGCGGCACTCGTTGCGAGCGACAGAAAAGTATCAGGTACCATAGCAGAAGTATTTCATGCTCGACGCTCAGCGGCACACTATCAAATTGTAGGTCAAGAAGCTTTGTTTGGTTTTGCTACCGCTGAAGACCCAGAAGCGCCATAAGTAATACATTTTTGGCATAAAAAAATCGCCGTATTGGCGAGTTGTAACGACATATTGGATTGTTACGATCCCGAAGGGGGAGGCCGTCATCGCTGACAGCCTCCCCCTTGTGGGTTCTGGTTCAGGCAGCCGTGACGGTGACCTGTCCCAGGGTGATGTCCTTCAGGAGCTGGGTGTGAGCCGCGTCGCGGTAGGCCTTGAAGCCCACCACTACGGTCACGGTCTGCCCCTTGATGACACCGAACTGGTCGAGCGGGACGTTGGTCGTTCCACCCGTGGTCAGGTTCGTGTTGACGGTCTTGTCACCGATGGTGACCGTTCCGACGTAGAACCTGATGCTGGCGGGCACCGTGAAGGTGACGTTGCTCACCGAGCAGCTTGCGCAACCCAGCGACACCGTCACCGTGGCACCTGCCCACGGCGGGCAGACGATCTCGACCGGCGAACCGATCTTGACGTATGCCGACGTGCAGACACCCTTCACGGAGATGCAGTAGGACGCTTGAAGCTTCATCCCGTCAGGGAGCTTCTTGACGACCGAACCACACGAACCACCGTTGACCGTGAGTACGGCAACGGCCTTACCGGTCGCAACGTCAGTCCAGGTCCAGTGCTGCTGGCTTGCACCAGCAGGCACACAGGCCGGCTTGAGCGTCACAGTGGCGACTCCGTAGCAGTTGGTCGTGCACTGCGCCACGACGGCCGGACGAGCCGGCTGACCGCCGACAGTCCACTTGGTCGTGTAGTTGACCATGAAACCGCCGATGAGCAACCGCTGCGTGCCGGGTGCGGCCACCGTGAAGGTAGCCTTGAGCCAGCTCGGCGCAACAGCGACGACAGACCCGTGAGGGTAGCCGACGCCGGTACGCGTCACAACGGTTGATGCCATGCCCTTGCTGTTGGTGACAGCCACCTTGCGGCTCAGCGTGCCGTTGGCGACGCTGAACGTGACCTTGATACCAGCCGGGGCAGGCAGACCAGCCGTCGTCGTCAGACGAGCGACGATGGTTGCATGCTGTCCGGGCAGGATCTTGGCGGGGGAGACGGTCGAAGTGAGCTTGTAGGGCCCAGTCTTCTGCGTCAGCATCATCTTGACCTTGGCCTGGACCGACGAACTCACCTTGTGGTTCGTGACGAGCCAGGCGTAGTACTTCTGCAGAGGCTTGTCACCCCGCAGAATCCAGTAGCTGAACGCAAGCGCCGCAGCTACATCCTTGTTCGTCGTGCGTACGTACTGGTTGACGAGCATCTTTGCTCGCGCCGAGTTCGCAGCGGTCATCCCCGGGATGTTCCCGGTGACGATGAACGAGCTCTTGCTGATGCCGGCACTCTTCATCGAGTCCGAGCAAAGCCCGAGCTCGAGTTCGTGCCTCCAGGTGTAGGCGTACACCGGCTTGGCGTAGCCGAGCTTGGGTGCGGCCGGGTAGATGATGCCCAAGTAGGGCTTGGCGTAGACGGTTGCAGCACTGGCCGGAGCCGCGGTCGTGACGGACACGACAGCGACAACACCAGCGACCATGGCGATGGATGCGAGGCTGGCTACTCCACGAAGGAACAGCCGGCGCAGCGTCTCATACACAATGCACTTCCTTTCTGCTCCTCCGAAGAGGGCAAAGGACTCTACCACCAGTTGGCAGAGTACACACAAACCCACCATATGTGCTTGTGTGTACTCTGCCGATGTGTAACAATCCAATATGTCAAAGTGCGTGCCTCGTAAAGCGAGCTAAACTGGCATCGCGCCTCTGATGTTACTCATAAAACCATGAGCAATTTCAGAGTATATATACTATAGCATAAATATGTATATTTTGCAAGATATACGAGCATAATATTGCAGTTGATGCAAGCACTATAACTGTGGTAGAATACTTGGGTTACGCACTTCTATTTACTTTTAACAAATGGAAGGAGAGTAAGTAGGCACGCTTCAACACGCCGAACACTCGAACGAAAGGATTTATCATGGCAAAGCCCGTAAAGGCTAATTTAAAAATGAAAATTAAAGGCGGCCAAGCATCGGCAGCTCCTCCAGTAGGTAGCTCACTTGGTCAGCACGGTGTAAACATGATGGATTTTATTAATCCATTTAATGAATCTACCAAAGATCGCATGGGTCAAAACTTGACTGTGCACATCACTATTTACGAAGATCGTACTATGGACTGGCGTATCGTTGGCACCCCAACTGACGACCTTATTCGAGCTAAGTTAAGCATCGATAAAGGTTCCGGCCGTCCAAATACCGAAAAAGTTAGCAAAAAGCTTACCGATACTCAGTTAACTGAGATAGCAGAAGCTAAAGCATCTGACATGAATACCGATGATATCCCAGCCGTGAAAAAAATGGTTGCCGGTACTGCTCGCAGTATGGGTGTCGAAATAGAGGGCTAATATGGCAACAACCGAAGGCTTTCCATCATCCAGCAGTAACTCACAAAGAGATATCAATGAAGCTTTGTGGGAACAAGCAGTGGATGACGGAGCAAGCACTGGCGACTATGGCCCAGCACAAGTAATTGAGCTTACCCGTAAGCTTGACTTGCTAAGCCCGCAGATAGCAGCGGTTACTGCAGCCCAGGAACATCTCAAAGCAACCGTCGACTTTTTAGTGAAAGAAGCATATGACGACGGTAGGCCAGATAGGGACATCCTAAGCCATAAAGACTACCTTACGGCACGTGAACGGCTGTTAGCAGCCGAGCAGGCCCTACAGGAAGCATCAGCAAGAGTGTAAATTAATACGTAATTTGTGGGAGGCCATATGGCCGCTACGACCACGAAAGGACAACAATTATGGCAGAAGCCAAGAAACCATCAAAGAAAGAAGAGCTATTAGCAGAAGCAAAGAAGCTAAAGCTAAGTGTATCTGCAAAAAACACTATTGTTCAGATAGAAGAAGCAATTGCAGAAGCTAAGGCAGCAAAACAGTCTACTGCTAAGGTAGCTGAACTCGTAGAAACCGAAGCTATTGCAGAGGCAATTGTCGAAGCAGAAGCAGAGATTGATGCCGAAGAAGCTAAGACTACTAAGGCTGGTAAGCACAGCGCTAAGGGACTTAAAGAGGCAGAAGAAAAAGCTGCAAAAGAAGAACGCAAAGCACACGCATCAGAAGCTAAAGCCGAAGAAGCAGCTAAGCCAAAAGTAATTATCAAAAGTCGTTCTCGTTTAGAGCGACAAGGCAAGAAGTTCCGCGCAGCGAGTGAACTTATTGATAAGACAAAAGAATATTCACTTAAAGAAGCACTTGAGCTTGCTATCAAGACAAGCCCAGTAAAATTTGATGCAACTGTAGAGTTGCACATTAAGCTTGGTGTTGACCCACGTCACGCTGACCAAAACTTGCGCGCTAATCTTGTATTGCCAGCAGGTACTGGTAAGAAGGTAACGATTGCAGTGTTAGCTGAAGCTGATGATGCAGCTGCAGCTCTAAAAGCTGGTGCTGATATCGCTGGTAGCGACGACTTAATGGCGCAACTTGATAAAGGTCTAATTAACTTCGACGTGCTAATCGCAACTCCAGCAATGATGCCAAAGCTTGGTAAGTACGCACGTGTCCTTGGCCCTAAGGGTCTTATGCCTAGCCCAAAGAGTGGCACAGTAACACCAGATGTTGCTAAAGCTGTTTCTGAAGCTAAAGCAGGACGTGTAGAATACCGTGTCGATAGCACCGGTATTGTCCATCTTGGTATCGGTAAAGTAAGTTTTGGCGCTGACAAGCTAGACCAAAACGCAAAGGCCGTACTAACGAGTATCCGTGGCGCGAAGCCAGCGAGCATTAAGGGCAACTATGTACAGTCTATCTACGTTACAAGTAGCATGGGCCCAAGCGTAAAAGTCCTTTCAAGCGAAATCTAAATACAGAACTTCGATTGACTTTAATAGCCCCACAGTAATGTGGGGCTATTTTTTTACTTGCATGGCGCGGTTAAGCGAATTCATAGCACGGCTAAAACCAACTATGCCGTCTTGGTAGGCAATATATCTGTTACGCCATTCTGGGTCGAACTTGCTTTTAAAGCGTGCGAGGCCGGTAAATCCAAAGAATCTGTTACCGTTTTGATAGACAAACTTCATAAAGTTAGTAATAACCGTAGTAGACTCATCGATATCGTCAATACCGACTAGCGGGCACAAGCCAAGATTGGCTGTTTCAAAACCTTGTTCTTCGATTGCTTTAAAGAAACTAATGAACATAAAATCATTTACATTTGGTGGTGCCGTAGCCTGGTGGCGCATTAAGTCGACATTAGCCTCTGTTTTTGTGCCGGGAACTTGATTGGTAAAGGCAATGATTTCACCAGCTTCATTCTTAACGATAAGGATTGAGCAGCGATTGATATATTCTGAATCAAAATAGCCAAGCATAAAGCTTCGCTCTGACTTACCGGGTAGCGTTAGCCAGCTATCAGACACCTCGCGTAGCGTCTGTACGAACGAATCAGAAAAAGGTGGTGCGACCAGCTCGGCCGTAAAACCTTGCTTATCAAAGCGGTTCTTAACATTCCTAAAGTGCTTATTGCGAACAGTGACCGTATTAAAGTGCTCAATCTTTATGATTGCCTCTTGTCCAAGTTTTTGGAGCTCAAATCCTAAATCCATCAATTGCTGCCGATAGGTGCTATCGATGTGCACAAATGAAACGGTCCAGTCATTGATATGACATTCGTCAACAAACAGTTTTAGCAATTTTGGGATATCTGCCTCATTGCCCACCGGGTTACCAACTACCAAAGCAATGCCGCTCACGACCTTATAGGCGAGCGCCGACTCTCGATAGAAATAATAGTGCTTGTCGGCTGGCCAAATTTTAAAGAAGTCTTCGCTGTCACGGGAGTATTTTTCAAGTAGCGCTAGCATCGCTTCACGGTTTGAGGTTTGGTCGACATATGATTGTTTGATTGGCCCAAATAACGATATAAGCACATATGCGTAGGTCATCAGCGTCATAATATATAGCGAGTCTAAAAACAGATTGCCCGCTAGATTACGGGAGGTAAATTGCTCAGTAACAATACCAAATGCGTCAACAGTAGATACGACTGCCGAGCTAAGCGTTACTTCCGTATCAAACGAACGTGCATCGAGCAGCATAAAGCCGAGCACCCCGTACACAAACATTAATGCAAGCGCCAAAATAGCATTTCGAGATGCAACCTTAAGACTACTAATGCCGCTTTTAACAATAAAGTCACGCCGATATCGCATAAGCCCATAGAGCCCGATAGTTGCCAAGAATGCGTCGAATAACTCGAGCGTAAAGAGACTACTCAATAAGTAGAATCCAAAGAGTACTACCGTAACGTACCATGCACTACGTTTTCGACGGCGCAATAACAACGATAAATATATAAATGATAGTCCCGCTATGAGTGGTGCTGTTTGTGTTAGTTGAAATGGCACTAAATCTTGTGCCGTATCCCGCACTAGTGGCACTTTCGTAAATAACACTTCAAGTATTAGCGAAACACCAACAAGTAGTACAAAAACAGAAACTATCTTGATTGAAAGCTGCTCGGGTAACTTAATTTTTTGCATTATCAACATTGTAAACGACTCCTATAATATCTGCATCAAAAACTACAACAGACAGGCACTATTTGTTTGCTATTATTAAAGCAAAGGGTGGGAAACAAAAACGCAAAATAACGGATGAGGGAGCCAGTGGTATGGGGGTATATAGTAATAAGCAAATTAGGCAGGCCCTAAAAGAGGGTCATATTGTTTGTCATCCGTTTAACGAGAAACATGTAAGCCACGCGAGCCTTGACGTCACACTTGGCTATTATTTTTATAGGGTCGAAAACGCCAATGAACGCGTTATGTATAACCCATTTGACCGCGAGGACGTCGAGCGTTATTTTGATGGGCCGTATAAGGCAGTCCCTCACAAGCAGTGGTGTGAACTTAATGGTCTTAAATTACAGCGCGGTATCCCAGAGGATCACCCAGTAATTGCACTTAAGCCTGGTGAGCGCATATTGGCGCATACGCATGAATTTTTTGGCATTAAACCGCCTGGTGCTTATGAGATAAAAAGCCGCTCGAGCTGGGGCAGAAATGGCGTAGCGGTATGCTTTGATGCCGGCTGGGTTGACCCAGGGTATATTAATCGTCTAACTCTTGAAATTTTTAATCTGAATCAACGCGAAACAATCCTGCTCCCCGTCGGCGAGCGTATTGCCCAGGCTGTGTTTTACGAAACGGGTGAGGTGGAAGGAAATTATGGCGAAGGCAGGGACGGCGGCTTTAGTGGCAAATATCAACAGGGTACTGATTTACAGACTATTATCCCGTCGTGGTCACCAGACCAAATGCTACCTAAGGCATATCGTGATTCACGAAACATGCCGGTAAAGATTGAGGGTTTGAGCTATGAGTAAACTGCATGGGTTATACGTGGTGCTCGAGGGGCCGCAAGGAGTCGGTAAAACAACACAGATTGAGTTGTTGGCTGTTCGACTGCGCAAAGAAGGCTATATTGTTCGGCAGTTTCGCGAACCAGACAGCCAAAGTGATTTAACTGCTCGGGCAATCAGGGCACTCACACAAGATATCCGTTACCCAATGAATACCCGCACAGAAGTCTTGCTATACAATGCGGCTCGCTCGCAATCGCTCGAAGTTATTCGTAAAGCTCGTGCTCAGGGCGTCGTGTGCCTGGTTGATCGTAATTATTTGACGACACTGGCTATTCAGTATTACGGACGTGGTGATGTACCTGATTACGACACAATCAATAGCATTATTAGCTTTGCTGTTAATGATATGGAGCCCGACATTACGGTTATTCTTGATGCGCCCGTAATGACGCTACGCGAACGTGCTGTCGAACGCGGTCAAGGCGAGCGGTTCGATAATTTGAACATCGAGTTTTTAGAGCGAGTACGAACCGGATATCTTATAGAAGCCAAGCAACGAAATCTGCCAGTTATCACTGCGCTTGGCTCCGCACAAGAAATTAACGATGAAATTTGGGGTTTGTTGCATGGCAAAGAAATCAGCGCCAAACATGTAGCGGCTGCCGCCCCACCGGCAGAACTACGTAAGTCAGAAGTGCCGGAAAAACCATTGCAAACCAGTGACCTCATTATAAAAACTGATACAGGCTTTGAAATTACAAAGGCTGGCAACGAGTATCTGCAAAAGGCAGTTACCAATACCGCAGGTAATGTATACGCGTTTACTGACCACTTTAGCCCTGTAACAATTGCTGCAGCCATGGCACGGCTCAGCCGCCGCGCTGATGATATGCGAATTACACTGTTGGATGAATTTGCTGCGAACGCCGGCAAAGACGAGGAATTGTTGCAACGCGTAATCACAGCCTATGGTGACGACTCGGTACAGCAACTTGTTGGCCAGCATGTCGTGGTAGAGGGCGCTAGTAACTTATTAACAAAAAAACTTGAATGGGGTAGGCTTGCTGCCTATCTAGAACAATCAACGCGTTACATTTACTTTGACCAGAAAGACGAACAAGGCAATTATCGCTATGTTGTTCCGTCAAACTTCAGTAAAAAAACAAAAACGGCTTATATTAAGACGCTCGATACAATATTCGATAAGTACTCTGAGATGGTTCGTAAGCTTACGGATTACGTTCGGGCTAGCTCAGACACACCCAAAGAACAGCAGGATGGTGCCTGGATGGCCGCTACCCGCGCACAAGCGTGTGATGCTATACGCCCTGTTTTACCGGTTGCCACAAAATCTACTGTAGGAATTTACGCATCTGGGCAAGCACTTGAAAGCCTTATTATGCATCTACTCGGCGATGACCTACCTGAGGCTCGCGAGGTTGGCGAACAATTACTTCGTGAATCACGCAAAGTAGTACCAACATTTTTAGAGCGTGCAGATAAGCCTGAGCGAGGCGGTGCAACCATAGCGTATCAAGCAAATAAGCGCCAAGAGGTCAAAAAACTCGCCGACGAACTATTGACCGCAAATCATGCTCCACAATCCGAAGATGTAACGTTAACTGATGTTTGGCCACGTAACGAGCTCGATATTGTTGCCGATATGCTGTATGAACACTCTCATTTACCGCTCGAGTCAATTCGTCAAGAAGTCTCGAATTGGTCGTATAAGCAAAAACTAGATGTATTTAACGCCTATATAGGCGAACGATTGAATCGTCGGCATCGCCCAGGCCGAGCACTGGAAAAAATTCATTACAGCTGGGATTTAGTGTGTGATTATGGCATATTCCGCGATTTACAACGGCATCGCATTGTTGATGACTTAGAATGGCAGTTGCTTACACCTCGCTATGGCTATGAAATTCCAATGCTTGTTGAACAGGCGGGCCTTGCCGAGCCATTTTTGGACTGTTTCGACCTGAGCCTAGAGCTATATAGTTTGCTACAGGGCGCTGGCCATGAACTTGAAGCGCAATACGCAACACTGCTCGGCCATAAAATGCGCTGGAAGGTCACCTACAATGCGCGTGAGGCGTTCCATCTCCACGAGTTGCGCACAAGCCCGGCCGGTCACCCAGGTTACCGTAAGCTAGTGCTACAGATGCACGAACAATTGCTACAGGTACATCCGTTACTCGGTGAGGCTATGAAATTCGTTAATTCAGATGAAGATCCAGCGCTAACTAGACTTGCAGCCGAACGATACACGCAATTTAAATTACAAAAATTACAAAATACTAAGAAAATTTAGGTGTTCACGGGCGGGCCCGCGAAGCATTTGAATCATCCGGGTTGCGGATTCATTCATCAGTTTTGTCAGGATCGCTGACAAATACTGTGCTTCGCTAGGCCCGCCACGTTGGTGCGAACGGGTGTTGTTATCACGGGAGAGGCTCGTCCTTCGCCTTGTCGGTTGCCTCCGTAACAGCCTCGAACCCGAATGCTTTGGCGATTGCCGGGTCGAGAAGTGCGACGATTGCGCCGCTAGAAAGATCGGAAGTTCCTCCGCACATATGCCGCTCCGTTTCTAGCTAGCCTCTGCTAGCTTGGCAATCCAGGTTCCGTCGGGCTTGCCAACGACAACCACCTTGTTGCTTGCTTCGAGTACGCCACTGACCGTAGCGCTGCTGATGTTGAGCTTTGCAGCAATCTTGCCGCAAAGTCTGGCGTGGCTCCCCACGGCCACAAACGGCCCGTCTGCCAGCAGTGTCAAGACACGCTTGCTGTCTTTGACACTCGGCGATTGCTTCTTACCCATGATTATGCACCACCCATCTCGCATGTCTGCGCACGGCTTTCGCACGCAGACTTCGAGATATGTGGCTAGATTGTTAAATAGCAAAACCGGGTTCTTTGTTGGAACCCGGTTTATTGAAATTTCTAACGTTAAACAGGCCCCAATTACGAGTCAATAAGTAGTAGACCACACATAATGGCCTGCTTGCTTGTGATGACGTAATTGAAACGAGTCATGTGTATAGTTTTACTTGTTTTGATTATGGTTTGTCAACCGTTAGCTCTTTAGGTGTCAAAATTCCCTCAGGGCTTCTCGTTAAAACAAATGTTGATTGCGTGCGAACTTTTGGGTCAGCGTCAGCAATAATATCGGCATAACTACGGTGCACTGTTGGATCGATAATTGTCACAGAACCGCGAATACCAAAGCCATCAACACGTAATTCGTTTAGTAAATCAACCAGACGTCCATTTGTTACAACCCTAAATAATTTTTCACGAAGAATAGCAATCGGATCAACATCGCTAAAGGGTTTGTCATCACGCAGTAAGGCTGCAAACTCATCACCGCCAATTCGATACGCATCAGAATCGAAGGTATAATCTCCGTTGCCTAGCAGGTAAAGTCCATCGGTGTACGTTGAATGTGAGGTTCGAATTGAGTTAAGCAATGCTTGCGCAGCGAGCGATATTACCTCGTCACCTATGCTTTGCCCGAACTGAATATTAAACTCGCCGAACTTGACAAGGTCGGTGGCGATAAGCATACCGTAAACTGATTCGCTAGTAAGCAACGAATCTATGGCATGTTCAAGCATAATCTGTTGGCCAAGCTTTGTCTTGGTATCGATAACAGACTGCTCTAGCAGTGATGCCAAACCTAAATCACCAAGTAACATGAGCTGCTGCCGGGCATGGGTAGCGTGTTCGCCTCCGCTACGTAATTCCTGGATAAGTCGAGGCACGTTTAAATGAGGCTGTTCACCTCCACTGCGTCTGTTCTCTTGTGTCTTCGGTATGTCTGTCATAAAAAAATAACCTGGCAAAAACCAGGTAATTAATACTAATTTCCGGTTTCGCTACTAGCTCAACATATACCAAGCGGCCAATTACAGTATATGTTTCATCGCTTCAAAAACTACAATACTATATTAATTAAGATTCGTCAATATATGTTTGACTATACATACTGTATCTGTTAATATTACATAGATTTACCAAAGACAGCGACGGGGAAACCTTGATAATGTCGCCGAGGTGAGAACAATCTGTTTTCTACTAGTAAACTTTGGTGAATGTTGCCAAAGTTTTTTATTTGGTAACAAACACATTTACAAATTGGTCGATTGTAAATAACTAAACAGGAACTATTCTATGGCTTTAAGCAAAGAACAGAAGACTGCAGTTATTGCTGACCTTACCGACCTTCTTACCGGCTCTAAGATGACCGTTGTTGCCCAATATAAGGGTATGACCGTTAAATCTATGCAAGCCTTGCGTAAAGAAGCAAAAGGTAATGGCACAGCAGTAAAAGTAGTAAAAAATCGTTTGGTAAAACAAGCGCTAACCGGTGTCGATACTCTTAAGGGAGTTGACGTTGCTGCGTTAGAGGGTCAGCTTTTATACGCATTTAACGATGCAGACGAAGTTGCTCCAGCAAAAGTCTTAAGTGACTATGCAAAAAAAGAACCAGCTTTACAATTTGTAGGCGCAATTACAGCCGAAGGTACATTCATTAGTGCCGACGAAGTAAAAGCACTTGCAAGCTTGCCAAGCAAGAACCAACTTATCGCTGGTATCATCAACACCTTGCAATCGCCAGTACGCAACACTATGAGCGCACTAAATGGCAATTTGCATGGTTACTTACAGGCTATTGAAGCCTCTAAGGCATAACTAAGAACTAACTTACAAAGGAACTATCATGGCAGATTTAAAGAAACTTGCTGAACAATTAGTTAATCTAACTGTTCTAGAAGTAAACGAACTCGGTACTATCTTAAAAGACGAATATAACATCGAACCTGCTGCTGCGGCTGTTGCAGTTGCTGCACCTGCTGCTGGTGGCGAAGCCGCTGCTGCTGCAGACGAAAAGAGCGAATACGATGTTGTTCTTAAGGATGCAGGTGCTCAGAAGGTAGCTGTTATCAAGGCTGTTAAAGAAATCACTGGCTTAGGTCTTGGCGAAGCTAAGGCATTAGTTGATGGTGCTCCAAAGACTATCCTTGAAAAGGCTAAGAAGGAAGATGCAGAAGCAGCTAAAAAAGCTTTGGAAGAAGCTGGCGCTGTTTCAGAACTTGTTTAATCAGTTTGATTATAAAAAAGCACTCACATTTGTGGGTGCTTTTTTATTGCCAACATTTTGTAGTTTTCCACAGTTACATAAAATAGGGTTCTCATTTTTGACTTTTTGTTGTATTTCATGATATGGTACGCATATATAGGAGATAAGGGAAACAAACACCCAAGTTAAGGATAACCTGCGATGTCCGATGTACCAGAGAAACAAATTAAACGACTCAAAGCTCTCATAACAGAGGCAGAGACTAATTTGGCCGCTGCAAAAGAGCTGCTTATTAGTCTTGTGGGCGAAGATCCAGTAGTTACAGCTACTGCGCGTGAAAATATCAGCGGTAAGGTGTTAGAGGGCGTCTTTGACGGCCAAAACATGGTTGGTAGCGATGGTAAGACGTACCCAGTACCAGCAAACTATGCAAGTAAATCAAAGCTTGTTCAGGGTGATATTCTAAAGCTTACTATCGGCGATGATGGTGCATTTTTGTACAAGCAAATTGGGCCGATTCCTCGTAAGCAAGTCGTTGGCGTACTAACGCAAAAAGAAGGCCACTACTTTGTTGAAGTAGGCGAGCGTGCATACCGAGTATTACTTGCAAGCGTAACCTACTTTAAGGCAAAGCCAGGCGACCAAATCAGTGTTAACGTGCCAGATGACGACACCGACACTGAATGGGCAGCTATAGAAGCCGCACTTTAGTATCAATGTAGCGTTGCAAAAGGGGCTCGTATGAGCCTCTTTTTATATACCCGGAGTTATACAATTGTATGAGCACCGGCGCTAAGGGTAACTGCTCGCTCCACAATCCTCGGATACATATATGCCAGCCCAGCCTCGTACTCACTAAAGTCTTCGGGATTTCTGTTTGAATCAAACAGCTTCTGTAACATCTGATTATACTGAGCATCCATTGCCATGAGATAGTAATAGGCATCTCTGACAAGATAAAAATCTAATGGCTCATTTGGGTTGTCGGTTTCAATACACATAGGTAGTATCGTACCTGATAGTCGCATCCATTTACGATCTAGTGCCCGCGGTAGTTCAAGAGCACGCTGAAAAGCATTGAAATCAATGTCTGGATTAGTCATTGCTTTGGTAAACTTCTCTGATTTTGCAGATACAAACGAATGATAATCATGTTCATATGATGCGGTAGCCGGGGAAAGCTGTTGTGCTGGCTCACCGATTCTAAAGCGAACATCTGGCTCTACTTCTTTGAGGTAATCCAAAAACAATGATTCAACGCCATGATTACCGCTACGTGCAACAGACTGCTTTACGATTATTGGCTCAAGCGGAACATGTGTAAGCTCGGTAATGCCTCGAAGTGCCTTGACGAATCGAGCTAAACCGGCATATGAGAGGTGGTCTGGGAGTACTACTAGGCAATCGACATCACTCCGTATATCATGGCGTCGCTCGTCAACCGAGCCGTATATCATGAGCTCTGTGCCTCTAAGTTCAGGCGCTTCTGGCAAAGCCATGATTGCATGCGCTGCTTGCTCAAAATCATCGAGTCGAGGTATCTGGTTTCGCCTAACTTGTTCAGGTGTGAATACTTTTGCCATTTGTATATAGTGCAACCGGTTTTGCCGTAATGCAAGCAATAGCAATTTAGCTCGTAGAATTAACAACGAACTAGCGACATTTAGCCAAGCTTTTTCTATACTAAAAGCAGAACGACAAAAACAAAGGTGGGCACGAGGGGTAAAATGGGAAAGAAATTCATATGGCACGAAGGCCCGATGGATGCTGGTAAAACATTGCAGCTGATGGTTGCGAGGCATAACTACGTGAAAAAAAATAAGCCCGTAGTACTAGCCAAGCCAGATAGAGATAAAAAGGGTGACGATACGATAGAAACCCGCGCGAAAGGTTTCGACCCAGTAACTGTTGACGTTCTTTTTGATGATGAGGACAACGCATACGAGCAACTGCTTCGCGGAATCGGCTCTAACTCGCTTCGAGAAGCAGGAATTAAATGCGTTTTCTTAGACGAAGTACAGTTTATGACCCCGCCACAAGTTGACGATATCTACTGGAACGTGACAAAAGGCGAAAAAATCGCAGTGATGGCGTATGGATTAAAGACTGATTTTATCGGTGAGCCTTTTCCGGGGTCTGTACGGGCACATGCTAGGGCAAATAAGGTTCGTGAGCTCGTTACTGTTTGCGGCTGCGATAGGGACATTAAAGCAGAACACAATACGCGCTTCATTGATGGAGTCTCCGTATTTGTTGGCGATCAAGAGTCAATTGACGGAATCGATAGCACTTACGAATCGCTTTGTGCATATTGCTACGCTGATGAACTCTACGGTGCAATCAAGGAGGGTAGGCCGATTAGTCCCACTCTCAAACCCACGGTTGACGCAATTTTACGGTTTGCGGGTGTACTAACTACAACAGACAAAAACGAGGCCTAGGGCTATACTAAAATGTAACAAAGGGGAACTATGGGGCAAGCGTTATACCGAAAATATCGGTCAAAAAAACTCAGTGAGATTGTCGGCCAAAAACCGATTACAACTGCCCTTGAACACGCCCTAGAATCTGGCCAAATTAGCCATGCGTATCTATTTACTGGGCCACGTGGCGTTGGTAAAACGAGTATTGCGCGTATATTAGCCCACGAGATAAACGGCATTACATATGAGACCGATGAGTTACCAATAGATATTATTGAAATTGATGCCGCCAGCAACCGCCGTATTGATGAAATTCGAGACTTACGCGAAAAAGTGCGTATTGCGCCAGTTAGTGCCAAATACAAGGTCTATATCATCGATGAGGTGCATATGCTGACCCGTGAGGCATTTAACGCACTCTTAAAGACGTTAGAGGAACCGCCAGCACACGTCATATTTATTCTTGCTACTACCGAATCGCATAAGCTACCAGAAACCATCGTGTCTCGCACACAGCGCTACAGCTTTAAGCTTGCCACCGAGCAAGAAGTTACCAATCATCTCAAGACAATTGCCAAAAAAGAATCAATTGATATTACTGACGAAGCCCTGGCATTGCTAGCCAAACACAGTGGAGGCAGCTTACGTGATGCGCTCAGTCTACTTGATCAAGTACGGCATAGCGCTACGCAAATTGATGCAGCGTTAGTACGCCAGAACCTAGGCTTACCATCGCAAGATCTCGTTACAGCGCTTCTTACCGCACTACAGTCGCAAGAAACCAGTACAATTATTGACGCGCTCGAGCAAGCTCGGGCCGACGGAGCATCCGCAACTCTTATTGCCGAGCAATTACTACAAACATTACGTAGTAATCTCATTGCGCATACCTCAACGCTTGGCGTGGATGAAAGCTTGCAGCTCGCTCAGGCACTACTGCTAGTCGAGACATCATCACGGCCTGACATTCAGCTCGAAATAGCGCTGATTGGTGCGCAACTTTCGCGTCATAATTTAGGCAAACCGGTTGTTTCGCAAGCAAAGATGCAAACCGATCAACCGCCTCTTACAATATCCGAACCTGCCAAACGCCCTGTGCGTAAACATCTCGACCAGCCAAAAAAAGAAGAATCAAAACAAGCTGAACCAGTTGCGACTACTACTGTTGCTAAAACGGAATCATCTGAAACCCATGAGATGAATGCAGAGATTTGGGCCGAACTGCTTAATAAACTACGCCAAACACATAATACGATTTATAGCATCTTGCGTATGGCGCAACCCAATTATGACAACCTAGGGGCAAAACAAATATCGCTCTTGTTTAAGTTTCCGTTCCATCAAAAACGCATGAACGAGGCAAAGAATAAACAAGTAATCTTAGATACGCTGGCTTCACTGGGCGTAACGGGATACGAGCTATTGTGTGATCTTATCCCTAAGGATAAACACGAGGAAATTCGTGAAGTAGAACTTGAACCATTTACCTACGAAACGCCGCCCGAGCAAGATAATGTTGTACTTAGCCAAATCCGTAGCGTCTTTGGTGGCGCAGAAGTGTTAGAATAGACCGTATGGCCAAAGAGAGCAGTGCTGCCAAAATTCCACCACAAAATACCGATGCCGAAGCAAGCCTATTAGGTGCGATATTAATTGATAGTGATGCGATTGTGCGTATCGCTGATTCAGTGCGTGTTGATGATTTCTACGACGAACGTCATCAGCGTATTTACGAGGCAATCAAAAAGCTGTACGAAAAGCACAGCCCAATTGATGTTTTGACACTGTCAAACCAGTTAAAAGAAGATAGCTTTTTAGACATCGTTGGCGGCGCCTCATACCTCACAGACCTTACAAACTATGTTCCAACCGCTGCCCATGTTGAGCATTACGCCGAAATTGTTTCACAAAAGGCTATTCGTCGGCGCCTGATTAAAGCCTCACAAGATATTACGGGCCTGGGATTTGATGAAACAAAATCAGTCCAAGACCTTATTGAAGAAGCAGAAACACAATTATTTCAAGTAAGCCAGCAACACGTTAAGCAAGATATTTCATCTATCGAAGATATCTTGGCTGAGAGTTTTGAACGTCTTGATGAGCTGCACAAAGATAAAGGTAAAATTCGTGGCGTACCGACTGGCTTTAAAGACCTCGATAATATCTTGGCCGGCCTACAGCGAAGCGACCTTATTATTATCGCAGCCCGCCCAAGTATGGGTAAAACTGCGCTTAGTCTTAATTTGGCGCATAGTATTGCTACTAAGGCAGAACAGCCTGTACTTGTATTTAGTCTTGAAATGAGCAAAGAACAGCTGGTTGACCGTATGCTTTCAATGGAATCGGGAGTCGATGCATGGAACATCCGCACGGGTAACCTAAGCGATGCTGATTTTGAAAAAATTGGTCAAGCTATGGGAACACTGAGCGAAGCACCGATATATATTGATGATTCAGCTGGTATTACCGTGAGTGACTTGCGTACAAAAGCACGCCGCGAACAACACCAACGCCAGTTGGGCCTAATTTTGGTCGACTACTTGCAACTTATGAGCGGTGGCGCCCGCTTTGGTGGTGATGGTAACCGTGTACAGGAAATTTCCGAGATTAGTCGTGGTCTTAAGGCCATTGCCCGTGAGCTTAACGTACCTGTCATTGCGCTTAGTCAGCTCAGCCGTTCTGTTGAATCACGTAGTCCGCAAATTCCGCAACTATCTGACTTACGTGAATCAGGTTCTATTGAGCAAGATGCCGACGTCGTGGCCTTTATCTACCGCGAAGATTACTACAATCCAGATACAGATCGTAAAAATATTACAGATATCCTTATTAAGAAACACCGTAACGGCCCAGTGGGTAATGTCGAGCTGTACTTTGATAAAGACAAACAGCGATTTAAGAGTTTAGACAAACGTCAGGCAAGTTCGCACGTGCCCTTTGACGCATAAAACTGCTATACTATTTTCAACGCATGAAAAAGCATTATACTGCTGCCATTTCGTGGCTCAGCAATCATTGGCGTGGGGTAGTCGTAAGCATCTTATTATCGGTGCTTGCTGTGATTACCTTAAGTCTACAGCTTGGTACGCTAATACCTGGCCAAAACCAGTTTGAGACAAGTACGCTTGATAGTCTTACCAGTTTTCCAGTGCCATGGCACCGTGCAGTTAACGCGCCATACATGGTGCCTGCGTACTTAGTAGGCAAAGCAATAAGCGATCCATTACACGGGGCGCGACTCGTAAGTGTTGTCTATGGGCTCCTCTCAACAGCTTTGATGTTCTACGTAATACGTATCTGGTTCAATATCCGGATAGCAACCGTTGGCGCACTGCTTTTTATCACAAGTAGTTGGCTACTGCATGTAACGCATATGGCAACACCACTTATTATGCTGGTGTTCGCACCACTGTTAGCACTTGCGCCATTTGCGTGGTTTTTAAGAACAAAGAAATATAAAACACTGAGCTTTTTTGTACTAGTTGCTGCGCTTGCAGTTACGGCCTATATACCGTATATGCTCTGGATTGTTGCAATATCACTTGGCATACTCGTATTTTTCGAACGAAAATTGCTAACAGGATTAAAAACATGGCAAATTGTTACGGCAGCCTCGATTTACGGCGTTATACTGCTCCCACTATTTGTAAGCCTGGTGGGCCATCCCGGGCAGTTATACGAGCTACTTGGCATACCAAAGGTATTCCCATCGCTTCATACATACATCATTCATTTCTTGTATACAATTTCAATGATTGTATTTAGGGCTCAGCCGTTCCCAGAACTTAATCTTGGTGGGCTACCAGTACTCGATATCTTTAGCGCGGCAATGTTTGCGTTAGGCATTTATTACTTTGCAACGCGAATTAAAAGCAGGCGCAGTATTACGCTTTTTAGCTGCCTTGGTTTGCTACTTATTTTGGTACCTCTGGCTCCCGTATACCAACTCAATGCTACGATTTTAATGTCATTCGTGTACATCTGCGTCATCAGTGGGGTGGTCGAGCTACTAAATCAGTGGTTCAGCTATTTCCCTCGTAACCCGTGGGCTCGCAACTTTGGCGTAGCTATGGTTGTTATTGCTATTGGATTCGCAAGCTTTTATCACTTACAGCGATATTTTATTGCATGGCCAAATACCCCTGAAACAAAAGCCGTTTACGTGGTAAAATCTAAAGAGTAATTTACGAGAGACAGGAAGGAAACCAATTATGAGTAAAATTGATCAAGCTAAGATGCTTATGAAAGTTCGTAAACTGCAAAAAGAATTGCAGAAAATGATTATTGACGTAGAAGCTGGCGACGGCGCAGTCAAAGTTGAGATTACCGGCGAACAAAAGATTAAGAAAATTCACATTGATCCAGAATATGTCGACCTTGACGATATTGGTCAACTCGAACGCTGGGTTGAGGAAGCTGTAAAAGAAGCAATTAGTAAAAGCCAAAAGGTTGCAGCAGAAAAAATGCAACCAATGCTTGGCAATCTCGGAAATTTGGGTCTTTAGGTTTCTAGAACAGACGATACCGTATGAATATACTGCCAAAAGCACTAGAGCAGGCAATTGAAGCATTTGGCGCGTTACCAGGTGTAGGCCCGCGAACAGCTGAACGCTACGCGTACTGGTGCTTACGGCATGATAAAAACACCGTTGGCAAGCTTGCTGATTCGTTAGTCCATTTGCATGAGGGCATAGCGGTGTGTCCAAAAACCTTTGCACTCATCGATGCTTCGCAAGAGATTTCGCCATTATATAGCGATGATTCTCGCGATAAAAAGGTAGTAGCAGTTGTCGCGGAGCCATTTGATATAGTCGCACTTGAAAAAATTGGTAGCTTTAAAGGCACCTATCACGTGTTGGGCGGTCTCATTTCGCCAATTGATGGTGTTGGTCCCGATCAACTACACGTTCGTGAACTACTACAGCGCGTGGACGAAGACGGCATTACCGAAATTATTCTTGCAACCAATGCCAGCGTAGAGGGCGAGACCACCGCAATGTACCTCCAGCAACAGCTAAGTGATAAAGACGTCAAACTGACACGGTTGGCACGTGGTCTGCCGATTGGCGTTGACCTAGAATATGCAGACCAAATAACGCTCGCTCGTGCCCTAGAAGGACGCACAAATATATGATTCCAAATATTCAAGAAATAAAGCAAGTAATCGAAACCTCAAAAGACATCCTCATCATTCAAGCCGATAACCCGGATGGTGATAGTCTTGGAAGTGCCTTAGCGCTCGAACAAATCCTAGCAGATCTAGGCAAGAATCCAAGCATGTATTGCGGTGTTGAAATACCTGATTATCTTAAATTTATGAGCGGCTGGGATAGGGTTTCAAAAGATATCCCGCATAAAATTGATGCGAGTATCATTGTTGACACTTCCGCGCATTTGCTTCTCGATCAGCTCGAGCATTCTAGCGACCTCACATGGGTAGCATCAAAGCCAGTCATCGTTCTTGATCATCATTCGAATGTAGAATGTGATATTCCGTATGCAACAATAATAGTTAACCAGCCCAATTTTGCGGCCACGGGTGAACTTATTTATGATTTAGCCAAAGAACTTAATTGGCCACTGGCTGTTAACGCTCAAGAGTTTCTAATGCAAAGTATCCTTTCGGATACACTCGGCCTTATAAGCGAAGCTGCGACAGCAAAAACGTACATACGACTGAGCGAGATGATAGAGGCAGGCGTGAGCCGTACTAAGCTCGAAGAGTCTCGTCGCGCATTATCAAAAATGCAGCCAAGCGTCTATCAATATAAGGCAGACCTTATTAAGCGTACAGAATTTTACGGTGATGGCAACGAAGTTGCAACAGTAACCATTCCCGAGGATGAACTCTATAGCATTGGCACGTTGTATAACCCTGCGCCGCTTATTCTTAATGAGCTTACAATGGTAGAGGGCGTTCGAGTTGGAATCGTACTTAAAAAATACAAAGGAAAAATTACTGGCGCCATACGTTGCACCGACGGCGCAGGCATTGCACATACACTAGCCGAGAAGTTTGGTGGCGGTGGTCATCCATACGCAGCTGGATTTAAAATTGAAAAACCATTTATTAATTTTGCAGAAATCAAGAGCGATGTTATTAGCGATGCGCTAGAATTGCTACAATAAGTGTACGTATGCTGAAGTTCTACAATACAAAGACAAGACGAATTGACGAATTCACTCCTATCAGTGATGGCACAGTGTTGCTCTATACCTGTGGCCCAACCGTTTACAATTATTTACATGTTGGCAACTGGGTCGCGTATATCCGTTGGGACAGCCTGGTTCGTACGCTGACTGCCAGCGGTTACGATGTTGTGAGAGTTATGAACATAACAGACGTAGGGCACCTTGTGAGCGATGCTGATGACGGTGAAGACAAAATGGAAAAAGGTGCCAAGCGCGAAGGAAAGACAGCTTGGGAAGTCGCTAAAATGTACGGCGATGATTTTTTGGCCGGTATGGAAAAACTGCAACTGATTAAGCCAACATATATTACCAAAGCTACCGATTACATCCCCGAGCAACTTGCTCTTGTCCGCAAACTCAAAGAAAAGGGTTATACCTATCAAATTGATGACGGTATCTATTTTGATACAAGTAAGTTCCCAACCTATGCAGATTTTGCACGACTTGACTTAGACGAACTAAAAGAGGGAGCACGTGTAGACTTTAACCCTCAAAAGCGCAATGCTAGTGACTTTGCGTTATGGAAGTTTAGCCCAGCAGGTGAAACGCGCGATATGGAATGGGATACGCCTGTAGATTTATTGGACGAAGCCGAAACCCGAAAAGGCTTTCCGGGGTGGCATCTAGAATGTAGTGCTATGGCCATGGATAAATTGGCAGAGACAATCGACATCCATACGGGTGGAATTGACCATATCCCGGTGCACCACACCAACGAGATTGCGCAAAGCGAAGCAGCGACAGGTAAGCCGTTCGCAAATTATTGGCTTCATAATAACTTTTTACTTGTTGACGGAACAAAGGTGAGCAAAAGCCTGGGCAACACGTACGAACTAAAAGACTTAGCCGAAAAGGGTTTTACACCCGAGGATTTTCGCCTATTTGTATTGCAAAGCCATTATCAGAGCGAAAGTAACTTTACATGGGAAAACCTCCAAGGTGCCAAGAACCGCTTGCAGGGCTACAGGGCTATGGCTCAAATGCGTTTCCAGCCACAACTAGGCCAAGATGCTGTTGACTTTAATAGTGCATATCAAGCGATTCTACAGGCCTTCCAAGACGATCTTAACTCGCCAGTTGCCTTGCAAATACTAAGCGATGTCAGCAGCCGAGTGGATGAAAATGGCATTGCGGCAGGCGATAGCGAAGCATTTGAAACATTTCTTGTTAAACTTGATGCACTTTTGGGCACAACACTATCCCACGAACAAGATATTTCTGAATCACAGAAAAAGATTATCGATTCACGCCAAAGCGCGCGCGATGCGAAAGACTGGGCTACTTCTGATACATTACGTGACGAACTAGCTAAAGATGGCATCTCTGTCCGTGATACGCCAGCTGGCCCTATCTGGTCACGAAAATAGATAAATTTTACAGCAGGTGTTTTTAGGTATCTGCGGTAGAATAGTTTTTGACTGTAAAAATAAACAAGGTACTTTATGGATACTACCGATACCGAATTAACGATGAAAGACGAGTTAGCCACAGCAGAAGCTCCGGCTACGATAGAAAATAAAGCTGCAGACACAGCAGCCCTTGCCGACAACCAGGAAACTGATATTTTTGCGTGGGCAAATAATCTCGTGCAATATGTTGACGAGCTTAAAATTGACCTATACCTATTCAATAAGAATTATACTGTGTACCGCGCACAACTTTCTGGTGATGTGGCGAGACAACTCCGGCCGCTATTTTTAGATGATGTGCTTGAACATATCTTAAGTGGGATTGAAACCGGTCTTATCGTGCGTGATTTTGAAGCAGCCGAGAAAGAAGACGGCGTATTGCAAAAGACTCGAACAAGTAACGTACAGAAACTTGCAACCGTGCTCAACTGGATTCGCAACGAACAACATAATATCGAACTATTCAACGATACAGAGCACGACTTAAAAAGAATCAAAGGTGTCGCTGCGCATTGCACGCATAAGGATTTGGCCAAAAGCTTCACTCTCATTAAAAACCTGCCGACAAGCCAAATAATGAAAGGGCCGACAGCCTGGACACTAACAGATAGCACGTTTAAACCCTTTGACACAATGACTGCCGTAAAAATCCCAGCTGAAAACCAGCTCCTGGTAATTGACCAAGACGTTTTTGTTTTTAACCAAACGCGGCTTAAACAGTTGTTTGGCTACGATGCCAAGGCAGCGAGCATTGCAGCTAAGAAAGTGGAAGAAATCGAAGCTAACTTTAACCTTACGTTCGCCGACGGTTTTGGCCTGCAAGCACTAGTTATGGATAAACCATCGACAATTAAAAAACTGCAAAAAATAGAACCTAGCTTAATCAAGCAACAAGATCTTCTTGATCACGCTGAGGAGATGGGCATCGAACTTATGACTGATGACTCGGGTGCTATTATCATCATGGACGGCAAAGATCTTGTGAAGTTCGTAAATCTTTTAAATGACGATTACGTCGAATCTAATATGACTGGGCAACGTTACGAGATTTTAAGCAAACGCCTGCTCAAGCCAAGTGAATCAGATAACCTGGTATAGCAATCATTTAGATATGCTATGATGTATCGAGAATTGTTTTCGAGGTTACATCAGAAAACACAATAATTAATTATTGAGGGTATGTCACATGGCAAAATCAGCTGAAAAAATAGCAAAACAACCACTTAAAACCACAAAATACTATGACATTATTTTGGCGAGTTTTGTTAGTTTTTTGCTAATCTCAAATATTTCTGCAGTCAAGATTATTGATTTGCACGGCTTTCTTACCGATGGTGGCGCGTTATTATTTCCACTCACTTATATTTTTGGCGACATATTGACAGAAGTATATGGCTATCGGTATGCCCGCCGAGCTATCTGGACAGCTTTTAGCATCATGGCAATTGCCAGTATTGTGTTTTTACTTGTTGGCGCAGCGCCGGCCGGAGCAGAGTGGGGATTGCAGGATTCCTGGAACAACATTCTCGGCTTTGTACCGAGAATCGTGCTTGCAAGTTTAGCGGCATTTTTGGTTGGTCAGTTTTTGAACGCTTTTGTACTTGCAAAACTAAAGGTGCGATTTGGTAAAAATAAGATGTGGGTTCGTTTAATCGGCTCAACAGTAGTTGGTGAGCTTTTTGACACCATGATTTTTACCCTCGTCGCGTTCACCGGTTCCGGATTTATGTCGGGGCCGCAAATGGTCAAGTTCATTATCCAGGGATGGATATTTAAAACAATCATCGAGATTATCATGCTTCCGGTAACATATCGAGTAATTGCATACCTTAAGAAAGCCGAACATCAAGACGCTGTCGACAAAGACACGAACTTTACTCCCCTTAGCCTTAAGGTCTAGCTTTTGGCCGCATAGTATCGGCCGAGCCATAATGACTTAAAGTCATCGAACGTGCCATCGATAATACTGAGCCGAATATCGTCGACAAGCTTCACAATAAAATGCTCGTTGTGGATTGTTGCAAGCGTCGCTGCAAGTCGTTCGCCTGCTCTAAAAAGGTGTGATAAGTACGCCTTTGTATAATTTTTACACGTGTAGCAATCACAGTCTTCAACAAGCGGAGAAAAATCTTCTGCATACTTTGCTTTTTTAACTGTAAACCTACCGTCTAACGTATATATCGAGCCATTACGCGCGACACGGGCAGGTGATACACAATCAAACGTATCCGCGCCATGTTCAATACCAATAAAGATATCATCAGGTTCACTAAGCCCTAATAAATGCTTCGGTTTATCTTCAGGTAATATCTCATTGACCCATCGTACGATTGTGCCTAGATTTTCTTTTTCAAGTGCGCCACCAATACCATATCCGTCAAATGGCAGGTTACCCATGAACGTCGCAGCTTCTTTGCGCAGACTTTCGTACTGTGCACCTTGTATCACGCCAAACAAGGCCTGGTACGGCTTACCCTTACGCCGTTTTGTAAGTTTGTCATGTTCATCAAGACAACGCAGAGCCCATTTGTGCGTTCGTTCTAATGATTCAACCTGATAGTAGTACGATTGCATAATTGACGTGCATTCATCAAAAGCAAACATAATGTCTGCGCCAATGCCGTGTTGTATTTGCATTGATATCTCGGGTGTAAAACGGTGCGAACTGCCGTCGATATGTGATTTAAAGGTAACACCATCATCGTCGACGCGGGCAAGTCGTTCGCCTTTTTTTGCAACCGCCATGTGCGTATCGACACTTGAAGTATCCATAGCAAGAACTTTCTTATAACCAACGCCAAGGCTCAGCACCTGAAAACCACCGCTATCAGTAAACGTCGGTTTGTGCCAATTCATAAAACTGTGTAGACCGCCAGCCTTATCAATTGTTTCGTGTCCAGGCTGCAAATATAAATGGTATGCATTGGCAAGCACTGCCTGTGCGCCGGTTAGTTCAATTTGCTCAGGTGTAAGGGCTTTAATTGTTGCCTTAGTGCCAACAGCAATAAAAGCAGGTGTTTTAATATCACCATGCGGAGTATGAATGACCCCGGCCCGGCCAAGACCGTTTGGTAGCTTATGCTCAAGTGTAAAACTAAACTCTTTTTTCGACATGCAAACTATATTGTAAACTACTCACCACTGTTTTGCATCTGAGAAATGGCGTTTCTGCGAACCCATTCATACATAATGATGCCCGCAGCAACCCCAACATTTACCGAACGTGTCGAGCCAAACTGCTCAATCGCAATAATTTGCGTACAATTGTCTTGCATCTCATTTGAAAGGCCAGGGCCCTCTTGGCCAAAAACCAACACTGCATTTTGCGGCAAAGCAGATTGAGCTAGCGGAGTACTTGAGGCAATATTATCAATACCAATAATAGCTAGTTTGGCATTCTTAACCCAATCGACAAACTCTGCGACAGACGAATGCTGAAAGACTTGCAAATATTTTTCAGTCGACATAGCACCACGCTTATTCCAATGTCGCTTGCCAATAATATGTACACTTGCAGCGTTAAATGCGTTTGCACTACGCACTATCGTACCGATATTAAAATCATGCTGATAATTTTCTATTGCCACATGAAAAGGGAAGGCAGTCTGCTGCATCTTGGCGGCAATTGCCTCTACCTTCCAGCCTTTAAACTCGTCTTTAACATTACGCGTATCAGTTTCTGGAGTCATCGCTTCGTCGTATTGGTCGTTAGTCATCTTTCCGCTATTATACGCGACATATGATGAGTACTGTTACTAGCGTCTACTTTAGTGCTACACTACTTTCAAATAAGGAGTTTGTATGGCGAAAAAACCAAAGCAAAACCGTTTGCGGGGCTGGATAACGCTAAACTATACAGGATTGGTGTGTGGTCTAATCTTCTTCTACCTATCGTTTCTACCGTCATTATTACCACGTCCATGGTTATTCCAGGGACTCATCAGTGGCATTAGCCTAGCAGCTGGCTATGGATTTGGTCTACTAGTTAGCAAAACAATTCGATGGATGTTGCAAAAAGAGTTTCCCGCCGCATATAAGCCGCTGGCCTGGAAGATACTTGCTGTCTTTGCGTTTCTCGTATTCGTCATATCTTTGGTACTCGGTGCAAAATGGCAAAACCAAGTACATCAACTTGTGGGCGAGCCACCGCTAGAAAGCATGCATGTTTTCAAACTAACACTGATAGCGCTCGTTACTGCAGTTGTGCTAGTGCTGATTGCACGGGGGATTCGCGCACTCTACCGATCTATATTTCACTTTTCGGCAAGATTTATTCCACGAAACATAGGCAAAGTTATCGCCTATGCCTTTGTAGGTCTTTTGTTTTATTGGTTGCTAAGCGGTGTACTGTTTAATGCGTTTGTGACTGTCTCAAATAACATATATAGAAAAAAAGATAGCACTACCGCACCAGGAATTGCGCAGCCCACGAGTCCGTATCGTTCAGGTAGCCCAGAATCGCTGATACCCTGGAATACCCTTGGCTATCAGGGAAGAAGTTTTGTGGCGCGTGGCCCAAATCAGGCGCAGTTGCAATCATATACCGGCGAGGCACCTACCGAGCAAATTCGTACATACGTTGGTTTAGCTAGTGCATCTAACGCAACTGAACGTGCGAATCTAGCTGTCAAAGAACTTGAACGCACTAACGCTTTTAATCGTAAGGTACTGATATTAGCAACCGTCACAGGTACGGGTTGGCTCGAGCCTCAATCGGTCGATTCACTTGAATATATGTATGGTGGCAATAGCGCTATCGTCGCGCAACAATATTCGTATTTACCAAGTTGGATTTCGTTCTTAGTTGATAAACAAAATGCAACTGAAGCAGGGCAAGCACTGTATAACGCAGTGTACGCAAAGTGGGCAACCCTACCAAAAGAATCACGTCCTAAGTTAATTGCCTACGGCCTTAGTTTGGGATCTTTTGGTGGCCAAGCCGCATATACCGGGCCAAGCGATGTTGCAGCATCTATTAACGGTGCGCTATTTATGGGTACGCCAAACGACACAACAATGTGGCGAAACGTTACTGATAACAGGGATAAAGGCTCACCCGAATGGCAGCCAACATATCAACAGGGCACAACCGTACGATTTGCGGCATCAAACGAAGATATTCAAAAGAATCAGGCAAATTGGCAATTCCCGCGCGTACTATACATGCAGCATGCCTCAGACCCCGTTGTCTGGTTTAGCTTCAACCTACTCGCAAATGAGCCAGATTGGCTAGCAGAAACACGTGGCCCAGACGTGTCGCCCAACACGCATTGGTATCCATTTGTAACATTTCTACAAGTTACAGTAGACCAGTTTTTTGGTGTTAGTGTTCCAAATGGTCATGGGCATAATTATCCCAACACTATCGTAAGCGCATGGGGCGCTGTCGTACCGCCGGCGGGCTGGAATACAGATAAAGCTGCCAAACTACAGGCAATAATTAATACGTACAGTAACGAATAGTCTTATTCGCCAAAGTTTTGATACGCTTTGTATCCGGCCCATAGCCCGATAAAGCTTCCGAGCGCACCAAATAGGATGCTAACGACACTAAATGGGTCAACATGAAATAACCAAACAGGTAGGTATGAGCCAACGAGGCTGCCTACTGTTATTCCGCCATAGATAAAGAGCTTTCCCATTAGCGATATAATTCGACGATTTGTGGGCCGACTTTGGCAACATCATATTGCTTAACGGCTTGTTTAGCCCAAGCTGCGGCAGCTTGCCGTGCTTGTTCGTGTTCTAAAAAGTACTGTAAGCGATTCGCAAAGCCCTTAGCGTCACGAGCATTAATGAGTAAATCAGGATGATCGCTGAGCACGCTTTGATAGCCAACATTATCTCCACCCAGTACAACACGTGCTCCGGCAGCCATCGCCTCTATCAGCACAATTCCAAAGCTCTCGCCACCAGTGCTGGGGAATACTGCAATATCGGCACTTGCGAGCAACGCCGGCTTTGCTTCTTCGCTGACAAAACCGGTAAACGAGACGTTCTTAATATGATGCTTGTTGGTATATGTCTCGAGCTTAGATAACAACGGTCCTTTGCCAGCAATTGTCACGGTGTACGCACCACTATATTGCTTTTGCAACAGAGCAAGCGCCTCTAGCAAATGCGCGCAACCTTTACGCTCTACAAGCCTACCCAAAAAAACAATATGAGCGACATCGTTATAGCTAGGCTCATGGCGCATAGTCTTGAGGTTGACGACGTTAGGAATAACTGTAGACTCAATTCCAAAAACAGTTTTGGCAAAGTTTTCTGCAGCTGGCGAAACGCAAAGTATGGTATGAAATTTCTTGAGCGTCCGTCTATTCAATAGCTCAAGACTGCGTGCCCCGGCACTATGTAGCCACGAAGCGGGTACGATATGAAATGTGCCGACAACTTTTGTGCTCGCTGGCGCCGCAGAAACAACGCGTCCTGCAAACATAGGGCTATATGGCATCTGAACATGCAAAACATCGAGTTTAAGCTCAGCAAGTTTCGCGGCAATCATTTTTTTGTTTGTGGGCAGGGGAATACTAAGTCTATTTTTGTTAAATCGGACTTTTACGTTTCGAGCCATAGAGTGAACATTCGATATGTCATGCCTAATAGATTCACCCACCAGATAGTGCACATCATGCCCTTGGCTACTGAGCCACGAGCCGAGCGTTAGCACATATTGTTGTACGCCATCAGGAGTATCAAGGGTATCATCGAGTACAAAACCAATTTTTAAAAAAGTTTTAGGCATGTACCTTTAGCGCTTGTTTATATACCGCTTCGTACGCGTCAGCAATTCTATCAAACTGGTATTGTGCAACATGCTCTTGTGCCCAAGTACGCCATAAATCTCTAATCGCTTCATCATATAAAAGCAGCTCTAGCCTTTGAGCGAAGTCATCAATACTTTTAGGATTAACAAGGCTTAATCGGCCACGGCCTGTCATAACGCTTGCATAGCCAGCATTGTTGCCAGCCACAACTGGCGTACCGACTGCCATTGCTTCGAGCAGTACTATTCCAAAGCTCTCACCGTACAACGCAGGCGAGCAATATATATCGGCATCTGCTAAAAGTGCGACTTTTTCTTCTTCGGGGATAAAACCCGCAAAGGTAACATCTGGTAACTCGTATTGTTCGACGTACTTTTCTAGCGATTTTCGTTTTACGCCACTACCGGCAACAACTAATTGCACATCATCGTGCGTTTCACGCAGGCGCGCATAAGCTTGTAATAAATAATCAACGCCTTTGCGCTTTTCGAGACGCCCTAGATACAAAATCGTCTTTTTTGCTGCTGTGTGTTGAGCTTCGCTTTCGACAAATCTTGTCAAATCAACGCCGTTTGGAACGATTTCAACGGGCTCAGATGTCATACTGCGTACATATTCAGCTGCAGAGTCAGAAACGGCTGTATAGGCGTGCAGATAGCTCAGAACAGACCTTGTATACGGCACAACTACGTTCAAAAGAGATTTACTCATAATAGTTGCCGGTGGTGTCGCATGAAAGGTGGCAACATTAATCGAGGTAGACCTACTGAGTATCTGGCGAGAAAGCAATGGCACCCATGGTTCATGGAAATGTAAAACATCAAATTGTTCGGTATCTAAAATAGCTTGAATTTCATCACCATCAGCCTCAAAACCAAAATCAACCATCGTTGCAAATGGCGTATTCATCTTGGCACTTCGGCCAACAAGAATCATATCTTTTGGTGGGTTATCTAAATGCGCCCGCGGACGAGGCGTAATAATTTTTACGTCGTGGCCTTTAGCTTGCAGACTCTTTTGAAGTTGGACGACAATTTCTTGTACTCCACCAGCAAACTGGAACATATTGTATGGGCAAACGAGGCCTATTTTCATAGTGTTAGTATATCATTTACGCGCTTTAGGTTTCTTTAACAGTATCTTTCGGAGCTGTGGTGGAATAAATCCGGCTGCATCTTTAACATCGCTTATGACAGTAGGGGCATGATTGGCAATATGTGCCTTATAAATTGTTACGTTGTTATAGACCATAGCAAGATGCTTCTTTACTCTGCGATTATCAAAATACTGATCAGCATCAACAGCAATATGAACAACAGGTAGGTCAATTTGCGTGTTTGTCATATCAATCCCCAAAAACACGACTGAAGTGTACATGTATGTCCGTACATCGTTGGCGTGCCACAAAAAAACTTCAAAATTAAGCCGTGTCGCAAGCTCATCGGGGCTCGCACCCTTCATTTTTGGGTGACTATTTGCTTGAAGCCTGTAGATAGTCTTAAGAACAAATGGCTGTAATACTGTGTAGCGCACAAAACCCGCCATTATTGCGGTGGAACAAACCCTAGCGAGGTTCTTATAAACAAGTTGTCTGCGCTTAGACAGCGTGAAATCTTCATGGTGCATAAATCCGACCATGCTTATCAAAAGCTCAACTTGTTTAGTCATTTCTGGGTACTTTTGTAGCATTCGTGTCACTACCAAAAAGCCATAACTCATCCCACCAATGACTATCGGACGCTTTTTAAAGCGCAACTTAATAAATGTAGCTAAGTAATCTGCCATTGCATCAAGCGTTGGCTTTTCGTGTAAATGATAAAAGCTATCCATACCACCAAAGCCGGGTAAATCCGGGATTGTCACAGACCCAAACTCGGCAAGATTGGCTGCAATCGCATACATGCGTTCGAGCGCTGAATGATGACCATACACAAGCAATATCTCTTTATGCTTGTTCTTTTTTTGCGCAGGAATATGCATGACTCGTCCATGCAAGCCATTAATAACCAGTGGCGCGATAAAATCGGCCGGTGTATGTTCGGAAATTTTCATACGTTCTTATCTGTTGTTATAGCAGATTTTAGACAAAATAAAAAGTGGCCGCGCGTAGGTTTGGCCACTTTTTAAGGGGTCAACTAGTTCGTTTTTGTGGTAGTCGTATTAGTTGTCGTAGTCGTTGTAGTTGGTGCAGGTGGAATAGTTATACTTGCACACGCAGTACCACAAGTTGTCTTAAGCTTTGTAGCAGTTTCAGTGAGAGTCTTGATATATGCGCTTTGCGTATCAATTGTCTTTTGCAAAGCTGCATTCTGTGTCTTAAGGTCTGAGATTTGCTTGTTCAAGTCAGCAATCTGTTGTTGAGTTGCAGATTGTTGAGTAGCAGCTGTCTGTGCTGCAAGCTCTTTTTGGACTTGAGCTGTCTTCGCGTTTGCCGCATCGAGATCCTTTTGAGCTTGATTAGACTGGTAGAAATAGACTCCAGCTGCTGCTGCGCCTGCGAAAAGAACAACGAGCAAGACAACAAGCCATACAGCCATGCCTTTTTTCTGCTCTTTAAGTTTGGCAACTTCAACTTCGTGAGCAGGCGCAGGTGTGCTTTGCTCGGCAGAAGCATCAGAACTTGCTGCTGGTGTGTCGGTAGTTTCAGCTGGTGCTGGCGTCGCCTCTGGGCGTGGATTCGTAACAAATCCATCAACATTAGATACTGGTGCTTGCGTCTCAGTTGGCTTTACGCCATCGACGTTTTGATTCTGGTCGTTTCCGTCCATATGTAATTATCCCCTCGCTTTTTTACTAGTTAAGGTTAGTATACCTCAAAAGTGCTTATGGCAACAGTTATTTACAACAATTTTTGTGCAAAATCGTGCAGCTTAATCTTCGGGTTTGATGCCTTGGTGCGATTTCGAGCGATGACGACGAATCCGAACGACTTCTAGCCTAATAGCGTGACGATCCACAAGCTGTTGCGCACGATGTAATTCGCCTTTATCGCGCACGCCTTCTTTTGCTGCTTTTGCACGAGCAAGTGCTTCAACAATTTCTGCTTCAACTAAGTCATCGGCATGTTCTGCTTCGTCAGCTAGTAAGCGTACACGATTATCGATAACTTCAACAATCCCACCAAATGTTGCAAAGAGCTCTTCGGATTTTCCTTTTGACCGTACGGTAACTGGGCCAGGTGACACTATGGCGGTAAATGGTTCGTGATGCGGCAAGATAGCTAAACTACCCTCAGGCGTCTTTAATGATACCTCGGCAATTTCGCCAGTATACTTTGCACCTGTAAGCGTTAAAAGCTCAAATTGCATTGCTATACGACCTCTTTAATTGAACCCTTTAGATAAAACGCCGATTCTGGCTTATCATCATGCTTGCCGTCAAGAATTTCCTTACAGCCCTTAATGGTATCTTCAAGCTTTACGTATGCACCAGGCTTGTTTAAAAACACCTCGGCAACATGGAATGGTTGTGTCAAGAACCGCTGTATACGACGTGCACGCGCAACGGTTTGCTTGTCTTCATCGCTAAGCTCTTCCATGCCGAGGATTGCAATGATGTCTTGCAAATCTTTGTAGCGCTGTAAAATGCCTTGCACACCACGTGCAACATCATAGTGCTCATCACCAACAACCTCACGACTCAAAATCGTAGAACTACTATCGAGTGGGTCAACGGCTGGATATAGGCCAAGCTCAGTTAATGCACGGCTCAACACGATAGTGGAGTCAAGGTGGCTAAATGTAGTTGCTGGGGCTGGGTCGGTAAGGTCATCAGCTGGCACATATACTGCCTGTACAGATGTAATAGAACCAGTTTTTGTACTAGTAATGCGTTCTTGTAGCGAACCCATCTCTTGCTGCAAGTTAGGCTGGTAACCTACCGCACTCGGCAAACGACCCAAAAGGGCAGATACTTCAGCACCCGCTTGGGTAAAACGGAAAATATTATCAATAAACAAGAGCACGTCTTTGCCTTCGTCGCGGAAGCCTTCTGCAAGCGTAAGCCCAGTTAAGCCAACACGCAAACGTGCACCAGGTGGTTCATTCATCTGGCCAAACACTAGGCTGGTTTTGTCCAAAACGCCGCTATCTGCCATTTCGTGATATAAGTCATTACCTTCACGGGTACGTTCACCAACACCGGCAAATACTGAGTTACCACTGTGGTATTTAGCAATGTTATTAATAAGCTCGGTGATAAGCACGGTTTTACCCACGCCAGCACCGCCAAATAGGCCAACTTTACCACCTTTTGTCATTGGGCAAATAAGGTCAATAACCTTAATACCAGTCTCTAAGATTTCAATTTTTCCACTCTGCTCTGCAAGGGTAGGTGGGTCGCGATGGATAGGCGCAGTGTGCGAAAACTTCGTCGCTGGCTTGCCATCGATTGGATCACCAACAACATTAAACATACGACCCATCGTTTCATCACCAACAGGAACGGTAATTGGCGAGCCTGTTGCGATAACGCTGTCACCGCGTTTAAGACCATCTGTACTGCTCAGTGCAACGGCACGCACCGTAGTTTCGCTTAAGTGCTGCGCTACCTCGAGGTAGAGTTTTTCATCTCCACGTTCAATAATAATTGCGTCGTAAATTGCGGGCAGGGAATCCTTTGGGAATTCAACATCGACAACGACACCGACTACCTGGATTACCTTACCGTTTACTTTTGTTGCTGTTGTCATTATGCTACTCCTTCTTCTGATTGAATTGTGATTACTTCTGCGATTCCTACTGATGCCATATTTTGTATTTTCTCGAGCTCTTTCGTAAGTGCCGCTAATCGTTTTTCCTCTCTGAGGACATCAATTTTCAGACGCTTTTCGGCATTTGTTAGAACAATAATCTCACGCCATCTATCATCGTAAAAATCCATTAGTTGTTTTAGTCTGTCAGGATGATGTTCTTCAAAGGTTACATCCTCAACATAAGACCAAGGCTCAGTTATCTGTTCTTCTTCGCTCATGAGCACTTCTGTGGGTATGGTACGTCCGACTAAAACTGCCTCTAATGCCGCTATCCGTGTCTGTAACTCAAGTGCATTAGTAATTAATGCCTCAACACGATCACAGACAGTAGGAAATAAAAACCCGTCATCTGCTTCGATAATACTCACGATGGCTGAGCTTGGAATTGACGTTGTAGTTTCGTCGTAGCCCAGTGCAAGCAGGGCTGCATCCCTCTTATCTTTCTGTGATGGATGAGCCGTCACATCGGCAACAGTCAGCAGATAATCATCCTTGAGTGCATGTATTGTTGCGAAAGCTTCAGTCATGTAGTTATCCGTTAATTGCCTCAGCGCCAGCGGTAATTTCGGCAAGTTCTTGCGTAATCGCTGCTTGGCGAGCGTTGTTAAATGCTAAGGTCAAATCCTCAATTAGCTCTGTTGCGTTATCGGTTGCGTTCTTCATCGCCAGCATACGTGAAGCTTGCTCGCTTGCCTGTGATTCTAAGATTGCCTGCAAAACCTGCGCTTCTAAAAGGCGTTTTATTGCTAAATCAAGTAAGATTTCAGGCTCAGGCTCGTACGTGCGGCTTGCCCGGCCAGTAGCAGTGGCAACAACTGGCAGAAGCTGCTCAACTTGGACCTCTTGGTGTACGGTGCTCATAAATTTGGTATATACCAAGTGAACAACGTCGACCTTACCAGTCACAAAAAGTTCAAGCGCTTCGCGTAGTGCCGGCTGGGCAATCGCAACATCAGCATTTGCAGCATCCATATCGTACGCTGCGAGCTCGTCAAGGTTTTGCATACGCGCCACATGCTGTGCGGCATACTTACCAATTGCGATAATCTGCTGTGGAACACCAAACTCTAAAGCATGCTTTGATAGTGCTCGGTTAACATTACTGTTATAAGCACCAGCTAACCCTTTATCGCTCGTAATGGTAATAGTAAGGGCATTTTTTACCTTACGTACTTCAAACAGGGGATGGTATTGTGCCTCGGGCGTACCGGCAAGTGATGCAAGGATTTCTTGCGCGGCTGCAATATAGGCTTTTGGACCAAGCGCAGCATCTTGAGCACGGCGAAGCTTACTTGCAGCAACAAGCTGCATAGCTTTCGTAATCTGTTTTGTATTACTAACAGATTTAATTCGATGCTTGATGCCTTGCAGTGCAGCCATAGATTATTTGCGAGCCTTTTCAGTGCCGAATGTCTTTGCGACAGCAGCAGCTTCTTTAACAATTGTATCGATGTCAGCATCTTCGGGCTTAACACCTTCATCTAGGCTGGCATACAACTTGGCGTGCGATTTCTTAACAGCAGCAATAACGCGGTGTACTGCGCTTTCTACATCATGGTTTGTTAAGTGGTCAAATGCACCCTTTGTTGCAGCAATCAGCGCAATCACTTGTTCGGCAACACTCAGTGGCTGGTACTGCTTTTGCTTGAGTACTTCAGTTAGCAAGCGGCCACGGGCAATACGTTGCTTCGTATCTTCGTCAAGGTCGCTCGCAAATTGTGCAAAGCTTGCAAGCTCACGGAACTGGGCAAGTTCAAGGCGCAACGTACCGGCCACACTCTTGGTTGCTTTGGTCTGCGCAGCTCCACCAACACGACTCACGCTAAGACCAACCGAAATAGCCGGGCGAATACCTTGATAAAATAGGTTCGTTTCAAGATAAATCTGGCCATCGGTAATACTAATAACGTTCGTTGGAATATACGCACTCACGTCACCAGCTTGTGTCTCGATGATAGGCAGGGCAGTTAGACTTCCCGCACCAAGTTCATCAGATAATTTAGCCGCACGCTCCAATAAACGGGAGTGCAAGTAGAACACATCACCCGGATACGCTTCGCGACCTGGTGGGCGACGCAGTAGTAATGACATCTGGCGATACGCAACAGCATGCTTAGAAAGATCATCATAAATAATCAGCGCATGGCCTTTGTTGTCCCGGAAATACTCGCCCATTGCCGTACCAGCATATGGCGCAAGATACAAAAGGCTAGCGGGGTCAGCGGGGCTGGTCGCTACAACAATTGTTTGATCCATAACACCTTCGGTCTTAAGTCGCTCAACTAATGCAGCAACCTTGGCGCTTTTTTGTCCGATAGCAACATAAATGTTAACAACGCCAGTTTTTTGGCGAGCTTGGTTAATCATCGTATCAATAGCAATGGCTGTTTTACCAGTTTGGCGGTCACCAATAATAAGTTCACGTTGACCACGGCCAATTGGCACCATCGTATCAATGGCGATAATACCGGTTGCAAGCGGTTCGTGCACGCCCTTACGAGCCATAACTCCTGGGGCAGGACGCTCAATAAGGCCAGTTTTCTTAGTCTTGATAGGGCCAAGGCCATCAATAGGGCGGCCGAGGGGGTCAACGACACGGCCAACAAGCTCAGGGCCAACAGGAACCTCAAGTGTCGTGCCAGTAAGCGTAACGCGCGCACCCGCGCTAACACCGATTTCGCTATCAAGCAGCACTGCACCAATTTCATCTTCATATAAGTTTAGGGCAAATGCGCGAGCAGGGGCGCCATCTGTTGTTTCAATTTCAAGTACATCACTAAAACCACAATCTCGTAAGCCATATACCCAAACAATGCCATCGCTAACACGGGTGACGACACCAGATTGTTCTAGCTTTGCACCTTGGCCAAGGCCACTTATCGCTGCTTCGAGCTCTTGGCTCAAAGCCTTAACATTTAAATCACTCATCGGCTTGCTCCTTCAACAATTTTCGCGAGGCGCGCTCGTACACTCGCATCCAACGTTCCGTAGGGTGTATGCACCAGCACACCTCCAATTAGTTTGTCATCAATCAAAAACTCACACTCAATCTTAGTTGCACCAGTAGAGGCCGAAATATACGATTCTAGTTCTTTCTTTGTTTCGGCAGAAACAGGTCGCGCCGTCGTTAGCTGCGCAAAAACATAGCCACTATCGGCCAACGCTACCGCAACATCTTGCGCCAAATACGTAGCTTGTCGCGATTTGCCGTGTTCTTTAAGCCAAGCTGCAGCTTCTTTAGTAACCATTGCTCTATCGCCACCATTTTGTAGGCTCGAGGCAATGTAGCGGGCGATTGCAGTGCGAGAAGTCATTACTTACTATCCTTTAAGCTTCGTTCAATTAACGCTGAATCTTTACGCTCATCAAGTTTTTCGCCCAACACTTCACCGGCTGCTTTAGCAACTAAGCGCGTTGTTTCGGTCTTCAGCTCGGTTCGTGCCTTTTCGACGTCTCGGTGAAGTTGCTCGCGCGCTTCTGCCACAATACGTTCTGCTTTAGTAGCAGCTTTGTCTTCGACGGATTTGAGTAATTGGGCTGCTTCGCCATGTGCGGCAGAAAGAATACCATCGGCTTCATTTCGAGCTTCAGCAAGAGTTTCGTCAGCCTTCTTAGCAGCCTTTTCGAGCTCTAACTTCGCCTCATCTGCACGACTTAACCCTTTTTCAAGTTCAGCGCGCCGCTCATCCATAACAGCTAAAAATTTCTTAATAGCAAACTTGTTTAAAATCCACAGAACAATCGCAAAGGCAATAATCTGGAAAATAATACTCTTGATATTAATACCAAGAGCGCCGATTCCTGACGCTTGCTCTCCGGTTGCTGCTACTAAGGCTATATTCATCTAAAAAATCTTCCTAAAAACTATTTGGTTGTGAAAACAATAAGAAGTACGAACACCATAACTGCGTCAACAAGACCAGCCATAATAAGTGCCATCGTTAAAACTTTGCTTTGCGCTTCTGGGTTACGGCCAACTGAATTTACAGCTGCTGCACCTACGAGGCCAAGGCCGATAGCAGGCCCAATAGCACCGATAGCGATTGTTAAACCTTTGATGAGTTCTGGTGATATTTCCATATATTTCTCCTATATGACTTAATTACTTGTTACTACTTCGCCTTGTTGTAATGGCTTACGTTTGGGTGAATGCGATGGTTCATGGTCGTCGTGTTCGACCGGGGTCGTTGCCATAGCTAGGTAAACCGAGCTCAGCATGATAAACAAATACGCCTGAATAGCGCTAAAGAATATTTCCATTAAAATAACCGGTACCGTACCAGCCCAAGCAAAATTACCACTGAGTTGTGTGATAACGTGCAGCAGGACTTCACCGGCATAAATAACACCAAACAACCTTAGGGCGAGGGTTAGTAAGCGAATCAGTTCACCTAGAATTTCGATTGGCCCCAAAAAGAAGTTCATTGGATTCCACCAAGGTTTCATCACACTAAAGTAATGTTTGATATGCGGGAAGAAACCCCGAGTTTTGACTGCATATACTTGTACGGTACCAATGGCAATGATAGCAAGCGCTAACGTACCATTTAAGTCGGTCGTAAACGGTCGTAGCAAGGCAGATTTAACGCCTTCAGACTCGACATACACACTACCGCCCATACCAGGCAAGAGCCCAAACAGATTATTGAGCAAAATAAAGATGAAGAACGCCAAAAATAGTGGTAAGAACTTGCGAGCTTTTGCTTCATCACCACCAAAGTTACTTTTAAGAGTAGTCAATATAAAACTCACGACGTTTTCGATAAAGAAACTAAACCGAGAAGTACCGCGCACCTTAGCTTTGCGTGCAGCAGTAATAAATACTAACGAGATAATCGTGATAATGACTAGTGCCATAATCATTGAGTTTGTTATCTCAAAATTGCCAATGCTAACAATCGCCTCTGGCGACAACGGCACGCTTTCTTCGGCTGCAAACAGGTGGGGAAGCATTACAATCGACCCCAACTATACAACAAAGAGCTGCCGTGTTTTTTTGACACACTCTCTCTAAGGCCCGTTGTATTCTTGCTACCCATATTTGCCTTAATCGTACCAAAAATACCGATGTAAGGCAATCAAGTTTACGGATATATGCGTATAATGTATACGATATGTCAATTAGGCGGATTGTGACCATCGACATTTTGCGGGGGTTCTTTATTTTCATGATCATTGTTGATCACCTAGAACGCTTCCCAAGCGGCTTCGACTTTTTTACTGGTCGAGGTCTTTTGTGGATGTCTGCCGCCGAAGGATTTTTCTTTTTATCTGGAGTAATGATTGGGATTATTCGCGGGCGCAAGGAAAGTAACGAGCCATTTGCAGAAGTAGCCCATAAGTTACTAAAACGAGCTCTCATCTTGTTTGCTTGGACAATAGGTATGACGTTAGTGTTTACGTGGCTCGCGCATCTTATCGGGCCAAATCCAAACCTTAAAGCAGATGTCTGGCAGGGAGGCATCGTGCAGCTTCTATTACATTCGGCAACCCTGCAATATGTGTATTCATGGGCCGATTTTTTGCGCTATTACGCGGTATATTTAGTACTTTCTATAGCCGCGATCCCATTGCTTCGAGCAAACAAAGCATGGATTATTGCCGTTATGAGCATCGTAGCATGGCTGGTTGGCCGACATACGACTCAATTCCTGACGTGGCAGCTACTCTTTTTTGGCGGCGTGCTAGCGGGTTGGTATTGGCATCAATTGACGCGTTGGTTTGGGCAACTTCCAAAGATTATTGTTGCGCTCCATTATCCGGTTGCTTTATTGATGGTAGCGTATAGCATCCTCGTGGTATTTGGGCCGTACCAAGATTTGCACAATCAATTAGCGCCGTATTTTTTGCGGGCTGAAATGCCAATACTGCGTGTTGCCATGTTTATCTTGTGGTTTAGCGCTTTATACCGATTCGTACGATCGCACGAGTCACTATTTGCGCGCACTGTTGGCAAACTCCTTATTCCGCTTGGTCAAAATTCGTTGTATGCCTACATATTGCATGGCATCATTATCTTTTTTGTACACCTTTGGATACCAAAGGGGACATCACTCATCGTCAACTTTATAATAACCGCAAGCGTACTTGCGGTTATTTGGGCTGCAATTAAGGCGCGATTTTTGTTTGGATTTATTCCTCGCTAGTCTTTGGTTTTATACAAAACCAACATCGGTACAGCACACACGGCTAAAACAACGATTAATCCAGGAATAAAGTATGGCAAGAACTGGGTGTTAGCCGGTGGATTGTTTGTATACAAGAACCACAGTGCCTGCACAACTACGACAACCAACAGCAATGCTGCTAACAAATGGGTGACGGCAAAGCTCCAATCAATCCAAGACGTTTTTTGCGTTTTACGCACATAAAAAATGTATGTGTACAAAACTGCACGTACACCTAGGGCGACTGCGGCCAAAAACGTCGCGACAAATATTGCCGAAGATAAGCCGTCTATAGCCTGCGTGAACATCATGACAAGCATGACAACCGCGAACACAAGCAGTGTGTGCGTAACTTCCCAGGTGGCAGATAAATAACCACTTTTGCCAGCCTTGGGGTTCTTAAGTCGCCTAAAACTTAAATATGTTTCATACAAGAACGCGATTACGAATATAAGCGTAGGAATAAGAAACAAGATAACTGCAGCAGCCATTATTTTTGTACCTTTCCGCTTTTAGCATTATCGTTAACTATCTTTTTAATTGCCAATATCGTTACTATAAGTAGAAGTACAAATGCCGCAGGGAAGATATAGCCAAAACTTGTAATATTGTTGGTTTTTGTGACGGCCTGTTCGGTAGTCACATACCCGGTGACCGCCCACGGCTGTCGCCCAATCTCAGTGAGCATCCAGCCAAGTTCAACAATAATCACACCCAAAAAGCCAGCGAGGCCCAGCCCTAAAAGAATGACTGAGTTTGCCAGCATCTTAGGTTTCCAAATGCGCAGTGCAAAGTAGACAAAGAAACCAGCAACTAACACGCCAATAAGCGTCAGCTTAATATTAAATAACGCACGAATATACGACGGTGGTCGTTGATCAACAGGGTAATCGTTAATGCCTTTAACAACAGTGCTACTAGAGCTACCAACCAAAATGCTCAGTGCGTTTGGAATAATAAAGTATGGCCCGGCAATCTTACCGTCCTCGCCAGGAACACCACCAAAAATAAATGGTAAATTACTGCCGGTATTGCTCGTCATCTCAATTGCGGCCATTTTAACAGGCTCGTATTTAGCAAGATACTTACCTGTAATATCTGCAGTAATTACAAGTGCCACCATTGCGCCAGCCGCAAACAGTAGTAGTCGTTGAATAATCACCCAGTCAAAGGAATGTTTCGCACTTAAGCGCTCCTTTGATTTTGCTCGGAGTAGCTTGAAAAGATATAGCGAAGCAATAATCATTGATGCCGCCAAATAATACGCTGGCATCGAGTGGATAAACTCTATAATCGCTGTTCTTGAAAACAACGCTTGCCACACATCAATATCCTCAAATTTACCCTGTACGATAGTAAAGCCAGTTGGTAAATTCATCCATCCGTTTATAGCAGTAATCGCATAGGCGCTCAGGGTTGCGCCCACGATAACCATAAATCCAAAGAACACGTGCAGTGCCCTCGGGAGTTTTTTATTATGCCAGGTTGCCATATACAAGCCTAAAAATACCGCCTCAATCAAAAAGGCATAGGTTTCGAACATAAATGGTAGGCCAATAACTTCGCCACCAAACTTCAAAATTCCAGGCCATACAAGTGACATCTGTAACGCAATAACCGTGCCCGAGATTACACCGGTAATGACAAGTAATGCCATAATCTTTGACCAAAAATAGGCAGTATCAACTGATTTTTTATCCTTACGATGCAGCCCCCACCATTCAAACCAAACGACCAGAACCGGTAGGGTGAGGCTAAACATTACAAAAATAATATGAAAAGCCAGCGAGTCTCCCATGAGTACTCGTGACGCATTTATGTGCTCCATATGTTATTCCCACTTTTTTAATTAGTCTTATTCGTGATTGTAGACCCGATATTTACAAAATGCTAGAGCTTTTTTTAGCTTAAGGAGTAATTAATTAACAGGGATAAGTATTATTTTAGGCACACCAATTTGTATAGTGCTATAGTAGGGTTATGAAACGTGGAAAACCAATTATAGTTATCGCATTTGTAATTTTATTACTCGTTATTGTCGGTGTAGCAGCCTTTTTATTAGGCTCAAAGCGAAATGCAGAACAAGCTGGTTCGTCAGTTACCACATCTACAACCGATAGTCAGGGGACTGCGTCGACTGTAACACCAACAAACACAAAGAACTCATATGTAGCAACTAACCAAGGGCTCACATCTTTCCCGAGCGCCGCCCTTAACAACACTAATATCATTCTACTCGACGTTTCGCGCAATCAAATTCCATCACTGCCGTCTCAAATTGGCCAACTTACAAAATTAGAGGACATGAATGTAAGTTACAACAAGCTTACTGGCTCTTTGCCAGGCGAAATCAGAAAAATGTCACTCAAGAAGCTGGATGCGAGCTACAACTCTCTTACTGGTGTTCCGGCAGAAATTGGTCAACAACCCAACCTAAAGAATATTAATTTTTCGTACAACAAGTTGACGGGACTTCCGAACGAAATGGCTAATATTCCAGTTATCGATGTGCTCGACCTTTCATACAATGCCATCGATTCAATTACTGATCTTTCTAAGTACAAAAACGTAAAAGTATTAAAATTGACGGGCAACAAGCTAACTACTGCCCAAGTAGCGCAACTACAGACAGCTCTACCAAATACCCAGATAGTTACAAACTAAAAAGAGCACCCGTATGGGTGCTCTTTACTAATAACGATTAAACGCTAGTTAGTAGCCGACATTGGAGCGGTCGTGCTCTTTACTGCGCCGTCATGCATGCCGCGCCCGCCATGACCTTTACCGGGTTGCGGTACTAGATCGGTAGGGATGTTATTGGCTTTTAGCCAAGCGTCAAAATCAGCTTTATCCTTGTCCATTGCTGCTTTTCGCTCGGTATCCGTCTTTGACTGCATAGCAGTACGGTTTGCTTCGCGTGCCTTATCCAACTCAGCCAGCTTTGCGAGTAACTTAGTTTCTTGGTCGGCAGTAATCTTGCCATCTTTAACTGCCTGATCAAGCTTTGTCTTCATGTCAGCCTGACGTTGCGCATCACGCGCAGCATGTTCTTCGTCGAAAACTTTCTGCACGTCATCTTTATTTAAATTAAACTTTTGTGCAATCTTACTTGCGATACTATCGGTACCCATCGATGTTCCACTTTCTGCCGATACAGCTCCAACACCAACGACAGAGGCAAGCGCTACGACAGCGGTTGAGCCTCCAATTAATAATAGTTTGTTCAGTGCCATTCGTTTCTCCTTACATTAATAGCCATAGAAGTATGCGAGGCTTAGCTGGCAAAATGCTGATACATTGTACTTTGTCACTATACATAGTATAGTTACTGTATGGATTCGCTCAATAAACTAGCAGAGAAGCTACAGGCATCGCCACGCATGCCCGTGTTGTTTGTTGGTCATGGAAACCCAATGCATGCTATTCAAAACGATACCATCACAGAAACGTGGGGAAGTGTCGGTAAGGCATTGCCAAAGCCACAAGCAATTGTTGTTATCAGCGCACACTGGCTTACCAGTGGAACGCACGTCACAGCTGCCAAAAAACCAGAAACAATATATGACATGTATGGTTTCCCACCTGAATTGTATGAGGTAAGATACCCGGCAAATGGTGACCCAAAGATAGCAAAAGAAATTGTAGATTACTTGCGTTATGAAACGTTTCTAGATGCCAACCGCGGTCTCGACCATGGCACATGGTCAGTTTTAGTACATCTCGCGCCCAAAGCAGATATCCCTGTTATACAAATTAGTCTTAATGTCAATCAAAGTCTCCCCGAGCTTTATGATTTTTTTGCCAGCCTAAAACCACTCCGCGAAAAAGGCGTAGTGTTTATTGGCAGTGGTAATATCGTGCACAACTTACGCATGGTTAACTGGCAGGATGACAGCACATTCGATTGGGCACTTGAATTCGACGATGCAATTACCAAAGCACTCGAGGCAAAGGATATGCAGCTTCTTACAAAGCCACAAAAAATGGGAATAATCACACAATACGCCGTCCCAACTGACGATCATTACCGACCCTTAATTGCCGCGCTCGCGCTTACGAATAGTGACGAGCAGTTTACGTATTTTAATGATGTGTTCGAGCTTGGTAGCATCAGTATGCGCTCGTTTATTAGCACACCCATATAAACTCAGTCATATCTCAGACTGTTTCGCAATACTACCAGTATGAAAAAATATTTTGCCATTTTTGCTGCTGTCGCCATTCTTGGTATGCTAGCTATTTATTTTGTGCCCGAAAAAACTATCACGAAAGCAACGACAACGAGTGTTACTACGGCTGCTCCTGCGACAGACGCGACTTCCGCGCAATCGACCGCAACTACAGCTACGTCTACTGCTAATTCCGTTACAACAAGCGCAACCAGCTCCAGTACCGCAAATAGTAGCTATAAAGACGGCAGTTATAACGGTTCAAGTGCTACAACGCCATATGGTGATGTACAGGTAGCTATTGTCGTATCTGGTGGTAAGATTACTAATGTTACATTCTTAGCATTACCCAATGACGATAACCATTCAGCGCGCATATCACAGCAAGCATCTCCAATACTCAAGGCCCAGACATTAAGTGCACAAAGTGCAAATATAGATGGCGTTTCGGGTGCAACCTACACGAGCGAAGGCTATGCGCAGTCATTACAATCAGCCATAGATGCGGCCAAGGTCTAGCCAATGAGAAAAGTCCAAGAACACATGGGTATGCCCATCAGCATAGATATTCCTGGCTCGAAAAGCACTAAGCTTTTTGATGCCCTGTTTGCGATTTGCGAAGATACCGATGAGCGATTTAGCCCATATAAACTTACAAGCGAGTTACAGAAGCTTTGGCGTGGCCAAATTAAGGAACGCGATGTCAGTGATGACATGAAGTTCATCATGGCAGAATGCGAACGCTACGAAGGTATCACCGACAGATATTTTTCGGCACGATTTGCCGGCTCGTTTAACCCTACTGGGTTTGTAAAAGCATGGGCTATTCAGCGAATGGTTGATTATTTGGCAGAACAAAAAATTGGTACGTACCTTATTAATGCTGGTGGCGATATTGTTGCCCACAGCGATGCAGGGCATAACTGGAAAATAGCCATCGCGAATCCTTTTGACACAAGTAAGCCAGTTGCAGAACTTACTGTAGATAACCTTGCCGTTGCAACTTCAGGTTCATACGAAAAGGGAAGTCACATATATGATCCCCACACCAAGATTCCAACTGATACGTTTGCAAGTGTTACTATTTTTGGCCCTGAGATTACGACTGCTGATGTTTTTGCTACTGCCGCCTTTGCGATGGGCGACAAAGCAACCGAGTTTATTGCTGCTCACAAAAAATACCAAGCAATAATTATCGATAAAAACGGCGTTGTTAGTACGACCACTTAATTACGCATTAAAACATAAATCGTTCGGCAACAATATGCTTATTTGGCACACCTAAACCAGGCAACATCTTTTTAAGTGCCGATGTCATTGGGTCGGGCCCGCACAGGTACACAGTAACTTCATCTTCGTTGCCCTCAAAGTAGCGTGAAAGCGTCGCTTCACTTACGCGACCGCGCTCAGAAGACACATGGGCCGTCACGCCAAACCGTTCTTGGGCGACGTCTTTTAGCAGTGCAAAATCACGCTTAAATACAATGTCATCACGAGTATTCACACTATATAAAATTTGTACGTTCTTACCTTCGCGCAATAGTGCCTTTGCGGTTGGTATGAAGGGCGCAACTCCTATGCCACCAGCAACCAGCAAAACATTATGCGTGGCGGCCCTATTTGCAGTAAACGACCCACGCGGGCCATCAATCAAGACGGGAGTGCCGGGTTTAACATGCTGTAATTGCTCCGTGTAATCACCACTCGCTTTAAAGGTAAAACGAACCATGTCAGTGCCGGGCTCTGATGAGAACGAAAAAGGATGACTCTCTAGTAATAAATCTTTATCCAAAAATCGCCAATGTGCGTATTGCCCAGCAGTATATCGATAGTTTCGTATCGCACGTCCAGTAATATATACCGAATATATGCCCGGAGCTTCCTCGACAACATGTGACACTTTAAAACCATGGCGAAAATACAATAGCAGGTGGCGGCCAAAGCGATAGTAGGCAAGTAAACCAAATACGACGGCATATATACCGTACCAGAATACTTGCATCCATTTTTGCGTTACTAAATCACTACCACTGTGCACTTGATGTCCAAACGCCAGTAGCACGCCGCCGTACACTAATATGTGCATAAAATACCAAATCTCGTACGGCAAACGCTTGCGCATCAAATGGAGCGAGGTAATTGCCACAGCAAAGAAAACAGCAGACCCGATGATTGCTTTTAGTACATCCTCGAATTCGCTACTAAAGCCCCAGAATTGACCCCACCAACCAAGATGGTTAACAATGCCATACCCTGCAACTAATGCCACAATGTGCACAAGCAGGGCATAGGTCATGGTGTACCCGTTATATCTATGGAACTCGTTAATTTCTTCTAGATCAAAGTTGCGCTCGATGAATGGCGCTCTACTCATTACAAGTAATTCAAGTAAGACCGCTGCTGTTGCAACAATGCCTGCAAGCCTACCAATAGCAATAAGTTTTGTGGATTGGCTCGTTAAATGATGGCCCGTGCCACTCCACCAGCCAAACAACATTATGCCAAGAGCCAATGCGATAGTTACGAGAATTATGGCTCTTTGTTTGCGAATCATGCTCACATTACACGCCCAGCTTCTGAATATAGCCTGAGAAACAACCCAATTACTGCAATGCAGATGTTAAGCGAGCTATATTATCCGAGAATTTCTGAGCCTTCGGACGCTGTAGCCACGCATGCAACTTAAGCTCGCGACTATTTGCAAAATACTTTGCCTCTACTTTGCGCATTTCTTTCACGAACGCTTTGCTATATACCAATAACGATACTTCCATATTGAGACTAAACGATCGCATATCCATATTACTCGACCCAATGACCGATATCGTATCATCGATGGTTACATGCTTTGCATGCAGTACGTATGGCGACTTATACATATAAATTTTTACACCAGCCTTCATGAGCGCTTCGTAGTAAGAACGCTGCGCATGATATACAAGCCACTGGTCGCCAATCTCAGAAACAAACAATACAACCTCAAGCCCGCGCTCTGCCGCAGTTGTGACCGCGTTAAACATTGATTCGTCAGGTACAAAATACGGGCTGGTGATAATAATCTTCTTTTGGGCATTGTACATTAGCGAATTAAACATTTTAAGGTTATTCTCGCTATCAAACCCGGGGCCACTTGGCACTATCTGGCAATCCAAATCACCCTTATCAACCATAATATCCAGCATCGGAATGTCCTTCACTAAAAGTTCATCCGTTTCGGCATACCAATCATTAATAAATAGTGCGTTTAGCTCTGTTACAACCGGACCTTCAAGCCGTACCATCAATTCATGCCACTTCAGGCCTGCCTTAATATTCTTTTTCTTGTTGTAGCTTCTATCGATAATATTTTGCGAGCCAGTAAAACCATGCGTGCCATCGACAACAAGAATCTTGCGATGGTTACGTAGGTCAGGACGCTGGAACTTTCCCTTAAGCGGTTGCACCGGCAACAGTAAGTGCCAATTTATCTCGTGTTCGTCTAAAAATGCTAGCGTTGCCTTGTAGCCAGGATATTGCAGTGATCCAACATGGTCTAAGAGCACCTTAACAACAACGCCACGTTTTTTTGCACGCGCAAGTGCGTCAAAAAAGACATTAGAGGTATTGTCTAGCGACATAATATAAAACTCTGCATGCACGTATTCGGTCGCAGAATCAATTAACCTGGCCATGGCACGCAATGATTCTTCGTAGCCATCGTACAGGGTTGCGTTATTGCCACCCACAAGCGGCAATGCACCTAGCTTAGAATTAAGCGCAGCCAGTGACTCAAACCACGCCGCTGGTTTGTTTTCTTCGTTAATAGATGCGGCGCCCTGAGTCTTTTCTAGAATCAACTGGTTGATATGCTTCTGTTTAGCGCGGCGTTTCTTTGATAATTTATTGCTGCCGAGTAACAAAAAGGCGATACCGCCCAAAATGGGGATAAAAAATATCGCAAGTAGCCAAGCGGTAGCAGCTGATGGCTTACGATTGTTCGGGATATAAGCTATTGCCGCAAGACGAATACCAAAATCAAGCGCTACGGCGAGTACCGCAAATAAAGCTGTAAGTTGTTCGTGATTCATTGCAACCAGTATAGCAACACTAGTCGCTAATTATTGAGATTAACCGTAGAAACGATTTGCTGATAGTTCGGAATTTGAAATTGGAACAGCTGGTTTAACGTAGGTACATTGCCCTTAGAAGTTCCGTTCTTATTACACGTCGTGGCCCATACGTTTGTCGGCGTATTCGGGATATTATTCGAGGTATACGTGTATCGATACCCAAGAGCGCATTGCCCAGCGATATTTGTTACCGGCGCATTGGTATTTACGGCGGTAAAACCATTTACATAAATCGAGTTCAAAAAGCTGTTGTAGGCTTGCTCGTTATTTGCATAACTTTGCGTTTGTATTATGTTGCCTTGATAGCCCTGAATAATATTTATCACGCGCAAGCTTTTGCTGACAGTTATCTGAATCTGACGGTGATTTTCATTACTGTTTATAACGCCATCGGTCAAAAAGACGACAGAAGAATCAGTACTGGCTGCACTGGCAAAGCTAGCTTGGGTTAGCTGCTCGCTCGGTTTAGCGGGTGATTTTTTGTCACCGCCAAAAAGCACACTGACTAAAATTGCCAGGATAAGCAGTACTGCGAATAGTAATAGGACATACCTCAAGAAACGCATATGTTCTCCGTATTACATTTATACCATAATTTATATATACTAGCAAGCTTCGTTAGATGGTTGTTACCAGATACACAGCTGTGCCAAGCGCGGCAAGTGCGAACAAAAAGAACAAGCCTTCTAAAAATTTGCCAAAAAATGACTTACGAAACTCGGTGTTCTGCCGAATAATCTGAATACACACAAGCAGAAATAGTGGCAACACTAGTAATACGAATGAAAAGAAAAACTTCACACTTAGCTCCTTAGTTATTGTTGAAAGTATAGTGCAAAACAGCAGCAAGAGCTACCCATATTACAGATATACCCCTAGCGTGATACAGTAGAACGGTGAGCAAGAATACTATAAAACCCTACAAAGATAGTTCGACAACTAAAAAGCAAGAAGTAACCCAGATGTTCGACAATATATCTGGTACGTATGATTTTTTAAATCACTTCATGTCTGCAGGTATCGACTTCTTATGGCGTAAAGCTGCTATAAAAATACTTCGTCCGCATCAGCCAAAAACGATACTAGATATTGCAACCGGGACAGGGGATTTTGCGGTCGAGGCAATGAGCCTTAAGCCAAATTCAATTATTGGCCTTGATATCTCCCCTAAAATGATTGAGCTGGGTAAACAAAAAATCGCAAAAAAAGGACTTACGAATGTAATCTCGCTAGAAGTTGGTGATTCTGAAAAACTACGATTCAAATCAGAAACATTTGACGCCGTTACCGTTGGCTTTGGCGTACGTAACTTCGAAGACACCGCTAAAGGGCTCAGTGAAATGCTCCGCGTAACAAAAAAAGGTGGTACTGTAATTATTTTAGAATTTTCTAAGCCACAGACGTTCCCCGTAAAACAGGCATTTGGCTTATATTCACGCTTTGTTATTCCAACAGTTGGCAAAGCAGTCTCGAAAGACGCCAGCGCCTATAGCTACTTGCCGGAATCAGTTGCGGCATTCCCCGAAGGCAAAGCATTTACAGATTTACTTACAAAAGTCGGATACAAAAAAGTTGGCTCAAAACGCTTGAGCGGTGGCATTGCCACAATCTATTACGGCTCAAAGTAATTACGGTAAAATATTCGCCAACGAAACCATCACGCTAAATCCAAGCAGTGCGATAAGCGAGTAGCGGAACACTTTTTTAGCCCATGTAGTAGTATCTTTTGTTCCAAAATCAATAATCGCTACGCGCAACCAAATAACCCCAATACTGATCATAGCAACGCTATATACGTAGCCGGCAAGCCCAAACAAGGGTATCAGTAGTGTTGCAACAATAAACGCTACAATATATACAAGTATCTGGATCTTTGTAGTGCGCATTCCTTTTACGACCGGCAAGACCGGAATACCAGCTGCTTTATAGTCTTTTGCCCGAAACATCGCGATGGCATAAAAATGTGCCATTTGCCAAAACACCATGACTACAAACAATAGGGCCGCACCAATATCAAATCTGCCCGTTACTGCGCAGTAACCAGCGACCGGTGGTGTAGCGCCAGAAATAGTACCAACAAGCGTACCGTGCACTGATGTACGCTTAAAATACGCATACAAAGCTACATAATCGACGACACCAATTACGCCTATAAGTACCGTTAGCCAATTTGTCCAAAGTGCCAATGTTCCAAAGCCAACAACCGCCAAAACTGCTGCATATATCAATGCGTTTCGAACACTAATCGCGCCTGTCACCAGTGCTCGATTTTTTGTTCGTTCCATTTTTGCATCAATAAATCTATCAGTGTAGTTGTTTACAACACATGCGGCAGCCATCACAAAGCTAATGCCACATAGTGTCGCAACAAACAGCGCTATATCAAAGCCATTTGTTGATGCAAACAAAAAGCCAGCGATTGCCGCAATCGCATTGCCATAAATAATGCCCGGCTTGGCCAGCCGATAATACCGTTTTACTATTGCGCGATTAATTGCTAAAGCCCTCGTCCTTAATAATAAAGCTGTCTTCGGCCTTAGGGTTATTAAGCTGCATGTTGTAATCGAGATTTGCCATAATCCAGATAGAACCAGCTACTAATATTGTTACTACGAGAGCCGCAAACATAAGAACTTGCAAGTTCCATCGCGGCTTCTTTTCGCGGCCTAAGTGTAAAAAGAACACCAGCTGCACTACAAGCTGTAACATAGCCAACAGTAATATAACGCCAACTAAAAATGTATGAGTCAAAAAGGCATGGTGTCCAGCAACGTGTTGTTGCACTAATATATACGCACCCAGCGTGAGCACAATCGATAGTAAGAACCCAACAACATATGACGTAACGCGTACGCTTTGTGGTGATACATCAACATGCTTTTTAGTAATTTTCATACTATAGCGCTCCCATTAGGTACACGACCGAGAAAATGAATATCCATACAATATCTAAAAAGTGCCAAAACAAACTGAACAACGTAAGTCGTTTAACGTTTGTGGCAGTAATACCTTTTTTAAGTAACATCGCAACCAGCACGATAAGCCATAGCAGGCCAGCCGTAATGTGCAGGCCGTGCGTACCAACAAGCGTAAAGTAACTCGATAAAAACGCGCTCTGCGTCCAACTGTGGCCCTCATGCGCCAATTGCGCAAACTCTGTTACTTCCATGGCTAAAAAGGCAAAGCCAAGAGCGGCAGTAATACTAAGCCATAACAGCACCTGATTACGATTGTTTCGATGTGTCGCTAGCAGGGCAAGGCCACTAGTAAAGCTACTCGTAAGCAGTAATAGGGTTTCAATTAATACATATGGCAAGCTAAATAGTTCGTTTGAGCCATGGCCGCCATTTGTATTGTGGTGCAGTACCAGGTATGTCGCGAATAACGATGCAAATAGCACGCAGTCCGTCATTAGGTAAATCCAAAAACCAAGACTCACTTTGCTAAAGTCTTCTTCGTGCTTCGATCCGGCATTTACGCCAGTACGGGTAACGGCACTCATGCTTTTGCTCCCTTTAGGCGCGCTGTTTCTATACGCTCAATTTCAGCTGCAGGTACCATATATTCAATCTCGTCATCAAACGATCTGATAATTAAGACCGCAATAACTCCAACTAAACCGATAACCGCAAGCCATACCAAGTGCCATATCGCCGCAAAGCCAAACAAAAAGGCAAAGCCCGCAATATAAATGCCGAGTGCACTATTCTTTGGCAGCCAAATAGCTTTATAGTGTGGTTTTGGCTGAACTTGTTTGTTCTTTTTGGCAACCCAAAACGCATCAACATCAGTTACTTCAGGTAGCACGGCAAAATTATAAAACGGAGCTGGCGATGCAGTTGACCATTCAAGCGTGCGCCCGTTCCATGGGTCGCCTGTCGTATCGAGATTCTTCTTTCTATCTTTAATGCTAACAACAACCTGTAGCAGCTGTAGTGCAATTCCGGCGCCAATAATAAGCACACCAATACCTGCGACTATAAACAACCCTTGCCAGCCCATAGACGCCTCGTAGTGATCCAGGCGACGCGTCGCACCCATAATGCCCAAAATATACAAAGGCACAAAAGCCACAACAAAGCCGATAATCCAGAACCAAGCAGCTAATTTACCCAAGCGCTCGTTAAGTGTGAAGCCAAATATTTTAGGGAACCAATAGGTGAGACCCGCAAAGTAACCAAACACCACGCCACCAATAACCATATTATGAAAATGAGCTACCAAAAACAGACTGTTGTGTAGCTGAAAATCGATTGCCGGTACAGCCATTAATACGCCAGTTACACCGCCAATTGTAAAGGTTGCTATAAAGCCCAAAAACCAAACCATTGGCGAGGTCAAATGAATCCGCCCACGGTACATCGTAAACAGCCAGTTAAACACTTTAACACCCGTCGGTATGGCAATTACCATTGTCATAACACCAAAAAAGGCGTTTACGTTACCACCAGCGCCCATTGTAAAGAAGTGGTGTAGCCACACAACGTACGATAAGAACGTGATAGCAATAATTGCCACAACCATAGAGGTATAGCCAAATAGTCGCTTGCGTGAATATGTCGCAACGATTTCTGAAAATATTCCAAAGGCCGGCAAAATGAGGATATAGACCTCTGGGTGACCCCACGCCCAAATAAGGTTCACATACATCATTGGGTTACCACCGGCAACAGATGTAAAGAAATGCATGCCAAATGTTCTATCTAAACTCAGCAGAGCAAGGGTAGCGGTTAAGATAGGGAACGCAAAAATAACTAAAATCATACTGCCAAGTACTGTCCAGCTAAAGATTGGCATCTTCATAAGGGTCATACCCTTAGTGCGCATTTTTAAAATGGTCGTTAAGAAATTTACGCCAGACAACATACTACCAATACCTGCAATTTGTATACTCCAAATCCAGTAGTCAACACCCGGGCCAGGGCTATAGGCAAGCTCTGAAAGCGGTGGATAGGCAAGCCAGCCTGTTGCGGCAAATTCGCCGCCTACAAGTAACGAAATATTAATAAGTACTGCCCCAGCGGCGTATAGCCAAAAACTAACCGAGTTCAAAAACGGAAACGCAACATCACGAGCACCAAGCTGTAGCGGCAAAACAAGGTTTATGAGCCCAAACATAAGACCCATGGCAACAAAAAATATCATGAGCGTGCCATGCGCAGTGAATATTTGCTGATAATGGTCAGACCCTAAAATACCTGGCTGCGAGCCAACCGAAATTGCTTGCTGTGCGCGCATCATGAGTGCGTCGGCGACACCACGTAGCAACATGACGGCGGCAATCACAATGTACATAACGCCAATCTTTTTTGGGTCTAGTGATGTGAGCCACTCGCGCCAGAGCCATTTCCATTTTTTGAAATAGGTCAGTGCTGCGGCGATAGTTATTGCCCCAAGCACAATCCCCAGTTTTCCGCCCAACAAAATTGGGCCGTCAGCGGGCAAGAATTGTCCTATAAATGGTAGGTTAGCAAGCAACGCGTGCATTAGTCGTGTGCTCCATTGTCATGTGTTTTTTCTCCACCCTCTGGCATCATATATTTCATAACAATCGTATCATATAGATTTGGGTCAACAGACGAATAAACCGTAATCGGATTATTTTCGCTTGGTTGTGATAACTCATCATACGTCGCCACACTCAATCGTTCCGGCGATTGCTTAGCATCGCGCACCCAGGCATTAAAATCAGATTCAGCGGTTGCCTTGGCAACAAAATGCATCCCAGAGAATCCTTTACCGCTAATATTTGCAGACACGCCCGCATATTCACCAGCTTCACTAGCCAGTAAATGCAGCTGGGTAGACATACCACTCATGGCGTATATCTGACCGCCAAGTTGCGGTATCCAAAACGAATTCATTGGCGCATCAGACGTGACTTTAAAGTTAATTGGCGTATTAATCGGAATTCTTAATTCATTTACGCTTGCAACATTTTGCTCAGGGTAAATAAATAGCCACTTCCACTGCAATGCAACAACTTGGACAGTCAATGGTTTTTTGTCTGAATTAAGTGGCTTAAACGGGTCAAGCGAATGGCTTGTCTTCCAGGTGATAACAGATAATATCGATATTAGTACAATGGGCACCAGCCACCATACAAGCTCGAAGCTACGATTATGCTCCCATTCGGGGCTGTATGTAGCTTTTGTGTTATCGGCACGATACTTCGTAACGATAAAAATAGTAAGTGCAAAAACAGGGATAACGACAAACAATGACAACGCTGCTCCAAAAAGCAGTAAGTTTTTTTGGCTCTGCCCGATAGTACCCTTTGGTTGTAGCACAGCAAACGTACCATCACGCAAAAGGTACGCGCCTCCCCCTATTACTAGCAGTGCTACTACAATCAGTGCAACAGCTTTTAATTTTTTGCCCATAATATGTACAAATCATACCATAAGCATTAGCCTTCATAATGCATTAATATTGGCAGTTACTCTTAACTTTTTAGGTGTTTTAGTACATAATTATATGAACTAAGGGAGTATATGTGTGAGTAACCAAGAAATAACTATTGTTTTAGATAAACGCGAAGTAGTGGGCAAGGGTCTTGGCAAGATGCGCCGCGAAGGTCATGTGCCAGCGGTCATTCATCAGCCAGGTAAGGATTCAATTAACGTTACAGCTGGTTTTGAAGATGTAACAAAAGTGTTCTTACAAGCAGGCAAGCACGCGCCAGTCACTGCAACCGTAGACGGCAATAAGTTGTTAACAATTATTAAGGATGTTGATTTACATCCAACAAAGCACACTATTCGACATATTGTTTTTGGTGTTATTAATAAGAACGATAAAGTTCATACCGAGGTGCCAGTAGAACTCGTTGGTGATGCGCCTGCACTTAAGGCTGCGCTACTTGTGCATCAAAACGCAGACGTACTCGAAATTTCAGCATTACCACAAGACCTCGTTGACAGCATCAAGGTTAACGTTGAATCACTTGTAGAAGTAGGCGATAAGATTATCGTGGGCGATATCGTTGCGCCAAAGGGTATTACTATCCTTACGGATCCTGAACACCCAGTCGTAACTGTTGATGCTGCGCATGTCCAATCAGAAGAACCAGAAGTTTCTCCAGCCGAAGCAGAAGCAGCAGCAGTTGCAGCAATTGCCGGCGAAGATGCCGAAGAACCAAAAGCCGAATAGCTTCATTCGTACTTTTAAAATGCCCCTCACCAGAGGGGTATTTTTTTATTTCTTCCAACGCTCTAGATGCGGAATTTGCTTGCGTGCCGCCCAGCGCATGAGACTGCTGCGACCATCTGCTTTTAATGCTGTATCTACAATTTCTATCATCTGATCTAATGTGCAATCTGGCCCGATAAATGCGCCATCCGCATAGCAGAGTACACAGTACTTTTCACTTTTGCTTCCGTCTTTTTCTGTTCCACGCATATCACCGTTCTTGGTGTGTAGTGGCATACCACAGCTTTGGCATTGTTTTCTCATAGTTCTATCGTAGCAGATTAATTTAGACTGAATCTAGCTATGGTTACGGCAGTTGTAATTCTGGGAATTTGGTTTGTAGGCCAGTATAAAATTGCCGATACACACTTTCGGTGCCATCGATGTAGGGCATAGCGCTACTCAAATACTTTTGTAACTCATCACTTATGCGTATGGCCTCTTCGCTATCAGGCGCAACATTTTGCACTAACGAATTAATTGCCACATCAAAAAGTTGGATTGCTCCAAACTGATCTTCTGCTTTCGATGTCTCGCTCATGCTAGCAAATAACGATTTGCGCATTGCTTCATACCGGTGCGTCCTGCTGCGCAGTACGGCTGCGCCAATAATACCTAACAGCACCGCATCATATTGTCCTAGTAGCTCATCGAGGCGCGCATCGATTACTTTTCGTTCTTCAGCGTCTTCTTCATTGTCTACTCCCGCAAACTGCGTACGTCTATTAATATAGGCAGTTCGTTCAAGTAGTTGCGCTCTTTCGATAAAATTATCTCGCAGCACCACCGCATCTGGTGCAATTTGCCGCCACAAGGTTGTGGGGCTTGGGTCTTGTTTTAGTAATTTCTCAACGATTGCTGCAGCAGGCAACTGAATAATGTTTACTTCCTTTTGGTGCCGTGCGGTTGTTTTACCTATTTGTGTAATATGCTGGCTGTCATCTGCTTCAAACCCCAGTTCTTTTGCAAGCCGATTATAGTTTTCGTCGTAGCGGCGGGTAAGTGATACACCGCCAGATGAGACCCTACGTATATATTTGTCATAACTTTCGCACAACCCCAGTAAGCTTGTACCTAGCATGATAATCGTGTCACCGGATGCAATATTAAGCGCAGCGCCATCCCAAAGTGAAACGCCAACATCAAAATCATTATCTGCAATGTGAGACTTTGCCCAGCTAAGAATATCGCCCGCCTTGAGTGCAACATTAGATACGCCAGAGACCGAAATATCTCTATCGAAATACGTACGAGCTTGTTCGCCAGCTAAAACAAGCGGCTTTGCCTGCATAGCAATCTCAACGCTATTTTCTGGGCTAGATGCTTTTTGTTCTATTGCTTGAAGCGACGACTTGTACGTTTCGAATTCAGTATGCAGTTTTTTAGTTCTATAGCGTTTTCTGGCAGCATTTATTACGGCCAGGCTAGCCAGTCCTGCCAGAGCCGAAAACCTCGTTTCAACCGCGGTAGCCATTTCTACGCCAGCAAATACAAGCCCACCAGCACCGAGTGTACCGATCTTCTCTATGATGTTTGCTCGCGTGCCCGGAAGTTCAAACTTTCTATAAATAACGTGGTGCTTGGTAGGTGAGTAGTAAGGGATAAGGCCAACGCTTGGAGTTTCTGTCTCAGATAAAGATAAGTTCACATTCGGGTCATAACCACTTTTTCCCAAGAATTTTTGCTCTTCATAAACGCTACAAGCAACAGTCTGAGGATATAAGGGTCCGTGAGGCCGCACGATAACGGTACCGTAAGCAACACCAACTTCTCGGGATTTATCTGATAAATGTTCCGCTAACTCACTCATGATTTTGTGTAAGCATTATATCTGTAAATTATAGGTAAACCATGAGCGCAAAGAAGTGCGCTATGCTGCGAGCTCGTCGAGTGTTTTTTGCATCCGTTTTGCTAGACGGTTTGTAATACTTGTTACACTGCCACCCCGAGCAGCTTCAATTGGGTCGCCAAAGCGCAAGGCTGGGCCGCGCATACCAAATAATGCACTATCATAACTAACCGCTGTCGGGATAATCAGTGGCTCAACGCCAAGCTCGCAAGCAAGTAGCGCAGTTTTAGCAACGCCTTGATAAATCTTTTGTACGCGCTTTGCATCTTCTTTATTTCGCGTTCCTTCCGGAAAGATAATCATGCTTTGACCAAGCGCAAGTTTTTGGGCTGACATATCAATAAACGCGTCAGTTGCTTCATCGAATAGTGGCATTTGCTCGGGGACTATACCTTTGCGTCTAAACACTGGTACTCCGCCAAGCGTTTCAGTAAATGGTTTCGTGATAAACGTTAATTTACCGCCGTTAAAATATTCAAACTTTGCCGGCACAAAAATACCGCGTTTACGCGCCTCGCGCATAGCCGGTACTGCCTCTATAGCTGCGCCAATCACAAATTGGTCATCAATCCGCAAATGGTTAGAGGCAAATATCAATGGCTGTTCTGCATCAACATATGCAGCGACTAGTTCTTTAGTTGTATCATCAAGCGTAACATTCGGATTATATGCCTTGCGTAACCCATTAGCGGCCAAACCAACCAACAGGCCATTTGGCTCATATTCAACAAAGTGGTCATATACTTGCTTATAATTTTCTAAAGTGAAGTCTTTGGGATTCAGTTTGCTCATTGGCTATATATTGTAACAGAGAAATATATGAATGGTTATATGTTGTAGATATGTCAATGTAATGTTACAGTAATACTAATTATAGGAGTTACCGTGATGGCAGGTCATTTTATTCACTTTACAACACCAGACAATTGGGCTGCACGAATTTGGGTAACAGATAGCGGCGAAATGTCTTATAGCGAAACAATCGTAACCGACCCAGAATACGGCACGCTACGTTTTGGTGATGCCGGTGCAATCGACCCTAAAACTGGCGAAATTGATTTATCACGGGGTTCACGTCTAAGCAAAACTATTCTGGAACAGTTACTCGAAATAAACCCTAACTGGCTCGATTCGTAACAAGTATAGCTTTTTGACCAATAAGGTATAGTAAACAACAGTAGCGGTAATAAAGGAGTGTCATGAATTCAGTATCTTTTTTAGGATTTTTCGTAATAGCGCTTGCGGTGTTGCTATGGATATTCTTAGCTCTAATGCCAGCACGTATTGCAAGTAGCAAGGGGTATAGCTTCTGGGGCTTCTTTTTGCTTAGTTTATTCTTTTGGTGGATAACGTTATTTGTCGCAATCTTGCTAAAAAACAAGAACATACCGCCATCAGCCATCGCAAGGTAAAATAATAACTACAAAAAATAACCGCTCATTTGCGGTTATTTTTATGCGACGGTTGCGTAATTTACAGTACGCCACGGCGGCGCTGTCTGCGGCGCACGCCCATAACCGAAACGGGTGATAATGGTCGTCCAATCATAGTTATCCTCCTATGCGTTTACATTTACTTGTGCAAGATCTTCAACAGCAGCCTCTACGACCTCAGGATGAATCCGACCCTCGTCTATCAAGGTTGCCCCTGCGTCAATCAATGCTTTTTTTAGCCCTTTAGCCCAAAGCTGTTCAATCACGAGTACGCCAGCAGATGTGTTATTTTTCATCGATGCGGCGACTTTTTCTACATCACCCTCCGATAATAGCTGTAGTTCTTCATCAAGCTCAAATACTTTTACCGCCTCTTTGAGCTCTTCGTGCTGATCTTCAATTTCTGCAGCAGCGAAATTACCATCTGCATCCTTAATGACGAATATTAAATCCACGACACGGATAACACCGCTATCAACAGCCTTATGTAGCTCCGACAATACACTTCCATCAAAATTATTACCCTCGAAACTGACTACAATATAATCAATTGGCCCTAACATTTGCTCCTCCTCTGCAGATTGATTTGTTCTTCGAGAAGTACAAAGTATCCCCGTAAAACCTCCATCCAAGCTTAAAGAAACTTCATGCTTTTCTATCTATTATTATAAACCCCTCATGCAAGTGATGCGATGCTAGGATGTCAATCAACTTCGATTTGCGTTCGGAACATAACGGGTGTTTGGTACTTTTTTATATTGTACGATGAGCGCATACTGTTATTAAGAATAAAGGGAGCGAATATGAAAAAATGGATACCTATAATCATCCTGGCTTTAGCTCAGTTTGTGATGGTTCTAGACGGAACAGTAATGAATGTTTCAATCTCGACTGTGGCGAGTGACCTAGGCACTACTATTACCGGTATGCAGACTGCCATAACCATATTCACCCTAACAATGGCGGCTTTCATGCTTACTGGTGGAAAGTTAGGAGATATTTGGGGCAGGCAACGAGCCTTTAGAATTGGTAGCGTCATCTACGGCATTGGTTCGCTAATTACTGCGCTAGCGCCGACACTTGGCGCTCTATTCTTAGGTTGGTCAGTAATCGAGGGCCTAGGTGCCGTTTTAGTTATCCCGGCTATTGCTGCGCTTGCCGCAGCAAACTATAAAGGCAAAGACCGCGTTGTAGCATTTTCACTACTGGGGATGGCAATAGGCTTGGCTACCGCGCTTGGGCCGGTAATCGGTGGTTATGTCACAACGTATTTGTCGTGGCGATATGTGTTTGTGGCCGAGACAATTATTATGGCAATTGTACTATTACTTTCAGGTAAAGTTACAGACGCCAAAATTAATAAGAAAATTAAACTCGATATTCCAAGTGTCATATTATCTGCGTCGGGTATGGCGCTGCTTGTACTTGGCGTATTGCAAAGCAGGTCATGGGGTTGGGTAAGGCCACTTGATGCGCCAGAAATCAATGGAAACGCCATAACGCCACTTGGTATCTCATTAGTGGCATATTTGATACTTGCAGGTATTATTGTGCTCAAGATTTTCTACGATCGTCAGGTTAAACTTGCGGCTGCAAACAAACAGCCACTGCTAAAGGTATCAATGTTTAAATTGCCCGTGCTACGTAGTGGGCTAATGATGCTTACCGCGCAGTTCTTTACGATTGCAGCTTTGTTCTTTATTATTCCAGTCTATCTACAAACTATCCTTGGATACAACGCGCTAGAAACAGGCCTTAAGCTCGTGCCACTTTCAATTGGGCTCCTCATCTTTACAGTCGTAGGTTCAAAACGCTCGGCAGTATTATCAACCCGTCGGATTGTAAGGGCGGGGCAAATCGCAATGGCAATTGGTGCTTTGTTTGTACTTGTTTCTATCAATCCAGATTTGCGAAGTGCTACGTTCTGGCTTGGCTTATTTATTATCGGAGCTGGATTTGGATTGCTTGCGTCACAGCTTGGTAATGTAACGATGTCTGCTGTAACAGAAGAAGAATCCGCAGAAGTAGGCGGCTTGCAAGGGGTCTTCCAAAACCTTGGACTATCATTTGGTACGGCACTTATTGGCTCGGTATTTATCCTTACATTAACTTCAGGATTCACGACAGCAATAAATAATAGTACCGAGCTATCCTCTCAGGCAAAAACGACCATTACCCAAGAAGTATCAACTGGCGTTGGTATCGTGTCAGAAGATCAAGCAAAGCAATATGTTATTGATAATGGCGGTAGCGAGGCAACAGCTACTACCGTGGCCGAAATATACCAAGATTCTCAATTAGATTCTTTGCGGATTAGTGTATTCTTTATCTTTGCATTCCTGATTGCATCGTTGTTCTTCTCGCGAAATCTACCAATCAAAGTCGCATCGCAAAAATCGAAGTAACAAATCCTTGGTGTTTGCCAACAAACGCGTATTACTAGTAGGGTTTCGCAACAACAGTAGCCGAATATTCGCTGTGGATATCATCAGCAGTAGAACTTGTCCCTTTTGTATCGATAGCTCGTAACTGAACATCATATGACACACCGTTTTGTAGGCCGCTTACAGTAGAGGACAAGTTAGTTGTGCGTCCCGGATATATCCATGCCGAACCATCAGATTTGTTTGGACTATCAGAACGAATGTAGCGTGGGCTGTATACATCAACGCGATTATCCGTAGACTTTGTCCAAGAAAGGGTAAACTTACCACTCCCAGACACAACTTTGACATTTTGCGGTACTAGGATTGCACCGGCAACGGGTACTGCCGTTATTGGTGCTGCATAATCACTGCCAGTCGTTTTGCCAGTTGAATCGCGTGCAGCAACAGAAAATTCGTAGGTTTGACCGTTCGTTAGCCCAGAAACAACATAGCTATTGGTGGTTGGGTTTGTAGAACCAGGGTTATTAGAATAGTTTGTCCATGTACCATTTTGACCCCAGCGAACAGTATAGTTGTTTGCACCCGCCACGGCGTTCCATGTTAGCGACACCGAGCCATTGCTCGCAACAGCTTTTAAGTTAATTGGTGTTACCAGCTTTGCAGCAGCGGTAGGCGTTGGGGTTGGTGTTACGACAGGGTCAGGAGTTGTTGTCTTGGTGTAAACACGTACGTAGTCAACTTCGTAGGTAGAAGGGAAGCCAGCTCGCAAAATACCACTCGCATTACACGGTTGTGCTCCACCGTATGGCTGCAAACACTTGCCAGTATACCGGCTGTAGCCAAGCGCATCATCAGGATGGCCAACATACGTGCCACCAACAGCCATGTTAAGGGCAATATCAAACGCATTAGCATATTTGGTAAATTGGGATTTATCCGTCTCAGTATATTGGAAATAGGTAAGGCCGTCTAATTGCCAGCTAATTAAGATACCAGCACTTGTGTCTTCGGTAGTTACAGCCCATGTATGCCATCCAGGTGTGGCAGTTGGCGTCTCAAAGGCGACTGATTTTTTAGCAACATTGTGCACATTGTTGTAATGAAGCGTGCCGGTAGTTTTACCAGGAACTGTTGCGTGGAAGTACTCCATAATGTCAATTTCTGCCATTGATGCTCCGTCTTTGTGTCGCAACCAGAAAGCAGGCCATAAGCCTTGGCCATGTGGTAGCTTAGCGCGCATTTCGTATTTTGCATACGCAGGGAAATACTTGCCATTTGCCGTAGCTGCAGAGCCAGTGCTACCAACAGAACGTGTCGCTATAAATCCAGACGTAAACGAACGGTGCTTAGATGCATCACCCATACAATTTATTTCTTCGCGCTTAGAGGTGATTTTGAGCGTTCCGTTAGATACGGCAACGTTATTAGGAGTAGAGCATTCTTCTTCTTTATTGCCATCACCATAAGTATTGTTGTAGACACCCCAGGTATTAGCATCAAGGCTTGTCCCATTAAATTCATCAGACCAATACAACGTCCAAGACGTTGCAGCCGAGCTAGTTCTAAGTAACCAAGCACCGGCTATCCCAAACACTACTACTGCAATAATAATTATCGGCACCTTGTTGCCTAGTAGCTTTTGCTTTAGTTTTTGGGCGCCGCTAACGGATTGTTTTTTTGTTGATTTTGGCACGTTAGTTTTCCGTTTCTTATTATTCATATTTTTTGTTGTAATTATTTACACTTACTTAACACCAATACATCCGGTTCGTCAAGTAACCATGAGGGTTTTTAATTACTAAAAAAGGTGCAAATCAAAAAGATGTGTTTCTTGCTTCTAGCGCTAAATAGTCATTGTGATTTTTGCAGGATGTTGCGCAGGGAACATTCCGCAGTGCATTACTACACGCGAGCCAAGAAGTCCACCCAGCCGTTGTTTGCGTACTTCTACGGGGCCATCGCACGTATTTGCCTGTGCTTCTACTGATTTAAACGCATAATATGGCATTTCGCTATTAATCGTACTGCCGCTTATATATACGGTAATTTTGTTAGTCTGAGCTTCGTCTGCTGCTTTAAAAAACTGCCGAAACTCAGCATCTGATTCAAAAGTAAAATCGCTATATGGTTCGCCTTCTAAGACGCCCTTAGCGAATGGGCAGCCGGGACAAAAATTAACGTATTCAGGGTCAGACATACCATTATCCTTTCAGAATAATTTCAATAACCCGATTATCTGTTAGCTATAAGCCTAATGCAAGCTTGAGCGGATCATAAAAATAGCTCAAATATGAGGGATTCGACCTTGAAGGCAAAAGAAAAATACTTTTGCCAATGCAACCCTTCGGGTCTTAGGCGGCCAAAGCCCACTGGGCTTTGTCGTTCGATATCCCTTTCTGAGCCACGAAAAAACCACCCTCACAGGTGGTCTTATCGTGGCTGGGGATGAGGGATTCGAACCCCCGAATGCATGGACCAAAACCATGTGCCTTACCACTTGGCCAATCCCCAATAGTGCTGCTCATTTACATATTAATGTCTGTCGACGTTTTGATCCATGAGCATGGACCGCCTAAACTATTTTGTTGTCACAAGCGACAACTGGCATGTGCCTTACCGCTTGGCCAACCCTTGATAAAGGCTACAAAATTATACCTTTTTTAACCGTTTTAGCCAAGCGCTAATCAGATAACAATCAACGCAACACCAATAAAACACAAAACTGCTGCTAGTAATTTGCGCCCTATCCGGTTGCGTTCTGGCTTTAGCAGTACCAAAGCAAGCAGCACCGTAATAACAATGCTCGTTTGCCGTAGCGGCGATACCAATGTTAACGTGCCATATTTATAAGCAAATAACATCGTCGTGGACCCAATCGCATAAAAAAGCCCAAGTAACAGCAAGCGTGTCAGCGTTTCGCCCTTTAGCATAGGCCGTATCTTTGTAATTGCGCTTGGCCGTACTAATAGCGATACTAGTGCGCCGCCATAAAAACTGATTGCCGCCCACGTTACGGTATCGGTATGCCTGCCAACATAGGCGGTGCAGGTAATTGCAATTCCGTACAGCAAACCCGTTAATAACCCATATAACGTACCTTTATCGAGTTTAAGTTTACGAATGTTTTTTATAAGTAGCGTCACACTCGCAAAAATTAATAGCGTGCCTGCTATCTGTAGCGAAGTAATGCTCTCGTTAAATAGCACCAAGCCCAAAATCATAATCCACACAGCTTGGGTTGCAAACAAAACAGAGAACGCCGATGCCTCAACATATTGTAGTGTTTTGGCATACACCACGGTGCCAAGGCCAAAGAACACAATACAAATTGTAGCCACGAGCCATACCGTACCGAGCCCGGCAAAGCTAATACCGTTATATAGCGCAAAGATAGTAATAATAACTGCGGTTATAAGCTGAAACAGGGCAGAATACGCAACCGGATCTGCCTTGTTTTTGTGCAACAAAATACGCTGTAGCACTACCGAAACAGATAGCCCAAGCACGCTAATTGCGGTATATAGTTGCCATGTCATGTACGCGCAATCATATACCAATATGCTTATGTATTACTAGCAAAGTCATTGCTTTTAATGTGTAACGGTGCAACTATAAAATTACTAATTGGGGAGTAGACTATGGCAGACGTAAAAGAACCAGAGGCAAAAACACCCACACCAAAAGACAAACCAGCAGAAGCCACCGCCAAAAAGAGCTCTAATAATAAAGTATTGTTTGTTGTACTTGGGCTGGCAGTATTCTTTATTATCATCGTGCCGGCAATTCTATTTTTTGTTGTGTTTGGCGTACTGAAAGATAAGTTTGGCAATCAAGACAAGGCAAACAAAACTATCTCTAGCCTCGTAGAATCAGCGAGCGGTGGCAATGTAAAAGTTGATGCTAACGGCAAAGAAATTACTGTAAAAAGTAAAGACGGAACAGAGATAAGCTCGGCTCAAAAATTACCTACCGATTGGCCAGCAGCAGTATTTATTTATAGCCCATACACAGTTAGCGGCTCGTACAAAACCACATCTGACGGCAAAACAAGCTGGACGGTAGCAACAACTACTACAGATTCGTACGACAAAGTTAAATCAGAAATCGCATCAAAATACGCAGGTTGGACCAAATCATCCGAATATGAGGCCAGCGGTACAACCGTAGCAGCATACGATAACGATATGTATTCGGTGGTGCTTACAGTTTCGCAACCGTCTGCAAGTGAATCAAAAACCACGGTTGCGTATTCGGTAACCCAAAAATAAAACACCGATAACCAAATAAAACGCTTTGATTACCACGAGCATTATGTAAAAATCAAGTGTATACATGTTCGTCGAAGAAACAGATGGGGGAATGCCAAAAGTACTAATAGCTCTGTTAGGTGCGTTTATTGCGCTTTCGTGTGTAGTACTTTTTTATACCGTCAACCAGACGCTCGCAGTTTCAGGGCCTACACCCGTTTGTCCGACAGGGTTCTACACCATCATAAATAATAATACTTCTGCTACTACCACAACCGCTCAAACAGTAACAGGAATAGCAAACGTTATGTTTGCTACAAGCACTAATAATGCATCAACTATTTCTCGGGTAGCAATTTTAGAAAACGGTACTCCAATAGGTATAGCAAAGCCTGCAAATAGCTCCTCCTGGACAATGCCATGGGCAACAGCGCTTTCGGCCAACGGTGCGCAAACCTTACAGTCACAAGTGTTTATGTCTAGTGGCGCATCTTGCGTAACAGCTCCATCACTGGTTAACATCCAAAATCCCGTTGGGGCTAATTTAGTAATCGTAACGCAACCCCCAAGTTGGACTGGCCCCTTAAGCTTCAGTATCCCCATCACCAGCAATATTCGTGTGCAAGAGCTCAATTTTGATGTTACGCCGTATGCCATTTACGAATATAGTACGAGCATCGGAAGCATTACGCCGAACGGGCCAAACGCACAATATTTTTCTGGCAACCAAACTGGGTCCGGCACAATAGCGATTCGTGCCATATATGGCGGAAAAACCATAAACGCTAAGATTCCCGTAACCGTCGCAAGTGCCACAGCACCGTTACCAGCACCTACGACTTCATCAAGCGGCTCAGGGAGCAATTCGTCAGGTACCGGTACATCCGGAAGCTCTAATACACAAACAACTTCTGCAAGCACGCAACCAGCACCAACAACAGCTACGGGTACTTCGCAACTACAGCAAACAACTGTCGCGGCCCGAACAGCCGTACTCGCAAATAATACCTCAGCACAGGATTGTGCCGTTACAGCACTTGGAAAAGATCGGTTTGAGGCCATCAATAGTGGGAATGTACGCCCTAGTACCGAAGAACTAAAAAAATTAAACGCATGTTTTGCTAGTAGCAACTTTATTCTGCCTTCAAACTTTGCTCCTGTTGCGCCCAATGCACTGAAATCCCTCGTCAGCAGTAATGATCTAAAAATCGAAAAACTCACTAACGATAAAATTACGCTTAACAGTTCAAAAAAAGATGCCCTTAAAATTACCGGTAAGGCCAAACCAAACAGCGCTGTTATTCTATACGTTTTTTCCGAACCGCTAGTGCTCACTACTACTGCCGATGCAAATGGCAACTGGACGTATTCGCTGCAAGATCCTATCGAATCAGGCAAGCACGAAGTCTACGCCGTGGTAGACCGAGGCGATGGTACGTATCAAAAATCTGATCCCTTTAACTTTGTCATCGGTACTGCTCAGGCTGCCGCAGAAAATCCAAATAAGTTAAGCCTTACACTTGCAGCCGAACCAACGCCTGTACAAACTAATCGCAGCCTTTTGCTATACATAGCTGGCGCCGTGCTCATAGTAAGCCTGGTTATCATTATCACGCTGGTTATCCTTATTCGCTCTCGCCGAAAACCTCCTACACCACCGGCAAATATGCTGCCACCCGATGCGCCAGCACCACCAACAACTCCAACAATGTACATGCCGCAGAACCCGCAACAATAAGGAGTAAGCCGTGAGAAAAGAAAAACTCGAAATTATATATTCAATCGGCATTATTATTGCGATACCACTGCTTATCGTCGTAAACACGGTATATTTAGTCCGTTCAACGCGCAGCGCGTTTAACACCGAGCTTCGCAAAAAGGCTGATCTTGTTAATTCTGTTTTGGCGGATTCACTGCAATCAGACATTAATCAAAAGAACTATACACAGCTCACCACTCGCCTTAGTACGATTGAAAAAAATCAGCCCGACATTACGCAAGCAACAATCATACAGCAACAAAACGGAACGCCAGTAATCATTGCACGGGCGCCCGACGCATCTAAAGAACTCAACGCTACATCAAGCGTGCAGACAAAGATTGTTTATGATCGTAAAGTTCCCGTTGCCAAACTTGTAAATGTAACGTCAGACGGCCAAACTCAGCAAGGCTGGAATGTTGCTACTCCTGTTCTTGATGCAAACAACACTGTGCTCGCCGTAGTAAGTAGCACCGTACTCACAACCAATGCAGAGCAATCAATTAACACTGCCTTTACTCGATCATTCATCTTAATGATAGTAAGCATCATTGTAATTATTGTGCTGCTATTCAGGCACTTCCGTCTCGTTGGTTACATTCAGCTACTCGCCAAGCAACGTGAAATCAATCAGACCATGAGCGACTTTTTATCTGTAGCGACCCATGAGCTTAAGGCTCCAACGACGATTATTAAAGGCTATATTGCAAATGTAATGGACGGAACATCAGGGCCGGTTTCAAATGATATTAAAGAGCAGCTTCAGGTCGCACTTTCGCAAACCGATAGACTCAATAATTTGGTGCAAGATTTGCTTAATGTCAGCCGGGTAGAGCAAGGAAGAATTGAATACCATATAGAAAACGTCGACAGTACAAAAATAATCGACGTAATTGTGCATAATTATCGACCCATCGCTAGCCAAAAAGGCTTAGAACTCATCTTTGAAGCCTCCACTTCGCCACTGTTTGTTCGTGCAGATGCTGGTCGCGTACAAGAAATCTTTACTAACCTTATCGATAACGCCATAAAATACACACCATCGGGTAGCGTGACCATTACGCAGAAACTCGACGGCTCTAAGGTTAAAACCAGTATTCGCGATACTGGCCTTGGCATGAGCCCAGAAAATCGCAAGCGACTGTTCCAGCGCTTTTATCGTGTTAAGACAGAACAAACCAAAGATATTAGTGGCACCGGCCTCGGTTTGTGGATTATCAAACAGTATATAGAGGCAATGGGTGGCACTATCGAAGTCAATAGTACCGAAGGCGACGGCTCGGAATTTATCGTTGTGCTACCAATAATGTAGTTGCGGGGCGTGTGGCGTGGTTATACACTAGCTATTTGCAAACATAAAATTGTACCAGTGTTACACAATATCAAGTTACAATAGTAGCAATGGATTTCGAGGCAAATTATAAACAGCTAAACGCTGCACAAAAGCAGGCGGTTGATACTATCGATGGCCCTGTGCTTGTTGTGGCGGGCCCTGGCACGGGTAAAACACAGCTACTAGCCCTCCGGGCGGCGAATATCTTGCAAAAAACAGATACAGCCCCACAAAACATTCTGTGTTTAACCTATACCGAGGTCGGTGCGCGCAACATGCGCGAACGACTCACAAGACTTATTGGCCAGGCTGCATACGATATCCGTATTAGCACCTACCACGGTTTTGGTAGCGATATCATCCGCCAATATGGCGAATATTTTAATGAGTTCACAGCCGAGCAGCCAGTAGATAAACTTGGCCAAGACGCCATATTACAAGAGATTTTTACCAAGCTACCCGCCAGCAACCCATTATGGCGTGCAGATGTGTACCTAAAAGATGCCCTGGGCTTTATTAGCGAATGTAAACGCGCTTTACTAACTCCAGATGACATTCGCACCATAGCAAACAGTAACCAGGCATTCATAGATACTGCCAGCGACATCACCAAAACAACAATCCCACAATTTGCACGCATGAACAAAGAAGTCGGCGGGGCATTTGTTACGCTGCTAGAAAAACTAAAACCACTTATCAGTAGCGAGACACTTCCCAGCACTATTCAGCCCTTGGCAAATTTGTGTGTACAAGATTTAGTGCTAGCAATTGAGTTTTTTGATGAAACCGGCAAAACTAACGAGCTCACAATATTTAAGAACAAATGGCTCGCCAAAAACGCCGACAACCAATGGGTACTAGCAGGCCAGCGCGATGTTAAAAAGATGTTGGGCGGGGCAGACATTTACGAGATGTACCTGCAAGCGCTCACCGATAAAAAGCTGTTTGACTACGACGACATGATTACCCGTGCAATTAACGGGCTCGAGCAACACGATGAACTCCGCTACAGCCTACACGAGCAGTACTTATATGTCATGCTGGACGAATTCCAAGACACTAACCGAGCGCAGTTAAAGCTCGTAGAGCTACTTACCAATAACCCAGTCCAAGTGGGTCGCGCCAATATTTTAGCAGTGGGCGACGACGACCAAGCGATTTATAGCTTTCAGGGTGCCGAGCTCACTAACATGTTGCGTTTTACCCAAATGTATAAAGATGTACAGGTCATAACGCTAACCGATAATTACCGTTCGCACAGTGATATTTTGCATACCGCCCACACCATTGCCGGCCAAATAGAAGAACGCCTCAGCGACACTCTTGGTACGGGCGAAAAGGTGTTAACCGCAAAAAATGCCAACCTGCCAAATGCAGTCGTTAGCCGTCAACAATTTAAGAGTGATATTGCCCAGTTCGATTGGATAAGTGGCCAAATCGCCAAACTTATTACGCAGGGCACAAAGCCATCCGAAATAGCAGTACTCGCACCTAAACACCGCTATATAGAACCACTAGTGCCATATCTACAAGCACGAGACATCCCCATACGGTATGACAAGCGCGAAAACGTGCTCGAAGACCAACATATCGTAGAGCTTTTAAACATGGCCCAGTTGGTGCTTGCTATAGCCAATAGCGAACATGCGCTTGCCGATAGTATTTGGCCAAGTGTGCTTAGTAGCAGTTACTGGCAATTGCCAACCAGCACTATTTGGCAACTAAGCTGGCAGAGTTACGAAAACAAAGTTAAACGAATAGAAACGGGCCACTGGCAGGCATTAATGATGGCAGATGAAACACTCAAGCCAATTGGTCTGTTTTTTGCACGCTTATCGCAAATTGTTAATGCCGATACGCTCGAAACCATGTTCGATTACCTAGTAGGCGTGCAGCCCCTAGAGCTCAACGAGCCAGATCTACCAACGTACACATCACCATATTACGACTATTACTTTGGCCAAAAAGCCCGCACCACATCGCCACAAAGTTTTGCGCAGGTACTCAGCAACCTTACGGTGTTACGCCAACATGTGCGAGAATACCGCCGTGATGCCGACAGGCCACTAGTACTACAAGACCTTATAGATTTCGTAGCCGATTATCGCAATGCAGACGAAAAGCTGTTAAATACCAGCCCGTACCACAGCGCCGATAACGCTGTGCAACTTATGACCGCGTATGGATCTAAAGGCTTAGAGTTCGATGTTGTATTTGTGCTTGCCGTGCAAGACGAGGTATGGGGAATGAAGGCCCGCGGCAAAAACAATATTATTACCTTGCCGCCAAACCTAGCAATTATCCGCAATGCTGGCAGTACTAAAGACGAAAAAAAGCGCTTGTTTTACGTTGCCATTACCCGCGCGAAACACAGCTTGTATTTAACAAGTTACAGCCAAAATTACAGCGGTAAAGCTACCGAAGCACTCGAGTTCTTAAACGAATCAGATGGCAAAGCTATGGCGTTACCAAGCCACGCACAAACCGTACAGTCTAACGATAGTGACGTACCAGCCATAGAGGCTTTGCAACACTTTTGGACCACGCGACACGCCGAGGGTGCCCATACTGCCAGCTTGCGCGATTTAGTGCTGCCACGGCTCGAAACATTCCAGCTGAGCGCCACACACGTAAACACCTTTACCGATCTTATATACGGCGGGCCCGAGGCATTCTTTATTAATACCGTACTAAAGTTCCCTAAAGCGCCTACCGCCGATGGCCAATATGGTAATGCCATCCACGAAACGCTAGAGGCTATGCAACATGCCCTACGGCGCAATGGCGAGCTACCCGATGTAGACGAAGCAATTGCCTTATTTACCGAAAAGCTTAAAAACAAGCGCCTAAGCGAGGCCGAATTTACACGCCACCAACAGCGTGGCGCGTTAGCACTGGCAGAATTCATTCCGCAGTGGTGGCATAACTTTACTCCAACTGCCCATAGCGAGTTTGATTTTAGGCAAGAGGGCAGTTTTGTAGGCGACGCACACCTCAGTGGTAAATTAGACCAATTATTAGCAGACGCCGATACCAAAGAAATACGGGTTGTAGACTTTAAAACCGGTAAAAGCCACGCTCGCTGGACGCGTGAAGTCAAAATGCATAAATATAAGCAGCAGCTACTGTTTTATAAGCTGCTGGTAGAATCAAGCCATAGTTTTAAGGGTTTTGAGGTTACCGAAGCACAGCTAACCTTTGTAGAACCAGACGATAACGGCGTCATCCAAGACTTAAAGATTGATTACGCAAAAGAAGATTTACATAGGGCTAAAAAGCTCATAGTTGCCATATGGCATCGCATTAAAACACTCGATTTACCAGATGTAAGTGGCTATAGTGCCGACCTAAAAGGTATCGAAGAGTTCGAGGATTGGCTCATAGAAAACGACACAAAGTAAGTAAAAAATGGCATACTAAGTACTAATGAGGGTGAAGTTTTTACGAAAACAAACATTGTTACGGTGGCTACCAGTGCTTATCGTGATAGTGGGCGTGCTGATGGCCGGTGGTATTTTACTCATCCCAAAACAATCCCACGAACTAGTAGTTACAAATATCAAGACCTGCCTAAAAGGTACCGATTTTAGCTGCTATGCAAGCTATTATGCTGCTAAAACTAAAGCAACCGACCCAGTGACGGCGTTGGGTGATTTAAAAGCTCTCGGCGAAAAGAATGTATACGTAAAAGGGCAATGCCATCAATTTGCACACGTTATTGGCCACGAAGGCTACGCAAAATATGGCACGCTAGCAAAAGCCTATACTCACGGTGATAGCTACTGTTGGTCGGGGTATTATCACGGTGTTACCGAATCTGCTGTTGGGGCGCTCGGAGCCGACAAAATCAAGGCAGAGGCCAACACTATTTGCGCCGCCCTCGCCAGCGCAGAGCAGTATTCGTTTGACCACTTTAACTGTGTGCACGGCTTAGGCCACGGCTTTATGACGGTTGATAATTTTAAGCTGTTTGATGCGCTCAAAAGCTGCGATATATTAAACGACCAATGGGAAAAGACGTCGTGTTACGGCGGGGTATTTATGGAAAACGTAATGGTGGCTGTCCGTGGTGATGGTAGTAGTGAATATTTACGCGCTAGCGAACCAATGTATCCGTGTACCGCTGTTGATACACCATATAAACAGCAATGTTATCTTATGCAAACCTCTTACGCCCTGCAGCAAAACGGCTATAATTTTGCCGATGTTGCCAAGCAGTGCCAAACTATCCCCGACACCGATTTTATAGCTACCTGTTACCAAAGTATGGGGCGCGATGCCAGTGGTAGTACTAATAGTGATATCGCTAAAACCAAAGATCACTGCCAGGCCGCACAAGATGAAACCGGCATGCAAAACTGCGTACTTGGCGCGGTGCGCGATATTATTTCGTATTTCCATGACGATACACAGGCTAAACTATTCTGTACGCAGTACGGTGCAACCCTACGTGACATCTGCTTAACAGAGACTAAAAGCTACTATGCAACCTTTACCCCCAGGGAATCATAATTATGTATAAACACTACAAACTCTACCTTATCGCTAGCATCATAGTAGCTATTTGCATGGTGGCCGGCGCTAGCTATTACAAATTTGGCCATAGCCAAGCAGATACGCACGATTTAGCCGTGTACGATGCCAAACAGCTTGCCGTATACAACGGTAAAAACAACGCCCCTTGTTATGTTGCAATAGATAAGACCGTGTACAGCGTAAAACAGGGCGATTTATGGAAAGAGGGCGAACACACCACATCTAACCAGCAAGCCTATTGCGGGCGTAATTTAACAGATGTAATTGGCAAATCTCCGCATGGCCGCTCTAAACTTGCCACGCTTACCATCGTGGGTACGTACAAATAATTGTTTTGTAAAATATTTATTGCTGTATTACAATTTCATTAGCACGCAAAAACAAAAACAAAAAATGAAGCGAAAAACAGTAAATAGTAGATATATTCGTGCACACCGTTTAATATTGGTGTCGCTTGGCATGCTCTTTGTCAGCGGTATCGTAGCCGGTGCGTTTTTGTTTACGAACCAAAAAGGCTCAATGCCTACTGCTTATGCTGCACCCGCTGTCATTCAGCCGCAAAACGCCACATCTGTTGCTGCACATGGCCCAGTTGATCCAAATGCATTTAGCATTAAAAATGTTACCCTACAGGGCACATCGTGGTCTTGTATAAGTGGCAAAATGGTCATGCATATAGAAACCGCAACGGTTAACGCGGCATCTAAGCTTGGTGGCACCTATACGTGGCGCATCGAAAAGCAAAACGCACAAGAATCATACACATCAAGCGAACGTACCGTTACTATGCGCACCAACGAAACATCTAGCGTTCTTGGCGCAGATGAAGAATCCGGCTACTTTTACTCAGCACTCGACGCCAAGCCAGGCGAAATTGTACGCGTACATGTTACCAGCCCCAACAGCACCTATTCTGCCGCATTCGGCATTCCCGATAGCGCCACCTGCCCACAGTAATCAAGTATTGACAATTTAACACTTCAATAGTTTAATACTTTTTATGATTGAAGTTTTAGACTACAGCGCGACCGAAACACAGGTCACACCCGATATCCGTGCACTAAGTATATTTGCAAACCAGCCCCAAGGGCTTTTAACGATTAGCCGTATCGCAGCCGTAATCTACGGCGGTACTAACAAGGCACAGCTCGTAGAGCTTGTTAATGCGGTATTAGATATAGAAACACCGCAAACGCCAGCTATCGATATCCTTAAACTTGGCGAAGTGCTAGAGCGCGTAGAATCATTTGCACATGCTTCTGGCGGGCTTGTTTTGGCAAGCTTTCAAGATGATGCGCCTACCGAACTTGTAACCAAGCTCGATCCATACGTGGTTGCCGGCGGTAGCACCTCAACCGAAAACATCGGTTTTTACTTGTAACACTAACACCATAAATGGTTGCGGCCCCGCCCGATGATGTATCGGGCGGGGCCTTGTGGTTGGGGGGTGGTGGGCTAGGCGTTGACGACGATGACCGTCGTTCCGACCTCTGCCCACTTGTACAGCGCGGCTGCCTGTGCGAGACTCTTGAGTCCCACGCAGCCGTGGCTGTACCGGTAGCCGGCGGCGTACTCCGAGCTGTAGTGGATGCCCTGACCGCCGCTGAACGGCATGAAGTAGGGCATCTTGACGTGGTACAGGGTGCTGACCTTGCTCACGTACTTAGCGAAGATCCGATAGATCCCACGCCTGGTAGGCCAAGGGCCCGTACCATCGCTTGCGCGGTGGATACCCTCGGCACCATGACGTGCCGCCATCTTCATGATGGGCTTGTGGTTCTGCAGGGCAACCAGCTGCCACGACTTGATGCCGACGCAGATGACCTTGCCGTGCTTGCCGTTGTAGTTCCGGCACACGCTGGGAACCCAGCTGGGCATGGTCACTGCACTTGCTGTCGCCTTGACGGCGGTCGTAGTGCGCTGCGGGGAAACAGACGCACCGTTAGCGGGGAGGGCAACGAGCATAAGGCTCGCCACCAGTAGTGGCGCTATCGCCACCCACTTATGCCTCATCATCATATCCTTCCGGGTAGTTGACGTTTAGGCTAAATTATTATACTGCTTAGACTCAATTTATCAAACTTTATAGCCTTTAAAACTATAGAATCCTTTTTCTGATATCTTTTTATAGTAATAGATATACTTTGGATGTGGGACATAAAACATATGCTTCGACGGACCTGGCACAACTATTTCTATCGCCGCCCGATGCTTGCATGCCTCAAACATTGCGCTAGGCAACTCGTACGGCATCCCCATAAAGGACTTTTTTGCGTCATTTGCTAGCTTCCATTTTTTTATTACATCAGTTGCGTGATCAAGCCTAGCAACCATTACTGCCTTGGGCATAATGTCATAGTGTTTGTACACAATAGTATTGTCTAGTTTTTGTATGTATTTTTTGATATGCGCTGCAAGTTCGACAGGGCCTATCGGTTCATTATATTTGTCGTAGTCTTCGTCACCCGGTTTTGACCATGGTGGCCTAACATCTGGGTCTCCGCCAAGTAAATCAGAATATTGTCGAGCCCAATGCACACCGAATAAGTCTTCGTCTTCTACCGGAAACAACAAGCATTGACTATGGAAGATTTTATATGGGGCAGGTTTCATCACATATTGTTTAAATTCTTGTATGTCTTCTAGCGTACTGTCGTAGCTATTCCCCGAAACTACAAAGCTCGACATAAATACATTCACGGGCTTCAAGCCATCACTGTCTAGGGCATGTAAGGGTGTAAAGTGCAGCCTATTGCCATCTTCTTGATATTCAATCGCAATAGTCGCTGGCGTTTCTTGTATACTCATAACCACATAATACTCCAGCACTAGCCGGAACAAAGTACTTAAACAATTCTTTAATAATCAATAAAAGGGTACAGTTTATACATGCAAACAAAACAATCCATCTTCCGCACTATGTTAGTTGGCACGCTACTATACACCGTAGTTATCGGCTTTTTTAACGATTACACAAACATACTACACACTCGCAGTTACTCTATTACGTTTGCGCTCGCTATTGTTTTACAGATTCTTACATATATAACGTTCGAGATTAAAAAATGGGTTGTTAAAAAATCGAAAAAGTTTGCTGGCCCCAAAGGCAAGTTCGCTCTTATCTTTGGCGTTTGGCTAGTACTGTTTTTAAGTAAGTTTGTATTTTTATGGGCAATTGGCGTGGTGTTTAAAGATTCTGTAGAGCTCACAGGCTTTATAAACATCTTGGTTGTAGTGGCAAGCATGACACTTGCGCAACGGCTGTTGCAATATATTGATACTAAGCTGGCTTAGCTAGATTCTTTTGAGTCTGCTTGCAGCTTAAAACGCTTTTTTAACCCCGCATAGGTAAGTTGGCCAGCATGAGCGTTCGCAAAAACAGGGGTTAGCTTATCGTTTTCTTGGTCATCTAACGTTTGTGGCTCAAAACTCTCGTTTACCGGCGCTACAACATTGCGTACATCCGCAAGGGTGAACGTGCCCAGTGGCACAGTTAGGTTACGTTCTATGCCACCGCAGTGGCGTTGCATAAAGAATCCAGTTTTAAGGTGCGTACTTGCAGTGCTTGCGTCATGCCAGTCAAAAATTCCATCCCTTTGGTTGGGTACATAAAACCCAGCAAGCGACCCGTGGCCAATAGTTACCACATCCGTTGCCTCGGGGTCAGCCAGTACTTCGGCCATTGCATGCTCGTCTGCATCTGTAAACACTCTGGCGTTTCTGCCGTGGCTTTTGGCTAGTTCTTTAAACTGTAGCGCTTCGCGTAAAAATAGTTGTATTTCGGCAATACTCTGCGGGGTGCCAGGCTCGGTAATATCATCGGTGCAAGCCGAACACATTATAGCGATATATCCCATTTCGGGTGCCACGCTAAAGGTACGCTCGGTATACAGTTCTAGCCACTTCTTTTTAGCGGCGTTAAACATTGCTCTGTCACTTGCCATATAGATTATTTAAGATACCTTAGTAATGCTTGATATGCAAAAGCATAATACAATACCTGCATAAGCGGGGAATATTATGTGTAGAAGTATTAAAACTTTATATAACTACGAGCCGTCGGCCACCAATGCAGATATAGAGGCAGCGGCATTGCAATTTGTGCGCAAAGTATCTGGGTATCGCAAGCCATCAGCCGTAAACGAGGCAGCTTTTAACCAAGCCGTGGCCGATATCAGCCACGCCGTAGAGCATTTGCTTGGCAACTTGCACACGCACGCCGCCCCTAAAACCCGCGATTAGTTTTAATATCTGGTGGGACAGTGTAGAATGCAGACATGAAGTTTCCTAAGAAGTTCTGGCTAATATTTGGGCCAGTACTTGGTGTGATACTTTTAGCCGCCATTGCAGGCGGTATTTTTGTATCGCACAAAAAGAAACCTACAACCGCAGCCATCAATACTACTAGCACTTCGCAACAACAGACAGCGCAATCGCAAGCAAAAAACGAGCCCGTAAAACAAGATGCACCAGCAAGTACGCCAACCGCAGAACAACCCAAGACTAGTACTAATCAAACAGGTTCGAGTGCTCCAAAAACGCCACCACCAGTTATTCCGCAACCATCCATACCACCGTTTAAAATCACAAGTATTTCTATGAACGGGGCATTTTACTTGTGTTCTGGTGGAACAATCGTGACATACATTAGCTCGGTAACCTTTAATTCAAGTAATGCTCAGGGCGGTGCTGTTACTTGGGTGCTCGACGGAGAAAACGACATGGGCTCCGTTAGTTCCGATCCGCGCACCGATACCATCCCATACAATCAAGTATCTATTACCGTCTCAGATTCAACGCCTGCGAATCCAGGCTATCTATATACCGATATGGAGGCAAAGCAGGGCGACCGTATACGCGTAAGAACCATCTCGCCCAATGCTGCTTATTCTAGCTGGCTACAAATCCCAGCCGACTACGTTTGTAATTAACAACTATTCTCATCAATTTAATAAGGAGGAAGCTTTGACTATGAAACTAGGTTTTGGCAAAACAAAAGAAGTTTTTACAATTATATCGGGCGAGCTAGAGGGCAAAAAATTTGTTGGTCACTATAATTTTGCACTGAGTAAGTTCAAATCTAAAAAAGAGTACCCCTCAATGCTTGGTATTTCTATTTATGGCTTTAAAACAAACAAAGAGCTTCTGCCAACAGATGAAGCCAGGCCATTAATAGACGAATACGAAGACGAAATTATTGCGCTTGTACAATCAGCCATAAAGCCAATTTATGCAGGGCATAGTTTTTGGAACAAAGGCCTAGAAATTATCTTTTATATAAAAGAATCAGATTTTGAAAAAGTTGTGCAAATACTAGAGCCAGAGGCAGAAAAGCAAAAGATGCTTGCCATGACTTTTAAGATTGAACCCGACCCAACATGGAGCCAGTTCGAGTACCTCATTGGCAAATAATATCCGTATTTCACATTTCATTTTTAGGGTGTAGGCTTTAGGTAATGGGTAATGACGAACAAACACATGACGCCGCGCAACCTGCATACGCCTATACTAAGCTCGTTTGGTTTGACGATAAAAACCAACGATACGAGGAGTATTTACCAAGTTTTTCACGGTTAGAGGCATGGTTGCATCACAAATGGTTCAATTACCGCTGTATGCATGGCAAGCCAATTTACTATTGGCATACGCGCTTTAAATTTACGCCAGAGATATTAAAACATCGTGATCTAGAATTTATACAACACGTACTGCACGATCACGAGGGCAGGGCAGAACTAGCAGAAGAACAGCAATGGTTCGAAAAGCTGCTGTTTAGGTATGGTAAAGAACTACACTACGTTAATGCAGAGCTTGCTAAAGATTCGCCACAAAGCCAAGCCACAGAGCGTTGGGCAATGGGTGATCAATATGCGTTAGCATATAACCGTAAATGGCTGCAGCCTTTTGTACAAAAGAATGCACAGTTTAAAACGCTTTATCATGGCATAGATTTTAGCGAATACCTTAAGCTTCTATCGGCGGAACGCGATCTAATCACCAAAAGTTACGATGCATACACCGCACGCGAAAAACGTCGGCTAAAAAAACTTGGTATTGCACCCGCAGTGCCAGATTCGGGCGAAACACAAGCTAATACCAAAACTACATCCAAAAAATCGTGGGTATATTATTTAGCCGTACTATTTACCAGTCTTAACATCATTTTCGCTCTTGTTGCGATTGGTAACTTTATAGCCCGCGATACAGGTAGCGCAACGCCAGGGGAAGTAGTAGCCGTTAGCATAATTATAGGCGTGATGTTAATGCTGCCATCGCTACTTTTAATTGGCATACTTGTACTTGTAGGGCGCATCAAAGCCAAAATTACTAACGGCAAAAGCAAGTAGTGCCAAATAGTGCATTTTCATATCTGTTTTTAAGGTGTAGAATTTAGGCAAAGGGAGCATTACTTTGGATATACAAAATATTGAGGCAACTTTATGGCAAGCAGCAGATAAGCTGCGAAATAACATGGACGCAGCTGAATATAAGCATATTGCGCTTGGCTTAATATTTCTTAAGTATGTATCAGATGCGTTTGACGAAAAACATAAAGAGTTAGAGGGTACTCCTAACGCCGATCCAGAGGACCGTGATGAGTACACAAGTGAAAATGTTTTTTGGGTTCCAGTTGAAGCTCGCTGGGAAAACTTAAAGGCCAATGCGAAGCAACCGACTATTGGCGTACTTGTAGATAACGCGATGGACGCGATTGAACGCGACAATTCAAGCTTAAAGGGTGTTTTGCCAAAAGAGTATGCAAAGGAACGCCTAGACAAACGCAGATTAGGTGAACTCATAGATACCTTTAGTAATATTCAGTTCCCGGAAGGGCATGCTAGCAAAGATCTTTTGGGTCGTATTTATGAATACTTCATGGGTATGTTCGCGGATGCGGAAGGCAAGCGAGGTGGTCAATTTTACACTCCACGATCAATCGTGCGTTTACTAGTAGAGATGCTTGCTCCGCAACCTGGAGCACGCATTTATGACCCCTGTTGCGGCAGTGGGGGTATGTTCGTGCAATCAGAGGAATTTATTACAGAGCACGCGGGCCGCGTTGGCGATATAGCAGTTTATGGGCAAGAATCAAACCAAACTACTTGGCGCTTGGCTAAAATGAATATGGCCATTAGGGGTATTGGTGCACAGATTGAATATGGCGATACATTACATAACGACAAGCTGCCCGACTTAAAAGCAGATTTCGTAATTGCAAACCCGCCATTTAATGTGAGTGATTGGGGCGGAGAAAGTTTACGTAATGATGTCCGCTGGAAGTTCGGCACACCACCAACCAGTAATGCAAACTTTGCATGGGTGCAGCACTTTATTCACCACCTCGCACCTAACGGTGTTGCCGGTTTTGTACTCGCCAACGGTAGCATGAGTAGCCAAAGCAGCGGCGAAGGAAATATCCGCAAAGAACTAATCGAAAAAGATATTGTGGACTGTATCGTCACGCTCCCAAGCCAGCTATTCTTTAACACTGGGATTCCAGCTTGTTTGTGGTTTGTGTCGCGTAATCGCGGTAATCGCAAAGGCAAAGTGCTTTTTGTTGACGCTCGAAATATGGGTCAAATGATAAACAGGCGTAACCGCGAGCTTACAAATGAGGACACAAAAAAAATCGCTGGTATTTACCAAGAATTCCGTAGCCAAGATGTGTCGTATAACGACGTCGCTGGGTTCGTAAAAGTTGCTACTTCGGCAGAGATTAAAGAGCGTGAATATATACTAACTCCAGGTCGCTATGTTGGCAGCGAAGTGTTTGATGATGACAATGAAAAATTCGAACAAAAAATGGCACGCTTAACCAAGGATTTGTCTAGTCAATTAGATATGAGCCTGAAGCTTGAAAAAGAGATTAAAGAGAATCTCAAGAAAATAGGGTACGAGTTGTGAGTAAGGTAGTTGTGCTCGGTGATATTGCAACAGTTAAGAACGGCAAATCAAATACACAGGATGCAAAGAACGAAGGTCTTTATGATTTTTTTGACCGATCACAAGTAATTAAGAAAAGTGATCGGTTCATATTTGATACTGCCGGCACCATAATCCCGGGTGAAGGGAAGGATTTTAACCCAAGATTTTATAAAGGCAAGTTTGACCTACACCAACGTGCATACGTGATCATCGGTGATAGCAAAATTGTGGACGATGTATTCCTCTATTATGCTATAACAGCAAATAAAGAGTACCTTGCCCGTACGGCAGTAGGTTCAACTGTAAAATCTCTGAGAAAACCACAAATCGAACAGATGCAGTTAAATTTGCCCGATTTACCTATCCAAAAAAAAATTGCTGACATTCTATGGAATATTGATAAGAAAATTGAACTAAACACGATAATTAACGAGACGCTGGAACAGATCTGCATTGCAATCTTTAATAAAAATTTCATTAAAAGCCCAGACGTCATAGATTGGGATATAATAACTCTCGGCCAAAAGATACACCCTAAAAGAGGCAAAAGCCTTACTTCAAAGAACATGAAAGTTGGTGAAGTCCCTGTTATTAGCGGTGGGTTGCGTCCCGCGGGTTTGCACAATGAAGCAAACACTGTAGCACCAGTAATCACCGTAAGCGCCTCAGGTGCGAACGCGGGGTTTGTTGCCCTTTGGGGCGACAAAATATGGTCAGCCGACTCTTCTTATATTGACAGCAAAGTGACTAATGAAGTTTATTTTTATTATATTTTTCTAAAAATTAACCAGGGTAAAATTTTTGGGATGCAAACTGGTGCCGCTCAACCACATATATATCCAAGTCATTTGGAACTTCTAGAAATTCCTGACGCTCCGGACAGTCTTATTTCTGAACTAAATAGCACAATATCACCGCTATTAGAAAAAATTACTAATAACAATAGAGAAAATAATACCCTAGCATCTACTCGTGACAAACTGCTACCTCGTCTAATCTCTGGAAAGATAAATGTTAACTAAACTACCAAAAATAGTCTTAGACACGAATTCGTGCAGAAGCGCACCTGAGAGTCTTGGTTTTCTTGGATACAAAGAACATTTACGTACTATTGGAGAAAGCGCACAAATCATAATTCCCGAGACTGTTATTGACGAGATTAAAGATGACAAAATTAAATACTTTAACGGGCAAAAAAATCATATCCAACAAAACCCTCTGATTAAAATTGCAAATATCGACATACGAGATGTGGTTAGTTTTGAAGTCGAGGGCCATGTATCCGGCATTCTGGCCGAAGAATCTGTAAATTTTATTATTTATGTGTTGAAAAGACCTAGCGAAGCTTACTCAAAAATTTATAACTGGTCCGTAAACCATCAGCCACCCTTTGAAGAGAAAGGCGATAAGGGGTTCAAAGACGCACTTATTGCTTGTGCTGTTGAAGAGCTGCTTGAAGATGAAGCTAATGAGGCAGTTTACTTCATTACAAAAGATAAAAAACTTATTGAAAAATTCAAATCAAATACAAGAGTAGTTCTTATTGAAGATTTCGGAGAAGTAAGCAAGTATCTTTACGATCAATTTGTTGATGAGTATCTTATGCAAAGAATAGTTGGAGACTTAGGGCTACCAGCTGCAGAAATCGTAGGTGGTTGGCTAAATATTGATGACAATTGGGTTCTTAAGCTTATGGAAAGTAAACAACCCTACCTTGTTTTAGTTGATAGAGAAGCTCGTGAGATTATTGATAGTACGATCGAGGTTTCTGATGAAGAGGTTCAGTCACTCATAAATAGCGTTTCTTTCGCAAACACGCAGGCAACTATCGAAGCACTTGCTGAAAGCATAAAATACGCACCAATTAATGTTCTAGTGGAACTCACTAATAGCGCACTAAAAAACGACCAAATATATTCAATAGGGACCAATGATGATGTTAAAGATTTTTTTCATCCAATCTTTAAAAAAACAAAGAGTTATCTAAATAATGATGATGCCGCTAAATTTAAAGAGTACTTTGGAGTTGTAAATGACTGAGGATAAAATCGAGCAGAACTCATTGGAAATTTTAACTAATCTTGGGTGGCAAGTATTACATGGACCAGATATTGGGCCTGATGGAACAAACGAACGTAGCTATAATGATGCCTCGCTGTCACGCAGGCTTGATGCCGCAATAATGCGTATTAACCCCAACGTTCCGCACCTTGCGCAGGCAGAAGCAATAAAGCACATTTTACGTACCACAGAGCCAACCTTACAATTAGATAATCGTGAATTCCATAACTTATTAGTAAACGGCATAGACGTAGAATACCGTGATGATAGCGGTAATATTCGTACCAACAAAGTCTGGTTACTTGACTCCGAGAACCCTGAAAATAACGAATTTGTAGCTGTAAACCAATACACCATGCTACAGGGAGATTACCACCGCCGGCCAGATATTGTATTGTGCGTAAATGGCCTGCCCTTTGCCGTAATAGAGCTAAAAGACCCAAGCGACGAAAAGGCAAGCCTCAGGGCAGCTTACAATCAATTGCAAACTTACAAAGCAGAAATACCAGCATTATTCCGTTTTAACGAACTACTGATAATTAGTGACGGCATAGATGCAGAACTAGGCACTATAAGTGCCAATTACGAGCGCTTTACTCCGTGGAAAACTATAGACGGCAGCAAAGAACTTACCGGCGTACCAATGCTAGAAGTTTTACTGCGTGGCGTATGCGATAAAGTGCGTTTTATTGATTTAGTGCGCAATTTTGTTGTGTTTGAACGTGATGAATCACAGCATAATTACATAAAAAAACTTGCCGCTTACCACCAATACTGGGCAGTTAATAAAGCAGTGCAATCTACTATTACTGCGACACAACCAGGTAGCGACCACCGCATTGGGGTAGTGTGGCATACACAAGGGTCTGGCAAAAGCTTAAGTATGGTTTTTTATAGCGGCCGTTTAATGCTGCAGCCAGAGCTTAGAAACCCAACAATTGTAGTGATAACGGACCGCAACGATTTAGACGACCAGCTATTTGGCACATTTAGTAACTGCGTAGACTTACTACGTGAAACGCCACAACAAGCTGTTAGCCGTGATGACTTGCAAAAACTGCTAACTCGCGAAGCGGGTGGAATTATATTTACCACCAACGCCAAATTCTTCCCAGAAGAAGGCAACGACTACCCTATGCTTACCGATCGTAGCAATATTATTGTTATGGCAGACGAAGCCCATCGTAGCCAATACAATTTTATAGACGGTTTTGCCAAACACATTAGGCAAGCGCTACCAAATGCCAGCTTTATTGGTTATACCGGCACACCGATAGAACATGAAGACAAATCTACCCCGGCAGTATTCGGTAACTACATAGATGTCTATGACATAGAGCAAGCTGTGGTAGATGGCGCAACAGTACCGATTTATTACGAAAGCCGATTAGTTGAGCTTGATATTGACCAATCAATGCGCAGCAAAATCGATATTGAAATAGAAGAATTATTAGAGGCAGAAGAGTTTGATAAGCAAGAAGAATACAAAACTCGCAACGCACAGCTAGAAGCAATTGTTGGCAACAGCAAGCGCATAGAGCGCATTGCTCAAGATATTGTAGACCACTTCGAAAACAGAGTTTCTGCAATAGATGGCAAGGGAATGATTGTTGTTATGAGCCGCCGAATTGCGATTAGCCTATATAACGCAATTATAGATATTCGCCCAGACTGGCATGATGCCGATGACGCAAAAGGCTACATTAAAGTCGTAATGACCGGAAGTGCATCCGATCCGCTTGATTGGCAGCAGCATATACGCAACAAAGAGCGCCGCGGGAAATTAGCCGACCGTATGAAAGATTCAGAATCAGACCTCAAACTAGTCATTGTATGTGATATGTGGCTTACAGGTTTTGACGTACCAAGTTTGCATACTATGTACCTAGACAAGCCAATGAAAGGCCATAACTTGATGCAAGCTATTGCGCGTATCAACCGTGTTTACAAAGATAAGCCAGGTGGCTTGGTAGTAGATTACCTGGGCGTAGCTGCTGCTTTGCGTGAGGCGTTAGAAACTTATACCACGAGTGGTGGTAAGGGTAAGCCAACCTTAAATCAAGCAGATGCGGTTGCAGTAATGAAAGAAAAGTTTGAAATCCTACAAAATTTGTTTAGTGATTTTGAATACGAAAAATACTTTAACTCTGACACTGGCGCACAGATGCAAGTTATATTAGATGCACAAGAATATATTCTTGGGCTAGAAGATGGTGAAAAGCGCCTAAAACAACATGTGTTAGAACTTTCTAAGGCTTTTGCATTAAGCGTGCCACACTTGGATGCAATTGCTATTCGCGATCATGTCGCATTCTTTCAGGCTATAAAAGCGCGCCTGGCAAAAATTAGCGATAAAAAGGGTATGAGTGCCGAAGATTATAATTCTGCTATTAGGCAAATCGTTGATAAAGCAATTGCCCCAGCAGGCGTTGTGGACATTTTTGAAGCAGCAGGGTTAGAGCGCCCCAATTTGTCTATTTTAAGTGAAGAATTTTTAGCAGAAATACGCGGCATGGAGCGCCGAAACCTTGCAATAGAAGCATTACAGCGATTACTTAATGATGAAGTGCGAACGAGATTTAGCACTAATGCTGTTAAGGCGCGTTCATTTGCGGACATGCTAGTCCAGGCATTGCAGCGTTACAAAAATAACAGTATAGAAGCAGCACAGGTTATAGAAGAACTTATACAAATAGCTCGCCAAATTCGGGATAGCGAAAAAGAAGCAGAAGAACTTGGCCTAAGTTCTGATGAGATAGCGTTTTATGATGCATTGGCTGCAAATGGTAGCGCACGCGAGGTTTTGGGCGATGAACAATTACGCAAGCTAGCTGCAGTATTAGTGCAACGGGTACGCGCAAATGTTACCGTAGACTGGACATTGCGCCAAGATGCGCAAGCTCGCTTACGAGTAGAAGTTAAAAGATTATTGCGCGAATACGGTTATCCACCAGACGCTGAAAAAATTGCAACAGAACTTGTGCTAGAACAGGCCAGCCTTTTTGGTGAAGAGTGGAGCAATCAATAAAACGTATCGAGGATACTTATCTATGGAATATTCATCACAAGAAGAACTAGAAGCTCACGAAAAAATCTTGCAACAAATTGAACGTGAAGAAGCGCAAAACAAGGCTATGCAGGCGAATTTTTTAGAATCTGTAAACAATATTGGTAAAGAAGAATCTAAACCAAAAACGAACAACACCAAACGTGGTCATGACAAAAATGATATAATTAATATGTAGGACAGCGGCCATAAGGCGTCCATTGCGGCTACGAATTAACAACTAATTCGGGGCCGTTTTTATTTGGCCCAAGGAGTGAAAATGGACAAAGTAACCATACAAGAGGCAATTGCCAATATGCAATACAACCATGAACGCGCAAAACAAAACCCAGCAATACAAAAAGAATTCTTAGCAGAATATATGTACGCCAACCCAAATGATTACAGCCAAATGCTGGACCTATACACATACTACGGCTTTAAATACGGCAAAAGCCTTTGGGCTTACCAACAACTGCAATACATAAAAATAGACAAAGCCAAAGAATAGCATTGTGACATAATTAAGGTAATGCGAAAAACTAAACCATACATACTAGTTACCTTACAATTTGGGCTCCTTATTGCGCTAGCTTGGTATGGCAGTATTTTTGGTGGTTGGCTACAAAACACGCAGCTTGCTATAGCCATAGCACTAGGCATATGGGCAATTGCTAGCATGCATTTTAATGTTAGCGTGCTGCCGGATGTTCGTGACAGGCAAGAGCTGATAGTAACGGGGCCATACACCTATATTCGGCACCCAATGTATACCGCAGTGCTACTAGCTGGCCAAGCTTGGATGCAAAATAACCTTAGTTTTGTATCGGCAATCATGTGGCTTGCGCTGTTAGCGGTATTACTTATAAAGCTAGATTACGAAGAAACTCAGCTACTTGCTAAGTTCAAAACCTATAAAAAGTACAAGCAAAAGACCAAACGTCTTATACCCTTTATTTACTAATATTTAGTTCTATATAAACCAAAATTGGGCAGCAAATAGCCTCTGGTCTCACGCAGGGGCCATTTGCCTAACACTGCGTGAGCCCAGAGGCTTCACGTTCGGATCTTCATCGGGTCGGCAGCATGCGCCACCAGTGGTACGGACCGTTGTAGTCCATGTTGCAGACATCCACCTTCATGAACGTGTCGTTCTTGCGGGTGGGGATGGCCGGGACGAACTTGTCGCCGATGCAGTCGGTGTTGCCGTTGCCGGTGTGGTGCTTGCCGGTGTCGTCGACGAGTGCAGCGTGGATTCCCACCTCGCCACAGGCGCAGTCGACACAGCGCAGGTACGTGTGCTCGAGCACCTTGCCGTAGCAACGCCACAGCTTGACGCCGGTCTTGCCACAGTTCCCGCAGACGTAGCTGCTGGGGACGGTGTTCTGGGTGTAGTCGACCGGCTCAGCCGGGTTAACTACCTTGGCCACCATGTTGGTTTCTCCATCCCTTGAGATCAGATACGAACGATTGCCAATTTAACCACAAAATAATTACACAGTCAATACATATACAGGGTATTTTCAATTTAAAGATAATATTGTATAATATACGAATGAGTTTTGACGCACGGGTCAGCGATACCAGCGGTACCGCTGAATTTGTAGACACGCTAGAAGTTTTTAGCGGCGAAGAACAAGTAGAGCAGTTTTTAGAATCAAACGCTGCTTTGTTTGCCGCGGTTAACACTACATGGCGCGAGGCGTTTGCGACCCACATTGCCTATACCGATTCTACGACAGAGGCAGGCGAGGCAATGGTTCAAACCGCAAACCGTAGCCAACGCCGTGCTGCAAGTAAAAATGTGCAGTCACTAACCGACCTCATGCAGTACAGCACCCGTGATGTAGCGGCAAAAATTGCCCAGTATTATGTGCCACTTACTGGCGAAGAAGCACCCCAACCTGGCCAAGTTCCAGATACAGCATCCATTACAGAATTTGCAACCCAAGCCCTAACAGCACGCGGCACGACAAATAGTAGAATTGAGTTCCATCTTTCAGACGTGTTTGATACAGACTCGCGCGAGAAAGCAGAGGCAAGCTTTGATGCCATGCTTAACGCAACTGCGCCAGGCTATGTAGTTGCCGAGGTATATAGCCAACTTGCACTGCGACGTATTGCAGAATTAGTTGCCGACCCAGAAGTAAACAACGCCTTTGTTAACCGTTTGGCAAGCATTATCGATAACAGCGATATCAGCCCCGAATACCCAGGCCTGCTAGAGCTACTTGCAACCGATTTGCAAAAGAACAACGGCGAAAGTATTGTTGGTAAATCACTTAACGGCCTACGCTTAGACGAACAAGCCGTAACACGTGAATTTGTAGAACGCATTATTACCGATACCGAATCACGCGGGGCAGTGGCGCAATCAAAAGAGGTTGTAGCTGCCTATGGTGTACTAAAGTCCGTAGCAAAGGTTCTGGGCGTAACCGCCATGACTCAAGAAGAATTTATCGATGCCTACGCCCAAGCGATTGCCGACTGGCCAAAAGAGCTCTTGACCGCACGCGAGCAACTACTAAACTACAACCGCACAGCCGTAACAACCGGCATAAAAGATGGCTTACGCCCGTACGTTCGTTCGCGCCGCATTTTAACCGATTACAATATTCGTAACGCAGCAAATAAGGGCGGACGCCACGTAATTGCCAGCAAAAAATCGAGCCGGCTTGTTAAGCACGATGTACCGCAGGCAAAGCCAGGTATAGAAACCGCGGAGTCCGACAAGCCACCGGTGAAGATAGAAAACTTTGCAGTGCTAAAAGGCATTGGTACTAAAAGTAACGCTTTTAGGCTAGAGACTGTTGATTCGATAGACGACATGCTAACATTACCGGTTATTACAGATTATCTAAAGCGCTACCAGCACGAATCAACCCTGGCAGATGCCATTAAAGCCTCACTACAAAAGCTGTGCGTAGAACCATACGATAATTTAGGCTCAAAACTCATTGTATCGTTTAACTTTACGCTCGATAGCGATGGTATTGGCATTAAAAAAAGACGCCAAATGCGGCGCTTTAGGCCCGAAACAATTCCAGAAGTACACGGTGAAATTGCACGCCAAACTCGTATTGCATACAGCATCGTCACTATTGGTGGCAAGCCAACGTTGGCGCTGTATCAAATAGAAAACAAGCAAGCACTTGCTGGATCTAACAATAGCAATCCGTTTAAGCGCTAACGCTATTTAGCGAGTTTTTGCTTTAGCCAGTATAAGTACCCAAAGTAGGCAACTACTGGTATAAAGCTAACGCCCATTCGTACGGCTTCACTTATCATCCAGCTGTCATTATCGCTATAAACATTGGTCGCAAACGGCACAAACATTGTTGCTTGTTGCACGATTACATTAAGCAAAATAGCTACAAAGGCAATTAAGATAGTCCAAAATGTTTTATCTAGTTTGCTGTAGTTTTTTGGTACCAAAAAATAGCTAGCCAGCACGCATAGCAGCGGCGCAACTAATGTTGCTAACAGATAAAAACTAGCACCACCAAAACCACCGTCATTATAGCGGAGCTGTGCAATTGTGCCGTACGCGCTAAAACCAAGCGTGATAGCAAAAAACACTATAGTGGCAATTACAAAATGAAGTTTAACGTGCGATTGAATATCTTTGGTAACCTTAGTGGGCTTCTTTTTCATATATCAACATAATACACCCAATATCGTATCGTGCTAGTGGTAACAAAATAAAAAAAGGCGGGGGAGCGGGCTGCATCCGCAGCCCGCCCACACTCGATATCGGCTGCTTTTACGGCTGAGCCGGCACAGCAGCGAGTGCCTTGAACTGCAGAAGCGAGTAGTCGATCCAACCAGGGTCGAACCCGTACTCACTCTTGATGCAGTTCCTGAACGCCATTGCGACGTTCTTCTGGTAGTTCTCCTCGCCGGCCCTTGCTCGGGCGAACGAGTTGTCGTTGATGCGCATGCGCCCGATCGTCAGACGACGAGAACGCATGGACACTTCGTACACGGTACTGGCACCTCTCGGCAACCAAACCACCACCTTACTGTAAAGTGCCCAACAATCTGCTGAGACAACAATACAGTATAATATTTAGTACTTTTTTGCAATTATAACTTGCCGAAACTAATTAACTATGTTAAATAAGTTGTAGTCCTCTAGTGTCAGGAGAATGTCATGGCCCAGCGTAGCACTGGAAGCTACCACGCAGGGTTCTTGCGTGGTAAGGGCACGATGCTGTTCGACGACGAAGTGCTGCTCGAACTGCAGCACCCACGCCAGATGCACGTACGCCGTGCAGCAACCACCAGCAACGGGATCAGCGGGTGCATGCTGACCTGCGAGCTCGGCTCGGCGACGGCGATTCCGTTCTTTGTACCGGACGCCGACGAGGTGCGCTACAAGGCGCTCAATCTTGCGCACTACATCGAAGGCCTGCAAGACGGCATCATGCGGCGTGCAACCGAGCTGAAGAGCAAGCGCATTCGTCAACTCGGCGCCTAACATTCCAACACTGAGGACTCCCGGGCGGCTATCGCTGCCCGGGTTTCTTCATTTTTTGCATACGCTACCTAAATACTAATTACTAATAATACTTGGGTAGAGCCCCGTCTGGGCGGACCGCTGGATGCGATCTGCCCGAGACGGGAAGCCCTGGGGTGGTACTACGCGGCGACGTTGCCGGCGATGCAGCTCCGGATGGTTCCGGGCACTGCGTCTTCGGTGAAGTCGACGTGCTCGATGAACGTGTGCTGTGCCTCGCGGTACGGCTTCTTCCAGCGCCGGATGACGTGGCGCCCCACCTTCGACTTCTTGAAGTAGTCGGGGTTGTTGGGATTGCGAACCACGACGATGGCGATGAACGTCCAGTCGGTGACGACCAGGAAGCGCTCGCCTTCGACGCTGTCCTGCGCCGGATCGAGGCTCTTGATGCCGTCGGTCTCGACGTAGATCGTGTCGCACGTGTTATCGCCGGGGCTGGGCCAGCACTCGACGACGTAGAAGGGCGCTGCCGACTTGTGCAGGGTTACGTCCTCGTTGCTGACGTTGATGCGCTTGGCCATGTAACGCTCGAGCTTGTGTCGTTTCATTGTCCCCCCAGGGGTAGTGCCTGCAGGGTAGCAGACGAAATTTCACTATACAACGTCGTAAAGACAAGTACAAGCATGAGCACCATAGACATTCCAATATTATAATAATTATGGTAAAATATATTTTTTATAAACCGCACCACCAATAATGAACAGACTACGTACTAAACTTGGAGTTACCAGCGCAACCATCGCATTAGGTGGTAGCTTGGCATTATCTGGTTGCAGCAGCGAAGCCGTATCTGACCTAGCGCATTCTATTGCTGCCCAGATGCCAGAAGCAAGCCCAACGCCAGAAGAACCACAAAACTTTTGCCCACCTACGTCAGAAGATAACGACCAAATTGCCAAGCTAATGGCAGAACAATGCGCGCAAGCAATCCATCGTGGTCATGTTGCGCTTGTTGGCTATGGCATCAGCATGCCAGTGCTTACGAGGCTCGCAAATGATACCGAACGCCTGATGGAAGATGTTACCGAAGGCGAATCGCACATTGATGTCGTGCCAGTGCAGGCAACAATAAACCAAACTATTAGTTTTGACGAGGTAACTGGCAAATGCGTAGATGTTGATGAAGTAACAGATGCACCTGGCTATGTGGCGAACGTAGTTGACGAAACCCTAAACGAATACGATTTCGTGATTGGTGCAACTACTAAGCCCGCCTGCAAAGGCGACGGCGATATCACAGATATTAGTGGTACATATACCGGCCAGGCAGGTGGCAGATTTATAACCATTTTAGGAGCCGACACTACCTTTCCGCTCCATAACAAAACCATAACTGACCCTGACGGGACAATTCACACACAAGTACACCAGCATGATGCTGGCGTGGCTGTACACGAACTATTGCACGGATATGGCCTAGGCCATGTCAACGAAGCAAGTGGCGATTCGCTGGATGATGTTGCATCGAAACAAGACTACACGCCGCCGTATAACGTCAATCTGCAAAAACTTTTAAAGCAAAATAATTTAGTTGAGTATGGCGATTCGTTAAACATTATGGGTGGTAGCAACCCAGATATGTCAGACCCAGATAGTCTAGAAACAACACCACTTAACACAACACAACTAGCATGGCTTGGCGAATCTGACGTTATTCTTGGTAATAAGCAAAGTAAGTTTGTCGCTCTAAGCGAAACGCCAACGGCAGTGCAGAGTCAGACTGCATATACCCTAGAACTCGCTAAACCAGTTACAGCGCCCAACTTTAAGCAGGGTAAGGGCACATATTTAACAAGCGGCGGGGCTAATGCGGTATATAGCAAAATAATCATAGAAGACCCAGCCAAAAATAATGATAGTCCGGGTTCGATATTGACCGTATATCTAGCATCAGACGATTCACACGATTTAGTAAACTTAGGCACAATTTTTGGTGGCGAAAAAGCTGTATGGAACATAGCCTACGGCACACAAAAGATAACTATACGCATTACTGATACCGGTGCGACACTAGCAGCGACTACTGTTTAGATTTTTTGCCCAAAAATGTGTTGGCAATATATGCCGTTACTACACCAAATAAACCAACACCAACAGTGAGTGTTATTACGCCTACAATACGACCCCAACTGGTCACCGGATATTTATCTCCATAACCTACAGTGGTAATCGATACATATACCCACCACAAAGCATCACCAGCGGTTTTAATATTAGCGTTAGCGGCATTTTGTTCGGCAATAATTACGCCAATAGAACCAAATTCTAATACCACAAGTATTAAAAAGAATACACCGTACAGTGCAGCATCGGGAATTTTAGCCAGTAGCGCACGCAAAACTCGCCTATAGCCTTGTTTGCGCATTACTCTAAAAAATCGAATGATTCGAAATACCCTAAAGATGTTAAAGATAGATAGCGGTACCGATGCCAGTAGATCGCTCCAACCATACTTTTTAAAAAAGTACTGGGCTTTGTTTTCGGCACGTATAAAACTCCGTGTAAAGTCTATAAAAAATATGCCGGCAATCATTATGTCGACAATAGTAATAACATTTTTAACCTGACCATTGCCCAGCCACAACAGCAAACATAAATTAATGTAGGCAAGTAACGATACGCCCAGCATGAATAACTCATACGAGGTATTTTCGCTAAAGCCCGCGTCGTGCATTTCGGAATTCATAATTACCCTGATTTTACCACAGAGACCCGTCTCAAGAACAAAACAGATAAGAGTATACTAAAAAGATGCAAAAAATCACGACATTTTTATGGTTCGATAAAGACGCAAGCAAAATTGCAGAATATTACACACGTATCTTTAAAGATTCAAGGATAAAAGATACAAATGTAATGAGCGATACACCATCCGGAACGGTAGAAATTGTTACTATCGAGCTATTTGGGCGTGATTTTACACTTATGAGTGCGGGGCCAATGTTCAAATTTACCGAGGCAGTATCGTTTGTCGTAGATTGCGAAGACCAAGCAGAGGTTGATTACTATTGGGATGCGCTGACAGCAGATGGCGGCGAGCCCGGTAATTGCGGATGGCTAAAAGACAAGTATGGGCTTAGCTGGCAAATTGTTCCGCGCCAATTAGGCGAACTGTTAGCAAACCCAGACCGTGAAGCAGCAGGGCGTGCACAACAAGCAATGCTTGCAATGCACAAGATTATTGTTGCCGACTTACAAAAAGCGGCCGACAACAAATAATTAATCTAAAACGACGTCTTCTTCTTGATCTTTTGGTGTTAAAATTTTGTCTACGAGTTTATCGATGTCGTCATCGGTTAAGTTTGCTTTAACCGCGTAACCTTCGATTCCGTAATCGCGTAAACCGGCTGGTGCGTCTTCTTCGTTTAAGTTAGAAATAATAAATACGCGAATTTCTTTGCCCCAATCGCTTGAGCGCATGCGGGCTAAGATTTGGTCACCAGCAATCTTTGGTACCATAAGGTCCATAAGCACTAGATCTGGCTTGAGCCGTTCGATTGTTTCGAGTGCTTGCTCACCATCATAGGCACTGTGCACTTCGTAGCCAATCATTTCAAGACGTGTTTTGTAAATATCGTTTAGGGCGTAATTGTCTTCGACAACGACAATTACCTGAGGAGCTATATTGAAATCTTCCATACTTTTACTATAGCGCACTTATGGTTCATAATTATACATATGGCAGATTTTTACAAAAAGACTCCTCACGTTGGCATTGTACAAGCATGCTTACGGTTTATTGATGACCCAAATCGGCCTTGGTGGCAACGGTTATTTTTGGTTTTTACGCCACTGTTTATCGTGTGGATTATATCGCCGCTGGATATTGTTCCAGAGGTGTTTTTAGGGCCGTTAGGCCTTGCTGATGACACTATACTAATTGTTACCTTATTTTTGATAGTACGGTTTGCCTACAGCTTTTACAGCAATAAAAAATACGTACGCCCAACCAAAGATAAAAATGGCAACGATATTATCGATTTGTAGCACCCGGCAGGGTAGAGGCATTGCTATTTAGCACTATTTATTGTATTATTTGCTTCTTATGAGTTCGAGTCCAGAATCCCAATCCGACATACTACCACTACCAGAACGGCGCGGTGGCACGGTGCTCGAAATATTACGTCACGCTTCGCAAAAACATCTAGACGTACAATTTGCCACAGGCGAGGGCTACGATTTGGCCAAAGGCGCAGTAGTGCCTGAGGTTGAGCGTCAGGCTCGCAAACAAGCAATGCGAGAACATGATGCGCAAAGGCTTGTTGGCGCAGGCCTTGTACTAGAAGTTACGGACGAAGACGGCCAAACGTCAGCCGCTGGTGTTCTAACCGAGGTTGATACGCTTATGGGTGTACTTGTGCTGACAGATGAATCAGGCGAAGAACACCCCGTACAATACGCAGAAGTGGTGACATATCCAGACCCAGTGCTCATTCCAAAATATATCGCCCCAGAACACCGCTCTCATGACGACGAAGGTAACCAAATAGACGTAGAATGGATTCCTGATGGTGGCGCTATTGACCCAACTTTTGTAACCAAAGTTAGTATTCGAGTTTTACATTGCCCAGAGACTAACACCTGGCTTTTTAGGCCCTAAGGTACATGCTCGTACACGTGACCACAAAATTAAAGCAGCCCGTTAGCGAGCTGCTTTTTGCTGATGGCCAAATAATTGCCCGTGTAACCAGCGCGCCCGAAAACAACAAAGCTAATACCGAAATTATCACGTTACTTGCCAAGCATTATGGCGTGCACAAAACCAGCATCGTGCTTATACGCGGCGCTAAATCAAAGCAAAAAACGTTCGAACTTACAACCAAATAACACCTTAGAGACACATCAGTAGTATTGCAAATTACTATAATTTATGGTATAGTATTTATCGTCCAAACTCCTACCTAGGGAAGTGATTGATTTGCATCGATTGAAGGACATCCGTGAGGCCCATGGTCTCACTGTCGCAGATCTGGCGGAACTGTCGGGCATCGCGCCCAGCACCATCTTCCGGATCGAAAGCGACGACAACTGGTACAAGGTGAACGAGGTCACAGCAGAGGCACTGGCGAGCGCGCTTTACAAGAGCGTGCTGGACATCTTCAACAGCCGTGAACTCAGCCACCTTGGGCGACCGCCACACACAGGGAGGCCATGTCATGAAGCCGAGAGATTCAGCAACCGGACGACCTGTCCGTCATGCCACCTCGAAGTTCTCAAGGCAGCCACCTGCAACGAGTGCGACGCGCCGCTCACCATGTCGGCCTAGCCGATACCCGCCCTCCGGGGCCAGACGATTCGTCGTCTCGGCCCCGGAGGGTTCTCCACATTACGACTTATGTTATACTGCTAATGCAGAAAAATTCTGCAGAGAAGAACTCTTAAAAGCCGCTCTTAAAATCAGAGCGGCTTTTACTTTTTAAAATGCCTATGCTTGCATACCTAGCACCGTTTGCATACAGTATCCCGTAACTATGAAATACGCGGTAATCCTTGCAGTGCTACTAAGTGCTTTTTATATAGGTGCTTCACAACTCGTGCTAGCCCAGCTCGACCAGCTAAAAGGGCAGTATCAAAACGCTGACGCCATCGCGCAAGCTATCGCAGCAGGCGATAGTAAGCATCGCTAAACTAGTATATTTGTTGTATCATCTAGCTATATAAAGGGGGCGGTATGATTCGACTTTTAGCAATGCTGGTTCTTAATTTACTTGCTAACGCAGTGGGGCTATTTATAGCATCACTTCTACTTAGCGGATTTAGTATCGATGGTTTGTCATTTGTAATTGCGGTTTGTATTTTTACCGCAGCAGAGGTTATCGCTGACCCACTCATTACAAAAATTGCTATTACCAACGTACCAGCACTTCGGGGTGGGGTAGCACTTGTAACAACTTTTGTAGGACTGCTTATAACAACACTTATATCGGATGGTATTACAGTTACCGGACTATCCACCTGGATACTCGCATCATTAATTGTTTGGCTATTTGCGCTCATCGCAACGCTCGTACTTCCACTCATCATCTTTAAAAAGACGCTACAAAAGGCAAAAAGCTAAATGACAGAGCTAGAGCTGGAACTTACCTACTTAGCAAAACAAATTCCTGCAGAGATTGCTGGCGTAACACCAAAATTATTACAGGATTATTATATTCCTGCCCAAGCAGACCACGCGCATCTTAGGCTACGCAACAAGGCAGGGAACTACGAAATTACAAAAAAGGAGCCTGTTTCTGGAAGTGATTCATCAGCCCAAAACGAGCACACAATAAAACTGACAAAAGAGGAGTTTGAGGCACTTGCCGTGAGTAGCGACCGTATCGTTCAGAAGAATCGTTATAACGTTGTTATACAAGGCTACCCTGCAGAAGTGGATGTATTTCTTGGCAAGCTTGAAGGATTGGTCCTTATCGACTTTGAATTCTTGAATTACAAAACACAGGCAGCCTTTACAATGCCAGATATCTGCCTCTGCGATATCACACAAGATAAATGGGCTGCAGGTGGTGTATTGTCCGGAAAATCATATGCAGATATCGAACCTATACTTGATAGCTACGGGTATACTAAGCTAATTCTTTAAACAATTCTCGTACTGCTGGGTAGTTTTTTGATGCTGTGTAAGAGGCTTCATATTCTGCTTCGGGCAGCTCCGACCGAGTAACTTGCAAACCATCCGGGATAAACATCCTATCCCACCCAAAGCCGCGTGTGCCACGCGGGCCAGATGCGATAGTACCTTTTTGGAAGCCCTCAATAACTCGCAGTTCTGCACCGTCATAGTACGTCCACACGCAAATTGCGGTGGCGCTTCTGTCTTCAAAACCATCTAACATCCGTGCAGTATTTTCTAATCCAGCATCGTCAACAAACCACTTAATGAGCGCGCCAGGCAAACCATTAAGCGCACTAAATGCTAAGCCAACATCTTCTACTAATACTGGTTTTTTCAATATTGCATAAGCTTGACGGGCTTTATGCTCGGAGACTTTGCGGACATCAACGGATTGGATTTCGTCGAGCTCAAGTTTTTCGATTGCAACATCGAAGCCTATCCACTTTGCGAGTGCATCGGCTTTGCCTTGATTGCCCGTAATAAATGTCACGCTCATAGCGACATTATTACATATTTATTCTGAAACGCGTCGATACGGTTCGGTGCGGGCCATTAAGCATAGCCCCGTCATGTCTTCGCCCAGCGAAACTTGTGAACCGGTTGCAAGAAAACCAAGGTCTTCAATTGCGTGCCAGTATGGCAATATATTGGGCTTAACCTGGGTTGCTTCGGTAAAATTCGCTTGCCGTTGTCCGGCATTTTCGTATAGATCTATGCCAACGTCCGAAAGCGCGTCGCGTGGTTCGCTACTTGCACGGGCCACCCATATACCACCACGCTGAATCTCGAGCCCCGGATTACGTTTTGTTTGGGCAGCAAAGTTCGATTCGATTGTTTGTTGTATCGCAGCACGCGACACATTAAGTACTTCGTGAAATCGTTCGGGCGTGACTGCACACTCGCCAGTTAGTTGCATAAACGCGCCATCAACTAGCAATGTTGATTTGTATTGAATTTTTACATCCATGATTAAAACTATTATATAACTTTTTTATAAATAATTCAAATATCACTGCCTATTTAAACAGAGAAGGGAGCGTGAATTTCTCGCGCATGTGTGCCGCACGTGGTGCGATGTAAAGCGCCAATATAAGCGCAAATAATACCGCGAATCCACACATGATTGACGGAATCCCAGCACGGGTTTCTGGCTTTACAGTATTCGCAATGCCCGTAGGAACTAAAAACACCAAGTAACCAACAAGTAAGCCGCCAACTTGCTGTTTTATATTTTTTACAGTTTTACTATGCGTAAATAAGCGGTAGCCAATAAGCATTGCAGCAAGTAGCCAGCCGTAATAATACAATCCATATACCCGGGCAGGAGCCATGCCAATCTGAAAAATCACATAGTTACCGGTACACTCGTGGCCGACAAACGCAGTGGGCGAAAGCAAGAAATATGCCATAGCTACTGCCATTGTACTGTACGCTACAACAACTAATTTGCGTGATTGCTTGCCCGAAATAACATACAACATATGCAAGCCAAGCGGTGGCAAGGCAGTGATAGCGACGTAGCCTATGCGCGACCACGTAGACGCACTAGCACCCATACCGCCGCATACAAAATATTCACTAAGCTGGAACAGCGCCAATGCACCAAGTGCAGCAACAATAAGCCGAGTTGTATTGGTCATGTGATATCGGACAATAACGTACAAAGCTAGTGTTACTTCAATCAAAAAAGACGCAACCATAACCGGTGGCGAGAAGCAGTACAATGTGAGTGACTTTTTGGCATTAGTTGTACGCATGATTACTGTAAGTTAAACAGCAAACGTTACCTAGCACAAGCAGTAAAAAAGACCCCCGGAAATCCGGGGGTCATAAATGAGCTATATATAGTACTTATTTTTTAGCTGATTTTTTGGCTGGAGCTTTTTTAGCAGGAGCCTTCTTGGCTGGAGCTTTTTTAGCTTTTGCAGCAGGTGCTGATTTAACTTCTGCCTTTGGAGCAGATGCTACAACCTTAGCTGGCGATGCAGCTACCTTTGATTTCTTGCCAAAAATTGGATAGAGCACATAGGCCACAAGCACAGAACCGACGATAAAGCCGACTACAGGGCCGAGGAAGTAGTTAAGGTCAAAGCTGCGTACACCAAGTGCAACAGCTGGGTTAACAATACCGTTTGAAGCCAAGCCAGCAACAGTGATACCGAGGAATAGTGATACACCTACGGTAGCGGCAGCCTGCCAACCTTCGAGCTTTTCGTGTACAACTGCAACTACAGCACCAAGGGCAAATACAAATGCACCAACTGCTTCAGCAGTAAAGATGCGCCAGTCAAAAGGCGTTGTCGCATTTTTTAGAGTGCGATCAGTAAAGTACTGATACAACTGCCATGCACCAAGTGCGGCAACAGCTTGTGCTACTAAGTAGCCAACTGTTTTGATGAAGCTGAGTTGACGAATACTAAATAAACCAAGCGTAAATGCTGGGTTAAAGTTTGCACCCGATAGGTGAGCAAACGCACTCGTAAAAGCAGCTACAGACAAACCTGCAGCAATCGCCGTGAAAAACGGCAAGCCATAACGGCTTACATTAAGAACTACCAAGACAAGCACAAATGTACCTAGAGCCTCAGCCAGCAGCGCAGCAATGTGTCGCTGTTTCATGTTAGGAACCCTCCTTAATTAATCTTATGGCTTAACGATAAGTGTAATGAAATAAAAAATCAAGGGGTTATCTCTGATAACAGATGTAAAACCATCAGCCATAAGCATAAGCAAAATAGTGGTATATACTTGTAATATGCATACCGTAACTATTTATTCGACACCAACATGCGGGTTCTGCCACATGGCAAAACAATACCTTACAAAAATAAATGTTCCGTACGAAGAAATTGATGTGACAAGCAATGGCGAAGGTTTTAAGTGGATTCTGGACCATACCGGCCAAGCCGGAGTGCCGGTAATACGCATTGACGAAGAAACAATTATTGGCTTTGATAGGCCAAAAATTGACGCAGCCCTGACTGCGGCAAAGCTTATCTAAAACAGCATATATAGTGTTTTTTGTTGATTTGACTACGCTATATGTGTGATAATGAGGATGGAGTACGCGCATGTCACTACACAATGTTCCACCATCCGAAACCGAGGAATCACCAGACGCAAAAGTCATTCCGATTCAACGTGGTAATCGTGGCAACACACAAGTAAACATTACACTTGACGCTCGTACCTTCTTAGAAAAAATCGAACCAAAATTGCCGTCAGAAGCAAAGACATCATCAACCGATAGGGAACTACCAAACGGTTCTGATGTCTTTATGTTTTTTTTGGAACAAATTGGCGCAGTACCAACCGAAGATGACATTGCAAAGCAGCAAAATGTTGTGGCGCAACTGCGCTTTGTACAGCACGAAGCCACTGTTATACCAACGCTTAAGCAATCGTTAGTCAGTACAAAGACTCGTATAGAAAAACTCGAACACGCCCTTATTGCGCTTGACCTACATACCGTTGACGTAAGTGATTCTGATATTGATGCCGCGCAACACGCGCTTGATGTGCTGCGCGCAGAACGAGAGGCTGAAGAAAAACGGCTAGAAGACCTGCAAAAGAAATATGATGACATTTTTTACCCCGGCGGGACAACGCGGTTCGATTCGTTTGCGGGCACTGAGCTGTTCGAACAAACGGACGGGATAGTCGAAGATGACGCGCTGTTACGATTTGCAGAACAAGCGCGGGTAATTGGCCGAGAAAAAAGCGCTCGTGCGGCAAACGCCGGACGCAATTTTGAACGATTCGCTCGATTTATGATTTTCGACCAACAAGTACGGCCACTGCAAAAAACAGAAATGACAAATAATGAGGTAGACGAATCAGAGTAAATTACTTATGATTATTAAATAATTATGGCATTTGAAGACTTTAAGACAAAAGACAGTGTGGTGATAGTATATACCGGCGAAGGTAAGGGCAAAACAAGTGCCAGCCTTGGTTTGATGATTCGTGCGCTCGGCGCGAATTGGCGCGTAGCGTACATACAATTTATTAAACACTGGAAAGTAAACGAACATAAATTTATAGAGAAAATACAGCCAACATTCGGCGATAAACTATTGTTTTATAAAGGCGGAGCTGGGTTTTATCATGCTGGCGAATTGAGCGCAAAGGGTATTAGCGATACACAGCACCACGACATGGCGCTTGCTACCTACGAAATCGCGCTTGATGCAGCCACCAATGGCATGTTTGACCTTGTCATATGTGACGAAATAAATAATGCTGTGCACGATGGTTTACTCGACGAATCTAAACTCGCCAAACTTATTGCCAATCGCAGCCCTAAAACAAGCCTATGCCTTACCGGTCGCAATTTTCCTAAAGATCTTTTGCCGGCAGTTGATATTGCAACCAATATGACCAAAATCAAACACCACTTTGATGACAAATATCTTGCCAACACCGGCATTGACTACTAGTAAACCTATGCTATAGTCGCATATATGGATACCTACCCAGGTAGAACCCCCGAGCAAACAAGTGAAGCGTGGTTGCTTATGTTGAAAGAAACGCAGGCGCGTTTTACCTACTACAAAGCTATTGGCGGTTACTTAACGAAGGAAAATGCGAGCCTTGACGAAAAGATGCTCGAACAAATGACGGCAGTCGTCGAGGCAACAAGCCAGCAGCTTGATGGTTCGTTTGCTATCGTTTCATATATACAAAACGATACGCCCCTTACCGGGCTTGTGTGTGGGTTTGGATTTGATACAGAAGATGGTTTGGTGTTTTTAGCCCGACAGTCACAACATCATGCCCCCGAACCGGTACTTGTTGAATCAGTTATAAGTTTGCAAACGCCACGGCCAACGCATCCAGCGTTTGGCTAGGACTCCTCGAATAAATCTGGCAATTCACCTTGTGAGCGGCGGTTTTTGACAGCTTGCAAGAATTCTTCTAAATCTTTTTCGGGTACGAGTGATGGATCGTGACGGAGCATCATATCCAGTAGTTTAATCACTCCATCACCGACACCACGCATGACTGCTTCACGGCGCTGCCCAAGCTTTGCAACTTCTTCTATATCAAACATCATATCTGGCTCGCTCATTTCGCGCCGGATATCACGCACTCGTCGCTGTATGAACATGTCAACCTCTGCCGCATTCCACTTACGCCATGATCGACCTTGTTTAACTTCATCTTTTGTTGGAATCTGGCGATGTTTAGCAATCTTAAATGTATCTATCAACACTGCCTCGGCGGCATACGCATCTGCCGTTGGCGTATTTGTATTACGTAAATCACCATTGCTTTCGAGCTGTCTGCCCCTAGTAAGCAACGCCTCATGCAAATGCCACATATTAACAACATCTGTATAGGTTACGTTGCCTTTGAGCATTTCTGTTTTTACTTCATCGGGCATTTGAGCATATCTAAGCGCGCTACGAACGGTTGTTTCACTTACTGCTAATCTTTGTGCAACGCTGACGATTGTTGGTGGAATTCCTTCGGGATCTTGCTGTTTGCGCCACTCATAATATTTGTGGATTGCATCTGCTTTGTCTTCGACCGGAGGGGTATGCTGGACGTTTTCTCGAAGTTGTCGCACAAGCGCCTGTTCGAACGAAAGATTTTCGGCTTGAAACACTTCAATCGTGAGGTCATCGAGCTTAAACCCAGCAATATCCGCCGCAATACCAAATGCCATAGTGCGTCGATGTCCAAAGTCGCATACTCTTGCGACACCATTGTGCCAAATAAGATCACTGGCATCATAGGCTGTGCCATGAAACAGATTAAAATCTAGCAAATAGCGTTCCGCGGCCTCTGCTGAGTCAAATGCAATATAACTTGGGCGCTGAAGCAACACGATTGTCGCGTTATCTTCATCGTCAAACTCGAGCATGGATTGCGCAAGCTCAACGAGTGCCGTGGGGTCGTAGTGCGACCGTGTTTGCTTTAGAAGGGATAGTGAAGCGTAGGGTACTTCGGCAAGTTCGCCAGCACCATATTCAACACGCACCAGTGATTTCTCGGTCTTTGTTTCCATAGCCCTCTCTCTCTTGGTTTTGAGTATAAAACTGTTTACCAAGAAATTCTATAAAACTATTTTTTTACAACGTACTGTGATGTGATTCGTGTGAGTCTGTCGCCACTTTATAGCCGAGTGCAAGCGAGCCAATACTTATGAGTAAACCGGCAGCTCCATCGCTATAGCCAGCTGTAACTTCGTTAAAAGCTATTCCCGCAACAGTAATACTCGATAACACTGTGTCAGTGGCATTATGCCAAATGCCGTGGCGGCGGCCATTAGTATCGCCAGATGTTTGTACGCTTTTATGTAAAAAGAAAGCATTAACCCCAACCGCGCCAAGCTCCATAGCAAGGGCAGTATACGCAACGTCAGCTTCTGGGTTGGCAAGCGATTCGACAGCATGATACCCCGTAAGAACACCACCAGCGGCAATAGCAACACCCGCCATGGCCTGGAATACTTTTGTTCGGCTCGTTACATGATGCTCGGCATGCTCCACCTGGCTTGTGTGCGTGGAACGATGTAATAGGTGAGCAATCGAATCTAGTACATTGTGCACGCCATCAGCAACTTGGGCACTGCTACCGGTAAAAATTGCCGCTATAGTATTGGCTGCACCAATGCCAAGATTCGCCAATGCTGCCTGACGTGATACAGTTGCAAATTCAGACTCATGATTCTTCACATTAACACCTTAGCAATCTGTTATTCTCAGCATTCGCTCAGAATAAACTAAGTTATCCACAATTACTAGTCTTAACAGGGGTGAGCACTTTTTTTGGCACTCTTGACCTTAGAGTGCTAATTAAGTACTATAGTAGTGTAGTAATTGATTTGGGAAATTACTATCTGAGGCGGGGTTTTAGACAAGCCACGACGACCGGAACAAGCCTTATATAGCGCATGTTTACCACTAGTCTAGGTACTTACAAAAGCCCGTGTTTATAGAGCAGCGATTCGCTTACCCTGAGCAGGATTTTATGTTGGCTACCTCCTTTGCCAATATATGCCCACCTTGCACAGAATCAAGCGGTTGGCTGCTCTTTTTTTGTATGAAAATTATATGACTTTATTACGCTGCAATAGCCAGAAGCTTATGTAGCCTGGCAAAATTGGTATCCAGAATGTCATAAGTCGATAAATGATAATCGTCGATAACGTAAGCCCCGGTTCGAAGCCAAAGGCGATAAGCCCGGCGTATAATCCAGCTTCGACACCGCCTAAACCACCAGGTGTTGGTACGGCCGCACCAATAAGCGTTCCGATAGTATAGGCAATAAAGGCCTGCATGATAGTTATTGGCATGCCAATTGCGTGCGCGCTGGCGTACAAGGCAGCAACATAGAAAACGGTGACTAGCGAGGCACCAATAATCGCGAGCACAAGTCGAAACGGTTCATGACGATATTCTAAAATATTATGCCAAGTATCAAGCGCAAGCTTGGCGATTTTGTTGCGCATAGTTTTCCATTTTATAAGTACGACGATGATAATTGACACAACGCCGACAACAATGGGGATAATCCACAGTGGTATTGTTTTACCTGCAAGCAGCTGTGTCGGTGAGGTTTTAGTGATTGTCATAGCAGTAAACAACAGCACTACATAGCTTAAGAATGCCGCGGCAGAGTTTACCGCTGTGACAGAGGCTGATTCGGACGGTTTATGGCCAGCCTTTAGTAGATAATCGACATTTAAGCTTAGGCCGCCAACGCCACTTGGTATAAGACGATTTGCAAACGATGCCGCAACTTGTACCGCAAGCGTTTTAAAGTAATTAAGCGGTACTCGTGCTAATACGACATACGTAATAGAAGCGGCAAAGTAGGTCAGGGCAGAGGCGACAAGTGCGACGATAATCCATTTTGGATCAGCAGTTGTCAGGGCTTTAAGGCCATTTTTGAGCTCGTTAATCCGGGGGATAATCGCTATCGCAAGCAGTACAAGAATAATCATATATGCCAACGTTTTTACATTAATGCGCTTTATCTGTGCGATGGTTGCGGGCGCTTTTTGGTGGGTTGCATTTTTAATTGCATCGCGTAGTGCCTTGATACCACCCGGCTGTGCCTTAACAAGTTTGGTGGTAGCCGATGATAGTACCGAATACTGTACGTACGGCAAGAAGGTTGCTAATTGCGAGCGAGATAAAACAGATAATGCAGATGTAACTGCACGCTCGGGACCAACCAGGGTAGACATAGAAGCAAGCATTTCTACGCAATCCCGCATGACGCCTTGCTTGCCCGGTGAAAGCTCTGCAAAACCAAAATCAATCAACCACAGCTCACCCTTTTTATCACGCAAAATGTTAGCAGTGCGTAAATCACGATGTGCAATTCTGCTTTGGTGCAGTTTTTCTACCAGTTTCCAAACAGCTACGAGTTGCTTATCGGTAATCGTTTTAGGGTCAATCTTATCAAGCGATTTGCCGTCTAGGCCCTCTTGGATAAGCGCCCAACTTGCACCAGCAATATGACAAACGCCAATGATTCCTGGTGTTTTAAGGCCAGAATCTTTTGCGAGCAAGGCCATAAATGCTTCGTGCTCGAGTTGCCGTTTTGCATTAAAGAACGGCAGCTCATCTTCGAGACGACGGTACAAAATTCGGCGCGAGAACTTAAATAATAGGTCGGCGATAGTATTATCAGAATCAACAATTTTAATAAATACTGGCTTGCCGTCAACATAACCAAAGTACGTAGTAGAACCACGAGCATCTACTTTTGCGCCAGAAATATTTGTCGCCATAAAGCCAGATTTTTTTAGTGCTGTTGCAATTTCGCTTGGCAAGAAGCGCCGCGTTGGCGTACCCAAAAAGAAGTTAACGAGCGAGCCAGCAATCAACCCAACGCCTAGGCCACCAATAATATCAAGTGGCGCATGCATGCCAACAACGATACGTGATACACCGACAAGTGCTACAAAAACATACAGCCACCGCCGGCCAGTCGGGCCGAGTCGTTGCCCAATAACAAGTGCCGCTGCAGTTGCAACAGCCATATGTCCAGAGGGGTAGCCAAAGGCTTTATCTTGAACATCAAGCACATGTACATTCTGTAAAATCTCATATGGACGTAACCGTATCTGAAAACCTTTAACGAGCTTTGCGCCCCACCAGGCGACCATAGTGGCAATCCAAAGCTCTGCAGCAAATGCGTAGCGGCGCCGAAACAGTAAAACGATAGAAGTAATCCACATAACACCAATAGAGCCAAACAGCGTAAGAATTAAAAAGATGAGTCCAATCCAGGTTGGCACATTGTTCAGAAACTTAAAGATAGATTCTTCGGTACCGCTAATTGAACCGCTGCGGGCATAAAACCAACCCCAAAGCAGCAAAAGCGAGCCTAAAAGTGTATAGATTACGTATCGCGGACGCCCCTTTAGAAGTAGTGAAAATTGATTATTAATATCTGTAGTAATCTTCATCAAATCATCCCTTATTTGTTGGTATTGTGGCTGAATTGGCTAAAAAAGTACAGATTATTTTAAGATACCAAGCGTGAGCTTTTTTCTTTAGAGGTTAGAAAGGCTATAGTGGTTGCATGACCGAGCAATACCAACATCTACCCGAAGCCCCAAGGCTCGCACCCCGCATGCGCGATGCAATTAAGCATGCCGGAACCGATATTGATACGCTCGACGAAGCCGCGCTTTTACACTACGGCGAGATTGGTGACAGAGTTGTTGAAGCTGACGATGATGTGCAGACAGCAGCGTATATTGTTAGTGCGCGGTATCAATTTTTTGATGCGCTACAGTGGACTAATGTTGGCCACGATTTATTTGATGCGTTTAACGCGATGCAACGAGCTAATAATGAACTTGCACGGCCAAGCCAAGTGCTCAGTAGCTTGCAAGGTTTCTATGATGTTGGCATTGATGCCACAAAGCCAATTGCACGCGACTGGCGATGCGCAATTGTAGGCAAGCAGCGCATAGCAACGCGCTACGAGCAATTACAAAAAGATACCGGCAGGCCAAAGCTTATTATCGAACAGGCGGGTCGCGTCTTGTTGTTTTCGAATACCGCATACGAACTAAATGTTTTGCTCCATCGGAGCCAAGCGGTTGACGTCGCACGCCTATATGGCGAGCACCCCCAAGCCGCCGAGATGCGTGATAGTGAGCTTCGATTACGCTATGATGTGGCAGCTAATTATGGACTGAAAGCATCGAAAGTTGTGACGCAAGTTGGGCAATTTTTAACCGCGCCCTTACCGCGAATATTCAACCAGCTTGAATCCTTAAAAGAAGTTGGGGTTGATGTCGCAAAAGTCATTAACCGAGCCCCGATTGTGATGCTTATTTCACCAGAAGACATGCAGTCTACAAAACAAACGCTTGATAGTTTTGGGGTTGATAGCATCAGGGTATTAGAGCAAGAACCAATCCTATTTATCCGACGCGACCGCATTGCAAAAAAAGTGGCGTATATAACTCGCGTTTTAGAGATGTATGGTTGGCAGGGTTCTATCCAGGAATTGCTTAGCAGAAATCCAAAGTTATTCACTACAAGTCATTCACACATTGGTGCCAGTGCAAGTTTATTCGCACAGGCAGTTGATGCCGAAACGTTCGCTACAACACCCCGATCAACAATGGGTAGTATGCTGCAGTTACAGCCAGAGTCTCATTTGCTTGCCAGCCTCGACACACAAGAGCAAGGAACGTATACGTCGCGTGCCAGCAAAATAGAAAAATCGCCAATCGCCCAAAAACGAGGCTTAGTAGACCAATACATGGCCGAAAAAACTATCACTACAGAAACAGTTGGTGCCGCTGGCTTACGCGCGTATATCCGGCATCGCAAAAGATTGCAAAAATAATTATTTATATAGGTGCACTAGGCCTTTTTCGGCAAAGTAATCTTGTGTATAAAAATCAGATAACGGCCAATAGCGTAGGTTGGCTTTTGCGGGCTTTTCTGCCTCTACGTCGCCACCCTTTAAATACAACATCCCGTTCGCAATCGTGTTGTTGCTCGTGCCACTAACGAGCTTGCTTGTCCAACCCCACGCTTCGTCAAGCCGCGTAACAGCACGTGAAACAATAAAGTCAAACGTGCCATGTACGTTTTCGGCACGTTCATGCAAGGTCATTACATTCGTTAGGCCAATTTCAGCAACAATAGCATCGATAACTTTTAATTTTTTACCAACAGAATCAACCAGCAGAAAGCTTGATTCGGGAAACAAAATTGCTAGTGGTACCCCAGGGAACCCGCCGCCAGTACCAATATCGATAATGGTAGTGCCAGGCTTAAAATCAATGACTTTTGCAATTGCCAAACTATGTAGCACATGGTGCTCGTAAAAGTTATCAATATCTTTACGGGATATGACATTAATTTTTTGGTTCCAATCTGCATATAACGGACCGAGCGCAGCAAATTGCTGTTTTTGGGTTTCGGTTATTGCAGGAAAATACGTCGTAATTAGCTCTATCATCATCAAGTAGTGTAGCGCTACAATGGTAGTAATGAAACCAAAAATTATTTTGGGATTGGCAGGGTTAGTAATTATTGGTGGCGTCGTTGCGGCGGGCACGGTGCTGTTGCCAAAAGTAAAAGTTCCAATTACCGTGGTGCAGGGCGTTAAGACGGAACCTGGTTTTTACCCTGTAGCCTATGTTTCTGACGGCGATACGTTTGCTGTTACGATGGATGGCCGCGAAGAAAAAGTGCGCCTAATTGGGGTTGATACACCTGAAACAGTTAAGCCCAACAGCCCTACAGAATGTTACGGTAAAGCGGCGAGCGATTTTACGAAACATACCCTAAACGGGCAGACTGTCCGGCTCGAGGCTGACCCAATTAACCAAAACCGCGACCGCTACAATCGATTATTACGATACGCCTACTTACCAGACGGCAGTTTATTTAACGCTACACTTATTAGCCAAGGCTACGCGTTTGCGTATTTGAGTTTTCCGTTTACGAAATCAGAGGAATTTAGATTGCTACAAGTTGAGGCACGCAAAAACAGCGTTGGACTATGGGCAGGGCAGTGTACTATCCAAGATCAAAACGGGCGCTACAAAACTAATACGCTTTAGCACGTGAAGGCATCGTAAATGTGCCACGCTTAACGTGGTATGTACGAGTTTTTACAATTTTACGGTGGTACTGCGCAACCTTTTTAGGATGAATAAAGCGTATACCGTGAATATAGACCTTTAAATATCTATCGTACATAATGGTGCCGCCAACATGATGCACGAGTAACGAAATATCAACATCATCATGCACCAAGCGTTCGTTCTGGCAGGTAAGTTGCTCTATTTTGAGCCACATATCTCGAGTAATTGCCATATTAGAGCCCCACAAAAGCTGAAACCCAAACAACCGGCGCCCAAGCGCAAAATAATATTTACTAAAGAACTCACCCGGATACACATCTTCATACGCAAACTCGTACACACCGCCCGGACCAGTAATTGCATCAACGGTAGGATTTTTTGTGAAATCTGATTTCACACGCTCAACCCAAGTTTTCGACATTACAGTATCGGCATCGATGCGGGCAATAAGCGTGCTTTTTGCGGCACTAAAACCTCTGTGATGCGCAGCAATAATACCTTGCGCAGGCTCGCGAATTACGGTGACAAAGCTAAATGATGCCGCAATTGCGGCAGTCGCATCTGTAGAGTTATTGTCGACTACAATTACCTCGTCAGGTTTGACCGTTTGCAGGCTGATAGCATGCAAACAGGCACCAAGGACGTCTTCTTCGTTATAGGCAGGGATAACTATGCTAAGCGTTAGCTTTTTATCTGCTATCATAAATATAGTTACATTATACGGTACCTATGACTTCTAAACAGCCAAAGAAACCTACCAAGAAACCAGCTGTCAAAAAACCAGCAAAAAAAGTTCCGGCTCAAACCGGATTATTTCGTCGTTGTATAAGCTGGTGGAAGGTACGTAAGATTTGGCAAAAAATTGGCCTGCTTACAATCGCATTCCTTATGCTATTTACCGCTCAGGCATATGCGCTGGCTTATTGGTATCAGCAAAAACACAAAAGCGAACCACTACATTTAGGTGTTACGTATATTGCTGATTATGCACGCTATTTAAACGAAGACCCGCAAGAGGCATTCTTGGCATTACGCGATGATTTAGGCTTTCGGCGATTTAGGCTTGTAAGCTACTGGGACAATATCGAAAAATCACCCGGTAATTACGACTTTAGCGAACTAGACTGGCAGATGAATAAAGTGAATGAAGTGAACGGGCAAGTAAGTTTGGCGATTGGTTTGCGCCAGCCACGTTGGCCAGAATGTCACTTGCCAGTATGGGCACAAAACCAACCCAAAGACGTCTGGTATCCGCAACTCAAAAAGTTTATGACAGCTACGATTGAACGCTACAAAGACAACCCAAGCCTTGTGAGCTATCAGCTAGAAAATGAGTACTACCTAAGCGTCTTTGCGCAGTGTCCTGATTCCACAAAAGAGCGTCTGCAAGACGAATTTAACTTAGTAAAGTCGCTCGATGCAAAAACGCCTGTGATTATAAGTCTTTCGAATAATTATCTTGGCATTCCTATTGGGCAACCTCGCCCTGATCAGTTTGGTGTATCGGTTTACAAACGTGTATGGGATAAGACCATTACCAAGCGCTATTTTGAATATCCATTTCCAAGCTGGTACTACAGCTGGCGCGCCGCGCTAACAGAGATTTGGACAGGTAAAAGTAGTATGTTGCACGAGCTTCAGGCTGAACCGTGGCCCCCAACTGGCATTAAAGAAGCAAGTATTGCCGAGCAAGATAAATCAATGAATGCAGAACGCCTTGCTGAGCGCATACAGTACGGTAAAGATACCGGTTTTAGGGATATCGATTTATGGGGTGGTGAATGGTGGTACTATCGCAAAACCCAATTCAACGACAATAGTCTATGGAACGTCGTTAAAGCAGAGCTCGCCGCCGAAAATGCTAGCAATAATAACTAAGCAGCAAGTACGTCCTGCAAACCATGTAACATCATAGCCGCATGTGCAACTGGGTTGTCGCCAGTAGCGTGTAGATGCGTGCCTTCGCCAGAATAGACAATCACGTCATCATCAATTTCAAGCAGTTTGCTACCAACAACTTTGCCAATTTTAAGTGCTGCATCGGGGTATTGCGCACGAATTCGATTAAGGTATGCCGCAAGCGTATTGCCAGCCATGCCACTTGCAATCGCTTTGTTAGTTTTATTGAGACTCGCAAGCCCAAAACGAGCATAATCGATAGCAAGGCCAGGGATAGATTGAACCTCGCTTAAGATAGGTAACTGCGCATCTTTGATAGCGCCACGCTGTGCGCCCCAACCGCCAGAACTCAAAAAGTCCTTTTGGAGTTCTTTTGCTGTGCGTCCATTTTTAGCTGGAGCTTCGTCGATATTTACGCCCAATACATTGATACTGGAATTTGGCATTGCAGCAAGCGCTGCTACGGCTAGGCCACCAAGCGAATAACCACTCAAGACGGCATTTTCAACCTTTAAGGCCTCGAGCATGCGCATTTGTCGCTCGGCAAGAGGCAGAAGACTCATGCGTAAGCGCGCAGCTTCGTTTTCTGAAAAATCATAGTATTGGCCTTTGTCGCTGTTATTTGGCAACAAAATCATGCGTGAATGTGGGGCAATGGTTTCTTGTGCAAAACGAGCACGGATGAGCATCGAATCTTTGGCTGCCTGCTGATGAGGTAGCGCCAACACAACCGTTGTATCATCGCGTTCACCAGCTGGATCTAGTACCACCGAAGTTGTCGTGTGGCCATTTCGACTTATCGTGACATAATCAGCAGTTTCTGTACGAAACTCATCTAATGACTTTACGGCCCATCGTTCGTGTACCTCTAGAAAGGTATCATCTAATAGATGGGTAACTTGGTCTGGTACTTTTGGTAATTCACGCATATTTGAAAATTATTATAACACTATTATACCATATTTGTCAATAATATACCTCTGTTGTACAATAGAGTTTATGGCAATTAAAAAATCGCCGCAACCTGCGCAGATAGTAAATAAGCAGGCCCGGCGAGATTACGAGCTACAAAAGACCTATCAGGCCGGCATTATGCTTATTGGGCCAGAGGTAAAAAGCCTGCGCACTGGCCACGGCCATTTGCGTGGTGCGTTTGTGAACATTAAAGATGGCGAATTGTGGTTATACAACGCTACCATCAATGCTACGAACGCCAACCGCTCGGCATTGTCAGAATCAGACCAAACACGGGCACGGAAACTACTCGTTAGTAAAAAAGAACTTGGCGAACTCGCCGCTGCGAAAGAGCAGGGACTCACTATCATCCCGCTGAAGTTACATACCAGCAAGCACTACATAAAAGTAGACATTGCTACTGCGAAAGGGCTCAAAAAATACGATAAACGCGAAAAGATAAAAAAACGTGATACTGGCCGAGATGTTGCGCGAGCACTTAAGAATATCTCTTAAGCAATTGCGTAACATCTTGAATTTCCCGCGAGGGCCCCGCACACCGTAATGGTGGCGGGGCCCTCGATCGTCGTCAGGTCAGGGCGGGCTGGTGCAGGCGGCGGTAGCTGATGTCGACACCAGTCGTCTCGACGCACTTGCCGATCCTCTTCTGGATGAGCGTGAGCGTCACGTGCACGTCATCGGTGTAGATGACGCAGCACGCCGTACTGCGGATGTTGGCGCGGGACTGCGACATGGGCGGCTTGGTGTCCGGGAAGAACACCTCGGAGCCCGCCGGGCAGTCGACGACCTTGGCTTCGCTGTGCTTGACGAACTGGAACGACGCATCGTGGATCAGCTTGGTTTTGCCACCACGAGCCATCGCGCTCTCGAAGAGAGCCGTGACCTGGTCCTGCCAGGCCTGTGCCGAGTCTGATGAAAGTTGCACCACACCGTTCCTAACACTAGATTCCGACGATTTGGGTATACCTACTATATACTATTTATGCTTACATTGCAATATACTCACGTTGCAAAAATTATCATTTTATAGTCTAATACTAACTAGTCTTTCGTGGCCATCGGCCCGAAAGTTGCACCCCGACCCGAGGAGCACAAATGCTGAGAAGAATCCTGTGCGCGCTTGGCGTACACGAGAAGCCTCCCGGCTACAGGCCGGACAGCAGTGGCAAGGTACACGAAGTGTGCCCTCGCTGCGGACACGGCCGCGTCTACGACGCAGCCGAACACGGCATGCTCAAGATGTCCCCCAACCACAAGGAGCAGTGAATGGGCCTGACCGATCAAGAAAAAGATCTACTCGATGACCTGGCGCAAGCCATGATCATCGAAGCCATGCTCGTACGTGGCGACATCGACAAGACCAACGCCGGCTACTGGTTGGACTTCATCCACCAGTTCAAGCACGGCAAGCGGTACGACTCGCCTCGTTACACCGAGCACCCCGAGCTCAAGTGGTACTACTTCATGACCGAGCAGGGCGTCACGCCCACCATCGCCATGAAGATGGCCTATCACATGGGCGGCAAGTTCGCCTGTGTCGAGGATGGCATCACCTGGCTCAGCTCCGTCCGTGACGGTGACACTGATCCGCGAGTTCGTGAGATCAGCTGGAACCAGTACGCCGGCGGTCTGAACGAACTTCGCCAGATGCCCGGCGTCTCGACCGTGCTCAGTCCCTCGTAGTACGGTTACCCCGAAGGGACGGGCGTTCACGACGAACGCCCGTCCCTCGGACGCACATTTTTGTTTGTTATATTGCTAAATTATTTTTAGCCATACAACAAGCGAAGATTATCTTGTACAATACAGGTATGACATCAGAGGTGCCAGATAAGTTCCCAGATTTTAGCGGTGATACAAGTGGTACCGATAAAAAACTCTTGCTTGGAGTTGGTGCCCTTGGTGCACTTGGGCTAGCTGGGTTAATTTATAAGTTGGTGTCGGATAAATCTCGAACATCAGCCGAAAGCGCCACAGAAAAACCGCCAGAACCAGAGACCGGTGAACCTCACAACCAAGAAAATGGGGGAACCAATGAAGATTTATAGCTGGAATGTAAACGGTATTCGGGCAGTCCTTAATAAAGGAACTTTTCAGCAATTTATCACAGAGCACCAGCCAGATATCTTAGGCCTGCAAGAAACCAAAGCAAACCAAGATCAGGTAGATATTGATTTATCTGACTACATTGAATACTGGAACAGTGCAGAGAAAAAAGGCTACAGCGGTACTGCAATATTCTCTAAAACCAAACCACTAAGCATACAGTTTGGTATTCCGGCTGAAATTAGTGAACAGCACGGGCCGTTTGCCGATTCATACGGCGACCCGTTATTAGAAGGCCGCATTACAACCGCCGAATACGATGATTTTTACTATGTTACCGTTTATACACCTAACAGTAAGGGCGATTTAAGTCGTTTGCAGTTACGGCACAAAATTTGGGACCCAGGCTTTTTGGCATATCTAAAGCATCTCGAACAAACCAAGCCAGTCATTTTTAGTGGTGATTTAAATGTCGCCTACGCCGAGCAAGATCTTGCCAACCCAAAAGCAAACGTCGGCAAACACGGATTCACCGACGAAGAGCGTGAAGGTTTCCAAAAATTTTTAGATGCTGGTTTTGTTGATACATTTCGCATGTTCACACCAACAGGCGATGGCCACTACACCTGGTGGACACATTGGGCTAACGCTAGAGCGCGCAATGTAGGTTGGAGGATTGATTACTTTTTGGTTTCACAATCAATAAAAGACAGGGTCAAAAACGCTCAAATCCACGCCGACGTGATGGGTAGTGACCATTGCCCCGTAAGCATAGAACTGGAGGATTAATGCCGTTTAGTCAGAACCTTAGTGATAAGATTCGCGACAAATTAGCCCATAAAGTTGTTGTGCCCTTGGTGGGGCCGTCATCGGTTGGTAAAACCACCATTATGCGCGCTGTTGTCGCTGCCGACCCCGAGTTTTACCGATCAAGTGGATTCACCACCAGAGATTTACGCGACGGCGAAGAGCCTGATACATACAGATTTTTACCCAATACACCTGAGCAACGTAATGCAATTGTTAAACAGTTTGAAAACGGTGAGCTCATACAATTTGCCATCCACCCAACAACGGGATATTTGTACGGCACGAGCCTAGAAGATTACAGCGGCAAGTATAATTTATTAGATGTTTTAAGTTCTGAAGTAGCAAACTTTAGGTCGCTTGGTTTTGCAAGCTGCCAAACTATCATGATTGTTGCCACACCAGACGATTGGCAAACACGTTTTGCCTCGCGTGAATTTAGCGATGATGAAAATCACAAACGAATTTTAGAAGGTATTGCCAGTTTAACGTGGGGGCTCGACCAAGGTAATGGTGTGCGCTGGGTAGAAAACAAGGACGACGATATCCGAGATACGGTAAGCCATGTTATTGCCATAGCAAAAAACCAACTGCACGAAAACGACGAACGGGCACGAGACATTGCCAATCAACTTTTGAAATATCTCATAGGATTATCACGCTAAGATGAACGACATACGACGAACGTTATTGTTCCTGGTACAGGATGACCAGATTCTGCTTGCCATGAAAAAACGTGGTTTTGGAGCAGGGCATTGGAATGGCGTTGGAGGCAGCTTGAAGCAGGCGAGACCATCACACAAGCTACAATACGCGAATCACAAGAAGAAATAGGGGTCACGCCCCTGATATTCCAACAGGTTGCGGAACTCGATTTTTACGGCGGTAGTACCGATGAGGGACAGCATATTTTTGCGTATGTTTTTTTGTGCACCAAGTGGGAGGGTGAGCCTATCGAAAGCGAGGAAATGGCACCCAAATGGTTTAACAAATCTGAAATTCCTTATGAGGCTATGTGGCAAGGTGATAGTTTTTGGATTCCAAAAATTTTAGATGGAAAAACGATACGCGCTGTTTTGAGTTTTGATGCTCACGACAACCTTATTGACATGAAATTCGATGAAACAACATTTGAAACCTAAAACATTTGCTGTTATTTACGGCATTGCAGAGGGTAATTTTCACGCTAGAAAGTTTATCTCTACATGTGCTTCTCATGGACTGACTCTTTCTGACACAGAGGATGCAGATATCATCTTTGCTCATTCGGGCGGTTGTTTTGTTGTACCTGTAGAAACAAATGCAAAGATACTGCTTATTGGTGTTTCGCCATGGAACGGTATAAACACATTTGCATGCTTAATTAAAAAACTACAGTCTGAGCCACCAACACTAATCGAATTGTTTTGGCATGTAGTTTATCTGCTGGCAAAACCCCGCCATAACTACCGAATGTTGAAAAGGAAAGATTTACCCAATTCAAAGAAGTCACAGGTAATATGGAACAAAGACGATGTCTATTTTCCGCAATCAAAAGCTATGTTGCTCGAAGCAAAGTGCTACCGGGTGCACACATTTGATGGCGGCCATGATGATATCTGGCATAATCCTGCAAAGTATATAGAATTAGTGGTATGAGTCAGAAGTTTGCGGTGTTTGATATCGATGGAACATTGTTTAGGTGGCAGCTGTTTCATGAACTGGTTTTTGAGTTAAAAGATCAGCGACTTTTTGATGCTGAAACGAGCATTGCACTCGATAAGGCGTTTATCGATTGGCGCGGATTAAAATCATCGTGGAGCGATTACGAATCACAAGTTGTCAGCGCAATTGTTAACCATATTACCCAAATCGAACCTGCTGAGCTTGAACGCGCAGCGCGCAGGGTCGTAGCTAAACCTGGCCACAAAGTGTATGCGTATACCGCCCAGCTTGCTAAGGACCTCAAGGGCAAGGGATATTTCTTGCTTGCGCTTAGTGGCTCGCAACAAGAAATAGCCGAAATATTTGCCAAAAAACATGGTTTTGACGCCTGTATTGGGATGGTCCACGAACGTGATGCAAGTGGCAAGTTTACGGGTAATTACGAAAGATTTGTTGTCGACAGAAAGGCTAACATCGCCAAAGAGTTTATAGAGGAAAATAATCTTACATATACTGATAGTTATGCTGTTGGCGATAGCGCAGGCGATATAGACATGCTTCAACTTGTCGAAAATCCAATTGCATTTAACCCAAGTCAAGAATTATTCGATGCAGCTACCACTCATGGGTGGCCAATTGTCATTGAACGCAAAAATATAGCCTACCGGCTCGAGAAAGGTAGCGATGGATACACATTGGCCGAAACAAGACATTTCTAAACCACTATATAGCGATTTGTTATGGAGCAGACCCGAGCAAAAAAGCCTTGCGGGCAAACTACTTGTTATTGGTGGTAACGCGCATGCGATTGCCGCACCAAGCGAAGCTTTTGGAATTGCGCTGAAACAGGGAATCGGCGAAGCCAAAGTTGCAATGCCCGATAAAACCCGTAAGCTTCTTGGCCCAAAATTACCCGTTGATATCGAACTTGTAGCCAGCACGCCAAGTGGTAGTTTTAGCACAAAGGCCGAACAGCCCATTAAAAGTTACATGGCTTGGGCAGACGCAACATTATTTGCTGGTGATATCGGCCGCAATAGTGAAACAGCAATTTTACTCGAAACACTCGCTAGTAAAATGCCAGGTTTGCAAATTTATACTCGGGATGCTGCTGACTACTTTAATGCCTCGGTTAAAACAATTGTGGATAGACCTAATACCTTACTTGTTATTAGCTTGGCGCAATTACAAAAATACTGCCACAGCCTTGCATGGCCAATGGCGGTAACTTTTGATATGGGCGTATCGCAGTTATGCGCGCTCCTCCACGAGCTAACTTCGGTGCATAAAGCCTCAATTGTCGTGCAATATTCGACATCGATAATTGTAGCGGTTGACGGTGACGTGGTTATCACAAAACTAGCTACCGAACCAAAAAGTTGGCGCCTTAAAACGGCCGCTGCCGCGAGTGTCTGGTGGCTTCAAAACCAAACAGAACCGCTGAAAGCAATAAGTACCGCAATCACACAACTCGATTGGTGATTCGAAACTCCTCTGTTAGGATAGGCGGGAAATGATTCAATATTATTACCGCGTAGCAAAAGACCCAAAAGCCCAGACTATTGATAAGTTTCGGACTGATAGCTGGGTATACTGCGAGGACCCAGACGAGCAAGATTTGCAATTTCTCGAGAGCAAACTTGGGCTCGACGAAGGCCTTGTAGCCGATGCGCTCGACGCAGACGAGGTACCTCGATTCGAAATAGAAGACGGTATTACGTACTTGTTCACTCGCTTTGCGTATAAAACAAGTGGCGGCAAAATTGTCACAGCACCAATTATGATTGCAATTAGCCCAAAGTTTTTCTTAACCTTAACAAGTGTCCCTTGTCCAAAGTTAAAGAATTTTGCAATGGGCGGCGATGATAATATTACGGCTCAACGCTCCAAGCTACTCCTAGAGGTACTCGAGCTATTGCTCGAGACATACGCGACCCAATTAAATGGAATTAACCGACAAATTCGTGCCGCACGTACCAGCCTAAACGTAAAGCGTATTAGTAACCGCGACTTCGTGCAGTTCGTCGAAATCGAAGATGTGCTCAACGAATTTTTGGGCGACTTGGTGCCGGCAAATAACGTATTGCAGAACTTAACTGGAAGGCGTAAAAACCTTACCTTTAAAGAAGATGACCACGATATGATAGAGGACTTACAGCTTTCGGCGACCCAGCTTATTGATACCTTGCGCGGGAGTTTAAAAACTGCCGTTAATATTCGCGAGGCGTACACAAATATTTCGACCAACAACCTTAACCGACAGGTTAAAATCCTAACCACCATTACCGTAGTACTTACGATACCTACCATCATTGGTAGTTATTTTGGTATGAACGTAAATATACCACTTCACGATGACCCACACGCCTTTTTGCTCATTCTCGGTGGCTCGGCAGGGCTTGCGGGCATAATTCTGATAATATTTCGACGCAACGGCTGGCTATAACAACTGCCGACCAATAGTAATCAGCCCTACACGCTGGCTTTTTCCATAACTGGTACCGCAGGCCGGACTTGAACCGGCACGAGGAAATCCTCACAAGATTTTGAGTCTAGCGCGTCTACCAATTCCGCCACTGCGGCACAAGTTGTGAAAAAAGTTTGTCAGCATACACATGGCTTTTGTGAGCCATTACATAAAGCAGGGGTAATTGTACTATAATTATACGTATAACTAAAAGCCCCATAACAAAGATACCCTAAATATAATGTCCCAGCCCGCCAACGAGTTGCCACTACCACAAGACGATTCCACGCCAACAGTTGGCAGTAATGCCGACCAGGCGGTTTCGCTTATTCGCCAAAAAGTGGCGCATGTATATGGCGATGAGCCCGCGGCGGCAGAGGAAGAAAAAGAAATCAAAGCCATTGGCGCTACCTCTAAGCACCAACGATTTATTCAGAATTTAATGGATTCGGGCAAGAACCTCGTGCAAGTTCAAACTGAATGGCACCAGTATTATCAGGGGTTGCCCGACAGCGAGAAGCATGAGGTTTGGCAAGAGTTTTATGCTAATCATGCCCGTAGCGCCACTAAGCTCCATGGCGCCAATGCGAAGCCGAAGGCTGGACCACCCACACATACGCCGCATGTACCACTAACACACACTGTGGGCCATGTAGATGCCTTTGCAAGCCCTAAGAATCACACAAGTAGCAATGCCAGTGGCGACGACATCAAAGCACAGTTACTTAACCGCGTTTCGGGTAAGGGAAAGCTCCAAAAAAAGCATCACATACAATCACTACTTTTTGGCCTTGGCATGGGTATGGTCGTTATTGTGATATTTATGTTTGGGTTCTTTAACGAACGATTCATCGCGCCATTCGTAACACCAAGTCGCAATGTAAGCGACACACCAATTATTGTGGACCCAGTCGCGAGTAATAGCGTAGGGCCAGAAAATAAAGTCATTATTCCGAAGATTAATGTTGAGGTACCCGTTGTATACGACGTACCAGGCATCAGCGAAAAGGATTTACAGAGCGCACTCGAACGCGGCGTTGTACACTATCCACAATCGCCCGTGCCGGGCCAAAATGGCAATGTGGTAGTGGTAGGACACTCTTCAAATAACATTTTTAATAATGGAAAATATAAGTTTGCCTTTGTGCTCCTGAGCAAACTGCAAGAGGGTGATACCTTTATGCTCAATTACAACGGGCAACGATACGTTTATAAAATTTATAGTAAGAAAATCGTAAAACCAAACGATGTCTCGGTCCTTGGACCAACAGACAAGCTAGCTACAGCTACGCTTATTACCTGTGACCCGCCTGGCACTGCGCTTAATCGTTTGATAATCGTAGGTGAACAAATTAGCCCAGCGACCAATAATAATATTGCAGCAGCACCGACAAGCACGAATGTGGCCGGCACTCCAGCAATACTGCCAGGTAATGCAGAATCACTGTTTCATCGGTTATTTGGTTGGTTATCTGATTAGTTAACGAGTAGTTTGCCGTTTTGTAGGCCAGTGTGGCCATCTGCCTGTGGCACAAGAGTATATAGATATTCGTAGTCTCTATCAAAATACGGCGTAAATTCTTGGCGGCTCGCAGTTAATGTTTGCAAATTTGTACCATCAAAATCAAAAACCTGAACTTTACCATCCGTAACAACGCTTAGCCGATGGCCATCCATCCACTTAGCCTGTTGCTTGGCAGCAATTGAAAGGGGGCTTTCATAACGATAGACACGATTAAGCTCTGCATCGAAAATCACGAATTTTTTGCCGCTTTGCATACCAATAAACCGAGCATTATCTGAAAATGATGCAAACTGAGGGCTCTCAAGCAGTAGCGCTAGGCGAGGCGCAATTGGCTTAGTGTTATTCGGCGTAGCTTTATTGAGCGGATCACGATACAAGATTACTTTTTTATCGCTCGCCGAGGCAGTTACGTAATACCAATTATTATCGTATTTCGCGATATCAAGTAAGTAGTGGTTTTCGGCATCGATGGGCAAATCCTGTAGCTTAAACGTATCTGTTTGACTCAGTACCATAACGCTCACATCATTTGCCTTAGCGCCAGCAAGCGTGGTGTACAAAATAAGATTATCTGCAAACGATTTAAATGTAATCGCACCAGTAATGATGGCAGTAGGTTGCACACCATTTTTTAAATCTGCCGTTTGAATGTTACCGCTAGCTGGATCCTGCAAATAGTATTTATCAAATTTTTTATCTCGAAGCACGAGCTTGATTGGGGATGTTAGCTTAATTTTTGTCGTGATATTTTGAGTTTGAGCAACATCTTCACGATCGAACGCAATATACGCTTCTTTGCCACTCGGAAGTGTCTGTTTAAGAATAAGATGCTTATTGTCATCGGCCCATTCAACCGGTGTAATTGTTCCATAGGCGCCTTTTTCGTTGGCAATTTGCGCAAGTGGGATTGTCATCGAAACTGGTTCGGCGGCTGGCTTAAGCAAATCATATACAAGGACAGTTGGTGCGTCCGCTTTTGGTTGCATGAGTAACCAATGTCTATCAAGACTCTGGCTTACCCAAACCGGAGGGGTAGTGTACGCCTGCGTAATACCAAGCGTTATATCAACCGGAAAAAGCCGCGGGTATGACAGGTAAACAACTGAACCACCCTCAACGTTAATACTCTTAGTCCAGTCACGGTATTTATCTTTCTTAAGGACAACCTGATGTTGACCTTCGGTTAATGTTAATTTTGTATCAGTTTTACCTTTTTGCTGATTATCAATGTATATGTCGGCTGATACCGGTTTAGCCGCAAAAAATCCAAGTGCATTATGGGATACACCTTTGTTTGGGTCGTAGCCATATCCTTGTGCAAGATATACAAGTATCGTCGTTGCTAAGCCAATAAGCACGACAATTAATGCGTAGCCTACGAACAATCGAGTTGTTCGCGCACGTTTGTCTTCTGGGTTTGGAAATTCCATAGTGTTATCTACTATTTTGTCATGCTTGGCCGTGAATTTCCACCAAGAGTCGTTTGCAGACAAAAAATACTTGCGCTCGAGGCGTAAAAAAGCGTACTATTATACGTAAGCAATAAAAGAAAGCATTTGTAAAAAATTGGTGGCTAATCAGTGAAAACTGTCATTGAAATAAACGGAAGAAAATACGACGCTCGAACAGGTGAATTACTCAGTAATGCGAGTGTCGTTTCACAACCTACGCAGGCAACTTCATCGACTCCAAAACCAGCTCGTGCTACACCCGTTTCTATTGACGGGGTCAATCGCCGCAGGCAGACTCCAGCGGCTGTGCCTGTACAGAAGCCACAACCCGTAGCGCAACCCACATCGACCAAGAAGCCTTCGGCAGGCCGCTCGCTTGATATAAAGCCGAACCATCCAAAGCCACAGCGCGCTAAAACCTTACTGCGCGCAGCTGTGAAAAAGCCACAAAAGGTAGCCCCACAGATTCACGGAACTTCAACAATGGCTGAATCAAAGGTTGAACGTAGCGCGACCGGGAGAGGGCTGCTGCTTCGCCGTACACCTGACAGTCGACTTTCACGCGCAGCCCAAACCGCAAAAAGTATGACCATCCAGAAATTCAGTGCTGCCACGAGCCCTAAGTCGCCAAAATTAAGTAAAGATTTAGCCGTTGCAAAGGCACCGATAGACAAAAAAAGTGCCCCGGCTCACGCTCCAGCTATTACCAAACCTGTTTTAGGAAACACGCAAAAACAAGAGGTCTTCCAGCACTCAATTGCTTCTGCATCGAGTCATAAAGCGTCAAAAGTTAAAAAAGAACGATTACACAAGCGCATCGCTAAAAAGCTACAGGTTAGCCCGCGCGTTATTTCTATTAGCGCGGCAGTGCTGGCAGTTGTGTTTTTGGCTAGCTTCTTGGCATATCAGAACGTACCGTCTGTCGCCATGCGCGTAGCCGCCAATCGCGCAGGTTTTAGTGGTCATCTGCCATCTAACACACCCGCTGGTTTTGCGTTTAAGGGTCCTATCGAATATTCGAAGGATAACATCGTACTGAAGTTCCAATCTAATAGTGATACACGTAAATTTGCAATCGTACAAAAACCAACAGATTGGACAAGCGAATCATTATTAGCAAATTATGTCTTGGCGACAAAATCTCGATATCAGACATACCATGACAAAGGTTTGACAGTCTTTATTTATAACGATGGCAACGCAACTTGGGTAGACAAAGGTGTTTGGTATAGCCTTAACGGCGAAGGCTCGCTTTCTGCCGATCAAATATTGGCAATTGCCGGCAGTATGTAGCTTGTAGCTACCTCTGTTATATGACATACTAGTTGCTAATGGAAAAAAACGTACGAACTCGATTTGCGCCGAGCCCAACAGGTGCCTTGCACCTTGGGGCCGTCAGAACTGCTTTATTTGCATGGTTATTTGCGCGTCATACGGATGGCGACTTTATTCTACGCATAGAAGATACTGATCAAAACAGGGAAGTTGCCGGTTCGAGCGATGTTATTAAAGAAACGTTGCGGTGGCTAGGCCTCACATGGGATGAGGGTCCAGATGTCGGCGGTGATGTTGGTCCGTATATTCAAAGCGAGCGACTTGCATTTTATCGTCAATATGCCGATGAGCTACTAGCAAGCGGTAAAGCATATCGCTGTTGGTGTACCCCAGAACGACTCGATGCCTTGCGCCAAGAAGCGCAAAAGAATAAGGTTGCCTTTAAGTATGACAGATACTGTTTGCAGAACCCCGGTGATATAAACCAACCCCATGTAGTGCGCGTTTTAATAACAGACGGTCCAGCCATAACCTGGACAGATCTTGTTAAGGGCAATATGAGTGTTGAGCGAAAAGACGTAGACGATTTTGTCGGTTTAAAAAGCGATGGGTTCCCAACCTACCATCTTGCAAGTGTTATCGATGACCATCTGATGGCTATTAGCCATGTTATCCGTTCTGACGAGTGGCTTGCTTCGACACCAAAACACATCGCTCTGTACGAGGCTTTTGGTTGGGAACAGCCTTTTTTTGCGCATGTGCCAAATGTACTTGGCGAAGATGGTAGGGCAAAATTGTCAAAGCGCAGAGGCGCAAAAGCGGTACTTGAATATAAAGATTTAGGGTATTTGCAAAGTGCGCTGATAAATATGATGGCGACCCTTGGCTGGAACGATGGTACCGAACAGGAGCTATATAGCGTTGATGAACTAATTACTGCGTTTTCGCTCGAGCGAGTGCAAAAGTCTCCAGCCGCCCTCGACGAGCGACGGTTATTGTGGCTCAATGGTGCTCATATCCGAGAGCTCAGCATCGACGACCTCTTTGAGAAATCCAAGACATTTTTACCACCAACCGCCGACGATTATGACGAAGCATACCAGAAGCGAGTACTTGGCCTCGTGCAAGAACGCTTAAAGTTTTTTGCAGAGCTGCCGGAATTAACAAGTTTCTTTTTTATAGAACCAACACCAAATAGCGAGCTTATTACATCAAACAAGCAACTCTCTAAACTTTCAACTCAAGAAATCTCAGATTTGCTTAAAGCCACACAGGCCAAGCTTCAAAACTCAGACTTTTCTGTAGAAAACCTAACTGTTTCGCTTAACGAGCTCCTTGAGGAGACAGGTCAAAAACCTGGTACGTTATTTAGCCTTATACGTGTTGCTACAACCTGGGCACCATTTAGCCCAGCACTCGCAGACTCGTTAAGCGTACTCGGAAAAGACGTGGCACTACGCCGCATCTCTGCAAGCATCGACATAGTAGCCTAAAGCCTAGCCAAACTACCCCTTTACGGTGTACAATAACAACCATTAGCGTTATTCGAAAATAAACGAGAAATTTGTATGGATTTTAAGCAACCACCACGGCGTAACTTTAACTCTGGGATTCCGAACAGAGCACCACAAACCGACCCAAATCTAGCCCAAACGCCGGTAGCCGAGGAACCTGCTAAGCCAGCTGAAGTTCCTGTTAACGATGCTCCCGAGCCAGCTAATCCCGATGCTCCAAAACAAGATTTTCATATAACGCCTTCACCCGAACATCGCTCAAAGAAGAAAAAGATACTGATTATTATCGCAATTGTGCTGGCCTTACTGCTTGCAGCCGGGGCGGGGTATTGGTTCTTTTTAAAGCCAAAACCAGCCAAACAGTCAAACAACGCACCAGTGGCTGTTGTCGTCAAAAAAGAAACGCCAAAGGCTAAGCCAACGTCGCCACTGACAGGTGTCGAGCTTGCAAACGAAGATCTTTCGACCCGACCCGTAACGGGCATAATGATTGAAAACAGCCCAGAGGCTCGCCCGCAAAGTGGCCTTACGGATGCAGGGGTAGTATATGAAGCAATTGCCGAAGGCGGTATTACGCGCTTTTTAGCAGTTTTCCAGGAATCGCAAGCTAATTATATTGGGCCAGTCCGTAGCGCGCGCCCATATTATCTTGATTTTATCGCACCATACGATGCAGGCTATGCCCATGTTGGTGGCAGTCCTCAGGCATTAAGTGATATCAAGACGCTTGGTATAAAAGACCTCGACCAGTTTTATAATGGTGACTATTACACACGTGTCAGCGACCGATATGCGCCTCATAATGTTTACACTGGTTTTGACAAGCTCGATAAGCTCAACAAAAACAAAGGCTACACCAGTAGTAAATTTACCGGTTTTGTTCGTAAGCCAGATGTTGCCCAGACTCCAACGGCTAAGATAATCGATCTTTCGATTTCTTCTCCGCTATACAGCCCACGCTACGAATACGACGCAAGCACCAACACCTATAAACGATTCCAGGATGGCCAAGCACACATCGACCAAAAGTCTAAGGTACAAATCGCACCAAAGGTTGTTATTGCGCTTGTAATGGATAAAAGCTACGACCCAGACGGTTACCACACCGACTACAAGACGGTTGGCAGTGGCAAGATGTACGTTTTTCAGGATGGTATTGTCAGCGAAGGAACATGGCAAAAATCAGACCGCAAAAGTCAGTTCGTTTTCACGGATAAAAACGGCCTACCAATGAAACTCAATGCCGGTCAGACATGGATTTCTCTTGTTGCCAATCAAAGTGACGTAAGCTACAAGCCGTAGGTCAGTAATCCTATGGTGCCATTTCTTGATCCATTAAAGCAAAGCATTTGGCTACGCGTAACGATGCTCGCGCTACTATGTGGAACATTTAGTGTTGGTACTTGGATACTAGGTAACGAATTTCTACCTATTGAATCAGGTTATATCGCGCTCGCGGTTGGCGGCTTTACACTAGCAATCGCTGTTTTAGTCGGCAAACTAGTGGCCAATTATGCAATTACGGCTACTGATTTCTTGGCACGAGCAATATTGCTCGTCACGCATGATGATAATCAGGTCGAAGCACCGAACGATGGTGCGCTTAATTCATCTAAAGCATTTTTAGTTGGGCTTGCAGAAAGTATCTACAACCTTACATCTAATACAGCAAGTGGCTCGACCGAAAGCCAGCCCGGCGAGCTCCCGTTTTATAAGACCTTAGCTAACAATGTACCGTTACCAGTTATTGTGCTTGATAAAGAACAGCGAATTACATTCGCTAACGAAATTGCGCTACATTACATTGGCCGGGATGTCCCAGAAGTAATCAATCAACCCATCTACGATGCAATGAACTTATCGTTTGTAAGTAGTCAAACCCTTGAGGCCTGGATTGCCGAAAACGCGGAAAGTGCTGTTATTAACAGTGAGGTTTGGGAGCGCGTACGGCTAACATTGCCCGACGAAACGCGCAAGCAGTTTGATTTAGCAGCACACTACAGTAATAACGATGCTAATGGAATCGAGACGATTTTGGTGTTATTTGACCGCACCCGACAGTACGAACGCGACGATCACGATCTAACATTTGTTGCACTTGCTGTTCACGAACTCCGTACGCCACTTACCATTATGCGTGGATATGTAGAGGTATTCGAGGATGAGCTGAGCGATAACTTAAACCCAGAGCAAACAACCTTTATGCATAACATGGGTGCCAGTGCTCAACAACTAACGTCATTTGTTTCCAACATTCTTAACGTGGCACGCGTTGAAGAAAATGCATTAATGCTAAGGCTCAAAGAAGAAAAATGGAAAGAAGTGCTGCTTGGTGCCTGCAAGGATATGGAACTGCGTGCGCATGTACACAACAAAAAGCTCGTGTATGATATCGCCGACAATATGCCAACCATTGCAGTTGATAAGGTAAGTATTTACGAGGTTATAGCGAATCTTATCGATAACGCCATTAAATATACGCACACCGACGAAGAAATTATCGTTAAATCTTACGAGAAAGATGGCATGATAGAAACCACCGTAACTGATAAGGGTGTTGGAATTGCTCAGGGGCTTATTGCGCATGTGTTTGATAAGTTTTACCGTGCCCACCAAAGTAAAAATAGTGTTGGTGGCACCGGGCTTGGTTTATATCTCAGTCGGGCGATTATTACTGCGCACGGTGGTACAATTTGGGTACAAAGTAAAGAGGGTGAGGGTAGCACGTTTGGGTTTACGCTCCCCATATACGCGACGGTTGCAGATCAAATTAATAATGATGATAATGGACAAATAATACGCGGCGCACATGGTTGGATTAAAAACCATTCGCTGTACAGGGAGTAACTATGGACGTACAACCAAGCAATGGCCTAAAAGTGTTGTGTATCGAAGATGAGCATTTTATTAGCGAACTCTACGCTCGTGCTCTTAGGCGAGCAGGGTACGATGTCACCACAATGCTTAGCGGCGAGGACGGACTTCGCGCTGCAGAAACAAACCAATATGACATTATTTTATTGGATTTGATGATTCCGGGCATCACAGGTTTCGAAGTACTGCGAAAATTACGCGAAGACACACCAGATTTGAAAGCAAAGGTAATTATTACGACCAACCTCGACCAAGAAGACGATTCTCGTGCAGAAATCGAAACCAAGGCCGATGGATACCTTATTAAAGCTGAGTTTACACCCCGACAACTTGTACAGATTATTAACGATATTGCCGCCGGCAAAGAACCAAGTGATAATTACCTAGAGTAACCACCCCTGATGACCCGCAAAAAAGTTCGTGACACACAAACATTTCAATACGTAGAAGCCCATTCGGCTTTGCTACTGACGTCGCTTGGTATTTTATTTGTGTTATACGTCTTTGTGCCCCAGCTTGGAAGTCTAAAAGAAGGTATTGCCGCTATGAAAAGTGCCGACCCATGGTACGTTTGCGCAGCGATATTTGTATTTTGCCTTGGCTTCCCAATATTAGCCCTAAAATACGTCAAAATAAGCCAGCGGCAATTGCTATATTGGCTAACGCTTAAGGTGCAATTCGCCGGGGCTTTTGTTTCAAAACTGTTACCGCAAAGTATTGGGTCGCTAACAGTTAATACGTACTATCTGACTGCAGCAGGCCACACAGTAGCACAAAGTGCATCAGTCATGGCGCTTAACGCTCTGACGAGTAGCATAGGCTTTGGCTTGATAGTTATAACAGCAATCCTGCTAGGGGGCGACTCGATGCTTGGTAGCTTGCAGCACAAAGACCGCAATAGCCTAGCAATTATTGGTATTATTGTGGCCATCAGCCTTGGGCTCTGGTTTGTCGTACATATGAAATTCTTTAAGCAAAAAGTTGTTGGTTTTATGCGTAGCCTGTGGGATAACTTTAAAACCTACAAGGAACAACCCAAAAAAGTAATTTGGGGCATCGTAACCAATGGCGCAGGTTCAATGACAGGCATTACAGCCCTATATCTATGTGGCCACGCGGTAGGCATCCCGATAACAATGCCACAGGTAGTAATGTCGTACGCTTTTGGCAGTATTATGGGCAATCTCGTGCCAACCCCGGGTGGTTTAGGTGGTGCAGAAGCAGGCTTGTATGCAGGATTTGTACTTGCCGGTTACGACGAGAGCGCCAGCTTTGCAGCTGTCATGATTTATCGCATGATTACCTATTGGATGCCGATTATCCCTGGATATTTATTCTTTAGAAACTTACGTAAAACTACCTTTTCGGGTTTTCGCATTAGAAGTTCTAAGCCTGTAGGAAAAGGTAGCACCGCATGAATATTTTCCACGCACATTCGCCGTACCGAATTTTTGGATTTTCGACCATTGCAACGCTTGCAATCCTACTGGCGGTGTTTTTTGGTCTTGGCACAGCAGCGCTGGTCACAACGCTTATTTTGCTAGTGATAGAAGTAACATTTAGCTTTGAAAACGCCATAATCAACGCCAAAATCCTCACAACCATGAGTAAGTTTTGGCAAACTATGTTTTTGACCGTAGGCATCGTAATTGCTATTTTTGGTATGCGGATTATCTTTCCAATTGCGATTGTCGCCATATCCACAGGCTTACCATGGCGCACAATCCTTGACTTGGCACTCAATAACCCCGATGCCTATGCAGCAAAACTTGCCGAAGCCCATCCAAGCATCGCTGCATTTGGCAGTGCGTTCTTGTTTATGCTAGCGTTTAGCTTCTTTTTTGATAGTGATCGCAAAGTTCATTGGCTCAAGAGACCAGAGCTTTTTATGCAACGCCTTAATTCGCGTTGGCTGCCCGCAGTGTTGACCGCAGGGATTATTGGTTTAGCCGCAGTCCTAAGCGAACACACCTCACAAATGCTTACAGCTGGCGCAGTTGGTATCGTTACCTACATAGCTATCCATGGGCTTGCTGACGTTTTTGAGAAACTCCAATCATCACCTACAAAGAAGAAGACCGCTCATAAAGTCGGTATTGCCGCATTTATTAGCTTTATGTACCTTGAGCTACTCGATGCAAGCTTTAGCCTCGATGGTGTTATTGGGGCATTTGCGATTACCGATCAAGTTTTGCTGATAGCCGCTGGCCTTGGCGCAGGCGCACTCTGGGTACGATCAATGACGGTATACATGGTACGCAAAGGGACATTGCAAAGCTACCAGTATATCGAACATGGAGCACACTATACTGTGCTGATATTAGCATGTGTCATGGTTTTATCCGACACAATTCATGTTCCTGCCGCCACAACCGGCATCAGTGGGGTTATTATTATCATATTATCAATCCTAAGCTCAAAGTCAGCAGGCAAACTACACAAATGAACAAGAAGCCAACCGACGAACAGTTCGAAGCCATTAATCGTAAACTCATGATGGCAATCGTGACCCTTACTAGCACATTCATTTTTGTTGCGATTAGCTTATATTTTTTGATTGGTCGATAGCCACAGCCTTGTTGTATTTAAAGCACTAGCAATATTAGATTTTGGGCGTACAATTGAGCGTAGTCATGTGAGTACTGGTGCTATCGCGTCTTTTCACTTACAGGCTTTTACAAAAGAAGCACTCTTTTATACAGGTGAAGTATACAAACCAGCCCGAGCGGCCAGGCGTCACTGCAATCACCAATTCAAGCAAGCTATTTGGCTTAACGATAGTAGTTAGAATACGGCTAACTAACATCGGTCAGATAACTCCATACATCATCCGTTATAGACAAACGAACTCTCGTAGGTCTTTTTTCTCTTTTAACTAACCTGGAGCTTGAATCATGGCAAAGTGCGAACAAATCGATAAAGAAGTAAATGTAACTGCAGTTTATTTTGGTGGAAGTAAGCAAGCCCTCAAAACATTTCCTCGCCGCATTGAATGTGATGATACAACATATACATTTAGCGAGGGCTTACAGCTCGTCATTCAAAAGGGTCAAGATCTGATTAAGATTTTTGATATGACCGACGGGCAAGCACATTACCGCTTGCGTAACGACGTAACGGCACGTAGCTGGCGGCTTATGAGCATTACACAGAATTAGGTATCTGGTTTACGGCGAGACTCATACGTGTATGTATTGCTCCAAGTTCTATTTACAGGTTTTGTACGAAAGAGCATACTTGTTAGTATGTTATACGCCGCAAGCAAAATAGGCGGTAAAACCTATAAAAAAATTGCTAAACCGATTCTCTTTAAATTCTCGCCTGATTCGGTCCATACAAGCATAACTAAAGCAGGTAAGATAACGGCTGCACTTCCTCCGGCACGGCTGGCCCTCAGACGCCTACTGGCATATAGAAATGATGCCTTTTTAGGACAGACAATTAGTGGAGTATATTACAAGAACCCAATCGGCTTATCAGCCGGTTTTGACAAAAATTTCGAATTGCTTAAACTTCTGCCGAGCTTGGGGTTCGGCTTCGTAGAAGGTGGTTCGTTAACATATGGCGCGTCCCCGGGGAATAGTCGGCCACATTATCACCGACTACCCGAAAGTAAGTCGATTCTGGTCAATGCTGGGCTTAACAACGATGGCGTAAAAGTTATAATCGAGCGAATCAAAAAACAGAGCAAGCTAGAGTATCCATTAAATATTTCAGTTGCTAAAACTAACTCGACTGCCGCCAATACAGAGCAAAAGGGGATAGATGATTATTGTCGAAGTCTTGCGGAGCTACAAAAGGCTAGCGTAGGCGATCTTATAACCCTCAATATATCGTGCCCAAACGCATTTGGCGGGGAACCATTCACTGACGCGACGAAGCTTGAGCATCTACTCACGCGGGTCGACGCACTAGCGTTAGATAAACCAATCTATGTCAAAATGCCTATTGATAAACAATGGCCCGAGTTCAAAAAGCTGCTCCAGGTCATCGTCAAACATCGTGTTGCAGGAGTAACCATCGGCAACCTTGCAAAAAACCGTAATAACCCAGCACTCACGTCACCAATACCGGATGAATGGGCAGGCAATATGAGCGGTAAACCAACATGGGAGTTAAGCAATGACCTTATATATAACACCTATAAACATTACGGGAAGACACTGGTTATCGTTGGCGTTGGAGGTGTCTTTAGTGCTCAGGATGCGTATGAAAAAATCAAGCGAGGAGCTAGCCTCGTTGAGCTCATAACTGGTCTTATTTTTGAAGGACCGCAACTAATTGGCCAGATAAACAAAGGGTTAGTAGAGCTTGCAAAAGCTGATGGCTACCAGCATATATCTGATGCGATTGGTAATTACCACCGATAACGGTATTTCATCAGAAATCTCTCAGTTTTATCTTGTATTATGCGTGGGTAGGAGGAAAAATAATGTTACACCAAGGCTCACAGTACTACCGCGGAGATTTTCCGATGGAGCATGTGCGAGTTGACGATAATCATTGGTTTACCCTTGTCAGTTTTGTCGTCTTCATAGCTATAGTTAGCGCAACGCTACTAGTAGTCTATAAGATTGCGACAAAAAACACTGCTGCGAGCCAGGGTAAAGCCCCCATTGATATCGCCAAAGAACGCTATGCGAAAGGCGAAATCAACAAGGAAGAACTGGCTGACATTAAAAAAGAACTCGCTAGTAAATAGCACGAGCCTTCACTTAATGTAATTGTCCCAACACCCTCCGGGATAATTAAAAAACCGCATCATACGATGCGGTTTTTTGTATGCAATAAATTTACGAATTATTTGCGCTTTTTAGCAACTTTTTTTGCAGGTTTCTTAACCGAAGTTAGGCTAACAGCGTAAAGATATGCGACAAGCGCAACTGCTGCAGCTGCAAATAAGCCTAGTGCAGACCAAAAGGCGATAACACCCATGAGACCCCAACCATATGCGCTCAACAATAGTCCACGAAGCGTCTCGCCCATGAACAATGTCTGGCGTTGTCCGGCCAATGTTTGGTTAGTCTTATCTTTTTGGAATTCACCACTGACTTCTGAATATGTCTTGCCGTTAGCAACTTTTGCTAGGTGACCTTTGATGTACTGCGAGTAAGCGTACGCCTCGGTACCAGTATCTACCGCTTGGCCGCCATATTTAGCTAAGTCTGCATCGCCTTCAGCCTTAAGTTGGTCTGCTGATGGAAATGTAATTTTTTGCTCGGCTAAATTATCATGAACCATATTCCTGGCAAACGAACTGCCCCAAAAAACTAGCCCACCCGCTACCGCCAGCACAATTGCCGCTATTAGTAATACGTACCTTTTAAACATGTGGATTGCTCCTTTTATTTTTATACTTATAAGCATAAGCGTACACCAAAGACCCATTGTTGTAAATATGACCATTACTTAATAAGGCTAAGTAATGCCTTTGCTTTAGAAAAACAGATAAAAGGGGTACTATATAGGTCATGGCACTTAAACATCTAGCTATACCAGTAAAGCTAACGTTTAAAAACAAAAAAGAAATTACACCGGGTGTTTACGCATTTTCGTTTACGCCTGATGAACCGCTGCACTGGAAGGCGGGGCAACATGGCATTTTTGAAATTACACTTATAAATGGCAAGACAGGCCGCAAACCTTTTTCGATTTCATCAGCACCGAGCGAAAAAGAAGTTACGCTAACCACCAGGTTCAACCCGGTATATGCGAGCGTATTCAAACAGTCACTTATGAAATTAAAAAAGGGTGACCCCGTAAAACTACGAGGACCAATTGGTGCGCTCCATGCTAGGCGTCCCAACCATAAGTACGCACTCCTCGCAACGGGTATCGGCATTACGCCATTTCGATCATTGCTTGTACAGCTAAATCATGAAGATAAACAAAACAAAGTAACTCTGTTCTATGTTGGCAATAAGGATAATCATTTTTACAAAGAAGATCTTGCTGAAATTAAAAGCAAAATGCCAAACGTCACTATCTGCTACATATATAAACCTGAACGCATAACAGGACATATTATCGAAGAGCAGCTGGGGACGGAAATACAAGATACAATCTTTTTACTATCAGGCTCTAAGAGTATGGTAAAGAGCTACCGACGCACTCTGCAAGGACTTGGGGTGTCACGCAAGAGAATCAAAAGCGATACATTCTTAGGTCTACGTTCAAGCGCACAACTAGCTGAGCTTGAAGAGCAAAAATAAAATGCCCCGCAAAATGCGAGGCATCGTATTTAGTTTAGATTTTTTACTCTAAGTGAGCAGCTTCATCACCATGAACAATCAAAGCGTAGATGACTAGTACATCTAGCACGATGACCACTGCTGACCACCATGGGTATGCAGAAAAGAACAACAGGTTAGCAAGCATACTAAGACCTGCAAATAGAACACCGACTACGCGACCCCATGCCTTGCCAGAAAACAGGGCCAGGCCTGCGCAAAAGACAACCGCACCAAGCACTAGATGAATCCAGCCCCACTGCGTTACGTCAACTTTGACAATCCATTCTGGCAATACGACGTAGTATGAGTCTTTTAAGATTGCTGTTAATCCCTGGAGCATTTGGAAGAATCCAACAAACACCATGATAAACGCCGCAAAATAGACCCAGCCTATCCAGCCAGATACATCCGCTGCACTAGTTGTTTTTTTTGCCATACGCACCAACCTCCTTTAGTTGTAATACTAGTTATGCGCCTGATAAAAGCTAATGTCAATAACAATTTTTTAGAACTGAGAGGTGGGGGAAGTCTGAACTATTTCGACGATTTTTTCGACGAATGGCCCAATGACGGGAACTTGATTGAACTGACTAAGTACCCAGATAACGAGTGCGACAACAATAGTACCACCAATGAAGATACCGAGTCCGTAAACGATACCGCGCAAGAATCCAAACCACAGGAATCGCTTAGGGTTCGCGTAGCCAATTAGGTAAACCTCTTCAAGAGCTTTACCAAGTTTTTCGTAATCTTTGGGGGTCATTTTCTTTGCAGATTGTGTCATACCATTATTGTAGCGCGTAGTCGTTACTATAGTGCTAAAATTAAGTTCTTATGCTCGATATTCCAGATTCACAGTTCGAAACGCTTGTTTCGCAGGCGATAGACTCGCTACCCGAAAGTTACACGGATAACATGAAGAACGTTGCGATAGTCGTTGAGCATGATCCGTCGCCCGAACAAAGACAGAAGCTACATCTTGTCGACGGCGTAACGCTCTATGGCTTGTACGAAGGTATCCCGTTAACACAACGAAATGGTAATTATAGTCTAGTCTTACCAGATAAGATTACGATTTTTAAAAATCCAATAATCGACAGCAGTGTCGACATGGCTGCGCTTGCCGAACAAATCAAGCGTACGGTTTGGCATGAGATTGCCCATCATTACGGGTTAGACCACTCCCGAATTGCCGAACTCGAACATAAATAAACATTAGTCAACGAGCACGATACGACTCAGCTGCTTTGATAAGCCGCTGCGTGGATCTTCGCCCTGATAGGTTTTAATGCCAATCCAAATCGCATAGCCAACCAGCATAGTTACCTCACCAACAAGCGCGACATTAAACCAATGGATTGCCTGGGACGAACCAAACGTTAGCCAGCCGCCAACGATAATCATGACAAAGGATGTCATTTTAACGAATCTCGTTTTATTAGTGTTTTGGTTTTTGCGCGTCTTGCTAAGCAAAATATCAAAAATTACCGTTAGAGCAATACTGACACCCGTAATCGTGACTCCCAAAAAATGGATGCGATACGGCCATGGATACCAGCTAACAGGGAATAATGCCACCATATACAGACCGAGTATCGTACATGTTATAAGTGCCAAAATAGGGCGAGTTCGCTTTAATGTTCGTGCTAAATAATTGCGCCAGCGCCACAACCCGTAAGCGGCAAAGAACACAGAACCAGCAAAATACGGTGCAGTTCGCACATCCATGCCAAAGTCACTAATCGCAGTCGAAAAATGTACCAGGTCCGGGCGAATTGCAAAGCAAACCAATATACCAATAAGCAGCACTAAGATTGCTGCCAAGCCCCAAAAACGACCGTGTAGACGCCGAAAAAACCGAAAAATTAAGACATCATCAAGCAGTACCTGAAATCGATGCTTACGAAACGTAAAATGATAGATTTTACCAGTGAATGATTTTGGCTTTTTAAGAGTTTTTCGTTTGCTAGCCATAAGCGTATTGTAGCAGTAATAACAGATATAAAACAAATACGACCCACAGATATGCAGGTCGTATTTTTTTGGTTTCGTTTGTGCCGGTAGGCTTACGCCCTCAACACAAGCATTGATTATACGCCCCTTATGCTTGCTCGCAAAACGATTGCAACAGATACGAATATTTGATTATTATCGTAATTCGTTGTATAATTTGCTCATTATTTAGTGAGATTACATGGCCAACAATCAGCGAAGCAGATCATCACGAGTGGGAGCTTTCTTAGCCGCGGCGTCTCTTCCGCGCACTTTTCAACGGTCATTATTGCCACGTGATTCTGTAGATCAAGGTATTGCAAGCGGGTTGGTACTTGCAATTGTATACGCCCTTGGCGTGGTCATCCAGGATGGCGTCGATATTAGTGCGGCTGCGATAGCCAAAGACGAATCTGGCCATATTAACGACAAAAAGCAGGGCAACTATTCGTTTTTACTGAGTCTCGCAGCTATTGGTACTGGCATCGCCCTCCAGCAAGCCTTTAAGCAAAAAGACGAAGAGAACATTAATCGTGCACGAGCACGTACGGCAGGCTATTGGCTGACAGCTGTTGGTGCTGCAGGTGCTGCAGTAGATGCAATCGAGCAAGTGCCAAAGCTACTCAAAGAAGATGAGAATGAAACGGCTCACGAGTTACCGGCGCTTGTTATTCCTCTGATTGGGGCATTTATTGCAATTGTTAGTGAAAAAACTCGGCCAAAAATCGAGGAACGACCAGACCTAGCAGATGAAAATCAATCAATCGTAAAGTTGAAAGCACTTGGTATCGGCGCAGCGGTTGCAATTGTTATTGGAGTACTCTCGTTTGCCGAGGAGCGCGTCGCTCACAACATTGATAAACTCGCAGATAAATACGCACCACGAATTAAGCGCCGCTGGTTGCCAATCGGACATGTTATCGCGCTAGGTGGCCTCGTGACCGGAATTACTTTCTTAATGCGGCGAACCTATCGCAAGATTGAAAGTGGTGCCGAACAATTAGAAACTGCAATCAGCGCTATGCCAACTTCGCGGTACGTCAGTGGTAGTGCCGAAAGTTTTGTTCAATGGAATACAATGTCAGTACAGGGCAGGCGCCATATCGCAAGCCAACGCACGCCAGAAGATATAAGCGACGTTATGGGTGAATGGGCGCAAACTCCAATTAGAGTATTTGTTGGGCTAGATAGCGCACCGACAGAGCAAGAACGTGTTGATCTCGCACTTGCTGAACTGCGTCGAACGAATGCTTTCGAGCGCGAATTCCTTATCGTGGTTTCGCCGACTGGGACTGGGTACGTGAACTATATCTTTAGTGAATCAGTAGAATATCTCACCCGAGGTAATTGCGCATCTGTCACGATTCAATATTCAAAGCGACCATCACCACTTTCGCTCGACCAAGTGCCCGAGGGCCGTCATCACTATCGTATGCTGCTCAATGGCATCCGTCGCGAGCTAAAAAATCGCCCCGCAGATCAGCGTCCAAAAATAATTATGTTTGGCGAAAGCCTTGGCGCTTGGACAAGCCAAGACGCATTTATGAACGAAGGAACTGATGGCTTTGAAGCCCTTGGCATTCATCGCGCACTGTGGATTGGCACGCCGGCTCGCAGCAAGTGGAAAGAGCAAGTACGCCCCGAACGACATCGACTCAATGTTACACACGAAGAAATTGGTGTATTCAACGATTACGGTCAGTACATGGCACTTTCACAAGACGCAAAAGATAAACTTAAGTACATTATGATTACGCACTATAACGATCCCGTTGCTCATTTTGACAGCTCATTGCTCGTGCAAGCACCTGCGTGGCTTGCAAGCGACAGAAGCAAACGCCCAAGCAGTGTACCCAAGACAACTCGTTGGAGAACACCAACAACGTTTATTCACACGCTTATCGACATGAAGAATGCACTAAAGCCGATTCCGGGGCAATTTGTCGCTACTGGCCATGATTATCGTGGCGATTTAGCGAATTTCGTAAATAGCACTCTGCAGGTGCCGACAAGTGCCGAGCAGCTTGCTAATGTCGAAGCAGCGCTCAGGCGAAACGAAAAACAACAAGCCGAAATGCTTGCAAAGCACGCACAAAACGAATCCGAAGACGTATAATTAAGCTAATGGCAAAACGCGGGGGACTGTATGGTTAGCGAAAGCTTGGCGCAAGAACTTGTGCTGGTTATTCTGATTTTGTTGTACGGTACGGTACTCGCGCGGCTTGTGCCACGTAAATTTCATGTATATCTCAATATTTCTATCGCTCTTGTAGCAATTCTACTTGGTATCGCCTTCAACGTTACGCTCGAGCAAATGGGTCTTGGGCTACAGCATATATTGCCAGGTATTTACGTTGCGATTGGAGCATCGCTTATCATTACGGTTGCGACACTTATTATCTCTGCGATTCCGCCGCTGCGACATTATTTTTTGGGTGATGATTTGGCGCATGCAAGCGGTAAGCTCATCGCATTTGAAGCGGCGATTCGTATTCCGCTGAGCACAGCGCTCATAGAAGAAATACTCTTCCGTGGTGTACTGCTCGGTTTATTGCTACTTAACAATAGTACGTTTGTTGCGGTACTTGTATCGGCAATCATTTTTGGGCTATGGCATGTTTTTCCAACTATCAATACCATCGAAAGCAATGATGGTGTTGCTGACAAAATCCAAAATATAAAATCGCGTAAAGCCGGTTCGGTCCTTGGCGTAATTATCGTCACGACGATTGCCGGTCTGTTTTTTGGATGGCTCAGAATTGCCGCAAATAGCGTACTGGCACCATGGCTACTCCATTGGTCTATCAACGCAAGTGGCGTACTTGGTATTGCTGTAGCCCGTAAGCTTGAGCATAAAAAAACCACCGATGGCTAAAACTTGCTATAGTAAGGTCATATGAGTTGGGCAAAACGGCTACTTGCTATTGGTATAATGTGTTCGATTTTTGGGATTGTCGCACATACGCACGCCCAAAACACCCAAAACTTTACGATTTCTACATTCAATGCCAACTACGTCTTATCTCGCTCAACAACTGGTGTCAGCGACATGCTCGTTAACGAATATATCACGGCACAATTTCCGAACTTCGATCAAAATCACGGCATTATACGTTCGATTCCCCAAACATACGGCGATAATAAGCTAAATTTGCGTATACTAGGGGTCGACAAATCAAGAAATGCTAACGACATAAATGTGCAGCAATGGCCATACAGCACCAGCACCGATAACAGTAATGAAGTACTAAAAATCGGCGATGCTAACCAGTTTGTACGTGGACAACAAACATTTCATATCAGCTACCAACTCAGCAATGTTATTAAAAGTTACCCGGACCACGACGAACTCTATTGGGACATTAATGGTGATGCCTGGCAACAACCAATCAATAGTGTAACCGTTCAGCTTGGCATGTCACCAGACGTAGCCGAGGCATCTGGTGAGCTAAAGTGTTTTACTGGCGAATTTGGTAGCAAAGCTCAAAACTGTACAATCAGCAAACAAGGTAACGTTGTGCTCGCAAGTGCCAACCAGCCCTTGTCTGCAGGCGAGAATCTAAGCATTGTCGTTTCGTTCAAGGCTGGAACGTTTACCGTTCATAAGCAAACGTTTCTCGAAAAATACCTCATCACAATTATCGCGCTCGGCGTGCTATTTCTATTGCCATTAGCTACATTTTTGTTCATGTTTAACAAATGGCGCAAATATGGCCGTGATCCAAAGGGGAGGGGGACTATTGTTGCGCAATATGACCCACCAAAAAATACATCTGTACTTATCAATGATTTAGTCCTGAAAGAAAAGGGTAGGCCGCTTGCTGCAACTGCACAGCTTATCAACCTTGCTGTTCGTGGTTATGTCCGTATTATTGATAACGCCGAAGAGCCTGGCGGCTCATCGTCGGACTTTACCCTTGAACTCGTGAAGGCCCCTGCAGATCTAGCCGCAGAAGAGCAAGAAGTACTCGCAATGTATTTTGGCAGCACGAGTACTGTCGGAACTACCGTTAATGTCAAGGACCTCAAAAATTCACTCAGCAAAAAGCTTACTGATGTGAACAATGCAGTTAATCAACTTGCAAGCGACAAAGGTCTATTTGCAACGAACCCACAAAAAATCAGTCGTAGATATTACGGCTCGGCTACGTTTATGATGACCATTGGGTTCATTGGGTTCTTTATTGGATTATATTTTGCTGTAATTGGTGCCAGCCTCATTATTGCTGGAGTTGTAGTGCTTATTTTTGCCAGAATCATGCCCGCCAGAACGCAAGCAGGTGTTGAGTTACACGATTACTTACTTGGTCTGAAGCTTTACATACAAATGGCCGAGCAAGAACGCATTAGGTTTCATCAAACCCCCGATAGAGCCGAACGACGTCGCATTGACGTTAAAGACCCAAAGCAAATGGTTAGGTTATTTGAGGATTTGCTGCCGTACGCCATGCTGTTTGGCATGGAAAAAGAGTGGGGTAAACAGTTTGAGCAATTGTATACCGCGCCACCAGATTGGTATGCCGGTAATTGGACTGCATTTAACACAGGGTACCTAGTCGGTAGCCTGGGGGATTTCAATACCGCAAATGCACTAAGTTTTTCGCCACCCGCTAGTAGTGGAGGCAGTGGCTTTAGTGGTGGCGGTGGCTTCTCCGGCGGTGGCGGCGGTGGCGGTGGTGGCGGTGGCTGGTAGCAATACGATTGTTATTGGTGGTGGTTGTTTCTGGTGCCTAGATGCGCTTTTTTCACTAGTAAACGGAGTTCACGACGTAACCTGTGGGTATGCAGGTGGCAAAACCGACAACCCAACCTATGAAGCAGTATGTTCGGGTTCAACGGGTCACGCCGAAGTGGTTAAAATAACGTTCGATGAAACAGTTATCTCGCTACATGAAATCTTTGCCATTTTTTGGGCAACGCACGACCCAACCACTCCAAATCAACAAGGCGCAGATATCGGCACCCAGTACCGTTCTATCATTTTGTATGCAGACGAAGCACAAAAAAACAGCGCACAAGATGCCTTAGCGCAAGCGCAGCAATGGTGGGCTCAGCCAATTGTTACTGAAATACAGCCTTTGCGTACTTTCTACGAAGCCGAACCGTACCACCAGGATTACTTTTTACATAACCCAAACCAAGCTTACTGCCAGATTGTCATCAACCCAAAATTAGCTCATTTTCGTAGTAGCTTTCGTAAGTATCTTAAAACCGATCAATAATTTATACTTGAGCTATGCAAGATTCTACAACTCCTAAAAAAACATTCTCACGATACATATTGAGCGCACTATTTGGTATTATTGGCGGCTTACTAACCATTGGTACGATTGCAGTACTCGATGAAATAATAAAAGTAATTTGGGAACAAGGCTTTGGCATGGATATTAATGATCCACAGCGAGGCGTGGTTTCGCTAGCAATGTTGCTGATAGTTGGTCTAATAATCGGCTTACTTAGTATGAAATTCGGCCCAGCAAAAGGGAATATCGAGAGTGTCGTGGAGGATTCACTCGAGAATGGCAAGATTGATTGGCGCAATGCGCGCAAGAACGTCATGTTCGGCCTATTGTCTATCGGCAGCGGGGCAAGCCTTGGCCCTGAAGCACCAGCAGCGATGATATCCGGTGGTACCGCATCATTCATAGCAGAAAAAGCAAAAGTAGAAACCGAAACAAGCCGCGCAATAAATGTAGCCGCAGTATCGGGAATGCTCGGGGCACTGCTTTCAAGTCCATTTGTCGGCATCGCAATGATTATTGAATCGTCAAAACAGCACGTCAAAAACTTATCTAACGTCATTGGTTACTCATTAATCGCTGGCTCATTTGGTATAGCAACATTTTTCGTACTCTTTAATAAGTTGTATTCGTTTAATTTTGGTATTCCAGCATACGTAGGCCCAACCACGGCAGATTTAGCAAAAGCGTTTTTGTTTGGCATTATTGGTGCGTTATTTGCGGTTATCGTTGGTATTATCATGAAACTTATCGAACCATCGATGCAAAAACTTGATACAAAACTAGTTCTAAAAAGTATAGTCGGGGCAACGGTAGCAGGGCTTATTGCGGTTGCCTTACCGCTCACTATGTTTAGCGGACAACACACCATGTCTCAACTGTTGGCCGAAGCCGCGACAACCGGTTTTGTAATGCTTTTTCTGCTTGCATTAGGGAAATTGCTAGCAACGGCAGTATTGCTCCGCACGGGCTTTTTTGGAGGACCAATTTTTCCAGCAATTTTTGCTGGTGCCGCACTCGGCCTTGCCTTTAGTAAGTTTATTGACGCCCCCGTCGCGCTGGCGATTGCGAGTACGATTGCTGGCATGATTACCGTCATGCACCGGCAGCCGCTCACGGCAGCGCTTATCACTATAGCTATAGTAGGTACGTCATGTGTAGCACCAGTAAGTTTAGCGGTAGCGGCAGGGCTCCTTGTATTGTCAATCATCTCAAAGCGTATGCAAGCACCATCGAAACATTCTCAACATGGCTCATAATATTATCGTATTTGGCGGCCAGGGCAGAACGGGCAGTGAAGTGGTCTTGCAAGCCCTTGAAGCCGGCCATAGGGTTAGCGTGTTTACATTCCACGATAGCCATATATTTGAACCGAATGAAAACCTCCGTATCATCGAAGGTAATGCTCGCGATGCAGAAAGTGTCACGTCGGCAATTCGGGGCCACGACACTGTTATAAATATTGTGGCGCCACGGCTCGGCGATAGCAAAAATTATGATATCAGCGTCGTTGCAACCAAGCACATCATTACAGGCATGCAAGATAACGGTATTCGCAGATACTGGGGTCAATGTGGCGCCTGGGCAACCGAAGATTTAGGAGATGCCAGCCTGGTAATGCGCCTTGGCTTTATTTTCTTTTTACCGCTCAAGCATATTTATGCGTATAAGAAACAAGAGGACGAGATTGTCAAAGCCAGCGGGCTCGATTGGACCATAGTTCAAGCCGCACTATTGTCAGATGGGGCACTTCAGTGGCCTATCCGCGTGTTCGTTGATGGGTATAAGTGCAAGTTTTACGAAATACCTAAAATATCACGTAAAAGTGTTGCTAAATTTTACATCGAAAATCTCGATAATAATGAGCTTATCGGAAAGTGTCCCGTTGTTCTCGGGTAATGATATGTTCGAACGTTTCATTCATAAAACTCTTCGTATACCTTACAAGCTACGCATCGTTGAAGATACGGGCGGTAGCGGAACCCCAATTGTTTTTTTACACGGCATAGCAAGTAGTAGCCTTACGTGGCGCAATGTCGTGCCACTCCTTGATTCTACTGTACGAGTAATCACTATTGATTTACTCGGCTTCGGCGATTCACCTAAGCCTGATTGGTCCGAATATCAAATGTCCGACCACGCCGACGCCGTCGCACGCACCATCCAATCACTTTCACTAAAAAACGTAGTGGTCGTTGGCCACTCAATGGGTAGCTTAATTGCGGTTGATCTTGCAAAACGACATCCAAAGCTCGTCGCAAGGCTCGTGCTGTGTAGCATGCCGTTATACATTAACGAGGACCTGCATGGCATCATGGGCGAGTACACTAAAACTGATCGCTACATTAATAATGCCTACTTTAACGTCTACCAGGCTGTTATCGACCGCCCGGACCTCACGCTAAAAAACGCTAAGCGAGTCGTGAAGCTTGCGGGCAACGAAACAAGTTTTCGGCTCGACGAGACTACCTGGAATCCATTTAAATCCAGCCTAAAAAATACCATCGAAAACCAAACCACACTACACGATATCCAACAGCTCACTATACCCATTACGATAGTGTACGGACGATTCGACGTCTTTGTCATTAGTCGCTATTTTAAACAGCTTGCGAAAGAATATAGCAACATTACCGTTATTGCTGTAGCTGGTAGGCACGAAATTAGCCCAAAATACGCACAAGTGGTTGCCCCAATCATTATGGCAGGGCCAAAAGCATAGCTCGATTTTTCGAACACAACAGGGTACGATACTTATATGAAACGGCGGTTATCAAAACACCCTAAAATTGCACTCATCTATGCGGTAATGGCACTATTTATGCTGCCTTGGGCTTTCAATCTAGCTCGGGTATTACCAGAACGACATATCGTCACCAACTGGAGCCTTGTCTGGACTGGTTTTGACTTAATTATGGCGATTATTTTTATGATTACAGCCTATGGCCTGTATAAGCGTAGGTACTGGGTGCCGGTCAGTGCGTCTATGGCGGCAACAATGGTTTTCTGCGATGCATGGTTCGATATCGGCACAGCCCGAACATCATCACAACTAACAGGTGCATTAACATTGGCACTACTCGTAGAGATACCAATTGGCCTCTTATCATTATGGCTTGCGCTTGAAAGTCTCGGTCAAGAAGTACCCAAGTCGTTTAAGGATTAGCTCTTTTACCCTAAAATTGTTAAATTTGACATTTTGTGATATAATCTTGCCATCAAGAGAGTGGAGAAGATTGTATGACTCTAGGTACAATACGAATCAAACAGAATAGCTTTACTGCTGCCATGTTAGTGGCGGTTATTAGTGTTGCTATTTGGTTTGTGTTTAATCTTATGGTTGACGCATACCCACAACGAGTCACCACATTCCAAACTCCGCAACAGACAACCCCAGCAGCTGTCGAACCGCTCGATTATCACTACAGCTCGCAGCCATAAGGGTTATTGCCCTTATACGGCTTTCATACTATAGTCAGGTCATAGCATCTGGCTATTTTTTATGACAGCAACAAAACGCAAACGCACAAACAAATCATCCTCCTTTAGGCTTGACCCAAAAGGCATAACGCTCATTGTGTTTGCGGTACTGTTTGCTGCAGTTGGCTCATACTTTGTGTTCTTTTCTAAGGCCGCAACCTCATTAACGTGGGCACCACCAAGTGGCTATGCAAGCTACCCAGTGTTTAATGTTGGTGTTACGACGGCTAGCAACACTAATCTCGATGGTAAGGGTGGGGATATGTACATTAAACTGCCAATCCAGCCAACCGGCCCAATCTCTATTAAGAACTGTCGCAATGCAGTAGTGATTGGTGGGCAGATTACTATCCCAGCAGGGACTGGTCCAGCTGTCCCAGACGTACGAGGTATTTACATAAATAACTGCTCTGGTACCGTACACATCGAAGGCGTATATATTGACGGTAGTACTCCCACGGCTGAGGCTGATGGCATAGCCATTAGTTCGCCGAATGCGATTGTACAAGTAGAGAACGTTCGCATAAACAAACTGTATGGTGGTCAAGACACTGCTATCCATAACCACTCTGACATTATCCAACCATGGGGTGGCGTTAAAGAACTACGGGTTGATCGTTTAAGTGGCACAAGTAACTTCCAGGGTTTCCAGATTAATGATGACCAAGGCCATATTGGTAAGGTAACCATCAAGAACACCAATATTGGCGACTCAGGCGTTGCGCCACCTACGAGTAATGGCGGCTACTATTTATGGGTAAAGTGTGGCACTGGCACTACATATAGCTTTAGTAACTTTTACGTACAACCACGGAGTGGTCGTAACCTTGGTAACAGCCTATGGGATGGTGGTTGTGGCTTAAACCCAGGTAGCACAAGTGCAACCTACAGCAATAGTGCGGTCACTGGCTCAATTCTTAACGGTAAACCAGCCACAGGTGACTTTGTGCCTGCTGGTAGTGTAGGCATTGGCTACACTAGTACTGGTTATGCAGTAGATAGCGGTACGACGACACCTACAACACCGCCTCCCACAACGCCGACAACACCGACTACTCCTACGACACCAACCACCCCCACGACGCCAACAACACCGACTACTCCTACAACACCACCGGTTGTTATCACTGGCGGATCAACAGGGGGTAGCGTTAGTTCTGGTACGGTCAGCGGTACCGTTACGGTGCAACAACCTACTGTTGCAGACCCAGTTAAAACCGAAATTTATGTTGATGGAAAACTCAAAACGACCACTAGTGGTAGCGCCGCTAATATCGACACGTCACAATTAAGTAACGGCGACCACACTATAACCGTGAAAACAACAGGGGTAAACGGCGAATCAGCCGAGGCAACCACGAGTATCGAGGTTAATAACCCGCTGTGGCGACAGATTCTTGGCCAGCTAGCTACACCAACCGGCAAAGTAATTATTGGCTCAGTAACTGCAGTCATCGTTTTTGGGCTACTAATAGCGTTTAACGTGATAAAACTGCCACTACTGCGACCACGGTTTTAATTAAAAAAGGTTTAAATCCTTGAGTTCTTCGGGCAAAAAACCATCTTTGTGTTTAAAATCGGCTTGCCATTCATAGCCCTTGCCGTATCCTAAATCCTTCATCAGTTTAGTGGGTGCATTACGGATTTGCAGCGGTACCTGCGCAGTTGGCGTAGCTTTTGCGGTTGCGATGGCTTTGTTCATGGCATCAGCAACTACTCTCGATTTTTTGCTTGCACTCAACACGAGTGCGCAATGGAACAAGTTGTATTGGCATTCTGGCATACCAATACGTTCTACGGCCATAAACGTGCTTACCGCTAAATTGAGCGCCGGACTTGAGGCGATGCCGATATCTTCGCTCGCAAAAATTACCATCCGCCGGGCGATAAATTTTGGGTCTTCGCCAGCATCAAGCATACGCGCAAGGTAATATAATGCCGCATTACTATCGCTGCCACGCATACTTTTTATAAAGGCACTAATGATGTTGTAGTGCTGCTCGCCAGCCTTGTCGTAGCCAGGTAGTTTGCGTTGTGCGGCCATTTTAGCCGTTTCTACTGTGATTTTGCCGTTACTTAGTTCAAGACACAGCTCTAGGTTACCAAGCGCAACACGGGCATCTCCGCCCGAAAGTTCGGCAATATAACCAAGCACTTTTTTATCTGCGCGCTTGGCATCGCCAAGTTTTTTTAAGGCCCGCCGTAATATCTCAACAATATCGTCAACGCTCAGTGCTTCTAAAACCAGCACACGGCTTCGTGATAACAGGGGAGTAATCACCTCAAAACTCGGGTTCTCGGTAGTAGCCCCAATTAACGTAATCAGCCCACTTTCAACATGCGGCAAAAAAGCATCTTGTTGTGCCTTGTTAAACCGATGAATCTCATCCACAAATAATACTGTTCGCATGCCTAGCCGACGATTTTCACCAGCGTGTTTAATGACTTGCTTCACGTCGGCAATACCGGCTGTAACTGCACTAATCTCAATAAAGTCCGCCTCGACATCTTTTGCAATAATGCGGGCAAGGGTAGTTTTACCACTGCCGGGTGGACCCCACAATATAAGGCTAAATGGTTGTTTATTCTTAACTATTTGGCGCAAAATCTCGCCATCACCCAAAAGATGGGTTTGCCCAATAACCTCATTAAGCGACTGTGGCCGCATGAGCTCCGCAAGAGGAATGTCTGCCATACTGCAGATAAGTATAGCTAAAGTGTTGCTAGTTTACGACTACAGCGGGTACTTCTTTAGCGACCGTCAGCGCAACCGCTGTCTGAACGATAACTAAAATAAGTAATATCCAATATACTTTGTTGCCAATTACAGGCTTTTTACGTAGTGCTTCGCAGATGCCCAAAATAACTAAAACGATCCCGAGCTTTACTCCAACAGCGGTCATGTTATAGTCGTCTGGCGCAATACCCACGAGCGTCAAGCCGCTAATTATTTGCCAGCGCGCTCCGTTTAAAATCACGCCAGTAATTTTATGTGTTTTAGATGTTAGCTGCGCAAGCAAGCCACCGGCAACAGCCGCAAATCCAAGCAAGTGCGAATAAAACAAAATGTGTGTCAGTAGTTCCATAACCCCCCTTATTAGCTACGCGTCTTTGCTAGTAAGCGTAACACTTCTAGGTATAGCCAGACAAGTGTAACCATAAGCCCGAACGCGCCATACCACTCAAAGACTTTTGGTGCTTTATTGGTGGCAGCAGTTTCTACAAAGTTAAAATCCAACAACAAATTAAGGGCAGCGATAAAGATAATTACTAGGCTAAAAATAATGCCAAATGTGCCACTATCGTAAATGAGCGGTGCAGTGATGCCAAACAATCCAAGCACAAAACTTAAAAGGTAATACAAAAAGATGCCGAGGGTCGCAATCATTACGACAGACTTAAACTTCTCGGTTACTGTAACAATACGTGCTTGGTATAAAAACAGCGTTGAAAAGAAAATAACACCTGTTAAGGCAATCGCCTGAAGTACTATGCCGCCATAAGCATCATTTGCCCAGCGCGAAATAGCACCTAGCAAAAAACCCTCTGCAAGCGCATAGAGAGGTGCCGTTATGGGCGTCGATTTCGGTACAAAACTCGCAATAAGCGCAAAAACTAGGGCAGCGATTGCCGAAGCGCCAATCAGCACCAGCATAGAAACTGACGCCGACCCAGCCATATTCCAACCAAAGATTCCGGTCGCGATAACAAGAAATAATAATAGTACCGTTTTAATAACCGTTCCTGTAACCGTAGCATGGCTCGTTGATTCAACTGCCATTACTCGTTCCATCGCACCCTTGCCCAGGGCAGGATTACCACTTTTGTCTTGTTGCACGTTCAGCACCCTCCTTAACTTCAATTACGCATATGGTAGCGTTAATGACGATTAGGTGCAATAACTAGCGATTATAGTCAGCAAAATGCATTGTCGTATACGTGCAGCCACTGTTTGTATCTTGCACTTCAGAAACACCAAAGTTCGTATAATCGCCAACCATAATTGCATAGTGGGTTGGGCTGGCTAATAATGCATCAAATGCCGCCTGTCGAGTATCGTAACAACGCGCCAAATTCTCGCCAACACGATCAGCTTTGGGTGATAGCCGCCAGATATAGTCCGAGAAACTCATGCCGTTTGGCGCATAATGCGCCCAATAGTTCTGCAGTACCATATCGTTACCCTTTTGCGTCGCACTTGTTGATAAGCGAGCATCAATAAGCAATGCTGACAGCCCTTTGCTGGCACGTAGTGTATTTATCGCACCAAGATAATACTGCTCGGCGTCGGTTCGTGTGATAACGATCGCAGCAGGAGTTCCGGCCGCGCTTGCCACAGGCGAGGATGCAAGCATTGTGAGTGATGGACTTGTAACTGTAACAATAAAAAGCAATGCCGCCAATATATACCTGCTAGCGAGTACGGTCTGTTCTATACTACGAGCAAACACACCAGCACTATGGCGAAATTGATTACTATTGCTATTCTTATCAAGTAAAAATGCCTGCGGCATTAGCACATGATTCATTACACACCTCCTTTAAGGTAGAAGCACAGATGTAGTGTAAATAAAAAACCGGCCAACTACTGACCGGACAAATACAAACAGATTGCTGTTGCAGGCCCGGTTTCGCTACTAACTCCCCCAAAAGCCAAGCGACCACATACAGCTTTTAGGATCAACGCTTACACTACAAGTACACACGTTACTTATAATCCAACAAGGTCCATAAGTGACTCACACTTAGTGAACATATAATACATCTTTATTGCATTATTGTCAATAGTATTTATGCGTACAAACCAACCATAAGCTATTTGGTATCAACGCGAATTCGCCGTATAATTACCCGTAATAGCATTAATAAAAGGATTCTCTTACGTGAAAAAAGCGCAACAAGGCTTTTCGGTTGTAGAGGTACTCATAATCGTCGTCGTACTTCTTGTTGTTGGGGGCGTTGGGTATTTTGCAGTGTCGAAAATCACTAAATCTACAAAGAAAACAGATACGACCACAAGCACACAATCTAAATCTGGCTCTTCGTCTGCTACGCCAGCAGCCGGTACGAGCGCGAGCATTGACTTATTAACAGCACAAGACGCAAGTAGTGAAGCAGCGATTGATAGTAAGTATGCTCAGGGCGAACAAACAACAGCAGCAAGCACGAATACTGCAGTATCAAATGTAGGAGGCTCAATTGATGAAACGTCTCTCTAAAAACCGTATTGCTTCAATTATTTCATCTGTTGTTGCCGTACCGTTGTTTGCAATTGCTCCTGCTGCTGCAGCACTCTCTACTGGCGGTCCATCAGTAGCACAGTCGGTAAAGGAAACCAGCCCATTTTGTACCAACATTGTTAGCAATGTTGGTAAAATTAATTCGAGCTTGAACGCTGCAAAACTTAAAGTTGATGAAGCTCGCACCGAACGTGTCGCCACGCAAACCGCTAACCGCGCTAAGTGGGACCAAGAACTAGCAGCTAACCGCGCTAAGTGGGACCAGCAACGTCAGGAAAACTTTACAAAGCTAGAAGCAAAAGCAACGACGGATGCCCAGAAAACTGCGGTTCAAACCTATAAAAAAGCCATTACTGATGCAATCAGTACTCGACGGGCAACAAACGATAAGGCTCGAGCCGATTTTCGATCCGCAGTTGATAGCCTTATATCTGGTCAGAATTCGACTGTTAACGCACAATCGGTTATCTTAACAACGACAATCTCGACAGCAATCTCGACAGCACAAGCCGCTTGTTACGCCACGCCAGCTGAAGGCGCAACAATCCGCACCACTCTACAAGCAGGCATCAAGACTGCTAAAGAAACGTTTAATAACGCCCGAAAGTCAGATTCAAACCTTGGCGATCAAATCCAAAAACTGGCCGAAACTCGTAATACCACTATCAAAGCCAATGACAGTGCCTTTGAAGCAGCAGCAAAAGCAGCCCGCGATACGCTTAAGGCTGCCTTTGGCACTAATGCCACAATATAAATGTCAGATACGTTGTTTATACCAATTATAGAAGGCACCACGCGCCCTAAGCGGCAATCTATGCTGGCAGCACAGCTCATACAGAACATGGCGAACATGCGTGAGGATATTACGGTCCAACTTATTCAGCCAAGTGACTTTACCTTGCCATTTGATGGTAACGATTATGAAAACCGAGACCCTGCATATACCGATATTACCGCCCGCGCAGATGGCTTTATTATTGTCGTACCCGAATACAACCACAGTTATCCGGGTAGCTTAAAGCGACTTTTAGATAGCGAATTTGATAACTACAAGCACAAGCCTGTCATTTTTGCCGGTGTATCAAATGGCGGATGGGGCGGGGTACGAGCTATAGAATCACTCCTGCATCCGGTACGCACCATGGGGCTTATTACTACGAGTACCGACATTCAGTTCCCGCGTATCCAAGACCTATTTGATGAAAATGGCGAACTAAAAGCCGAACATTCCGAAAAATATGATCGGACCATTCATGGCGCCATAGACGAACTTGTTTGGCTAGCCACCGCACTAAAAAACGCCAAGTAGTCTTACACACTACTAATTTGATATTTTAGAGCTCTGATTCGTCATCAAAGTAGTCTTCGGCATCTTCACGTGTATCTGGGTCCAAAAACATAGGAATACGAGTTGCACCATCGGCACGGGCACGTATTACTGCACGATAATGTCCAAATCTTTCTGTTTTGCCATGAACAAGAATAGAATGGTCAACCAACTTATGTGCTTTTTCACCCCATTCGGCATCCCCAGTCGCTTGCCTACGTGCAGCATACATATCGGCACACGTCAGCAGCACAGGCTCCTGGTGATAGGTAGCCACAAAAGCATCATCTTTTATTAAATCAAGAACTTGCTCTACCATATTCGCTTCTGCTGCCGCTATACCATAATCGGCAAGCAACGAGCTCTTGTTGTGGCTAGTACTAATAGTGAGATTTACTAAACCAAACCCTTTGCTAAATAAATCATCAGCTTCAAGCCCAATACTCTGCAAAAATGCCAAGATACCCTTTAATACGCCCCGTCTACCGGTATCTTCATTTGGCTCCATGCTGCGCGTTCTATCATCTAAACCCCTGATAATATCCATTGCAACCCTGGTCCAATTATCACCGGCGTCGGCTAATTGCTGGGCAGTACGATCCATTATTGGTTGTGCAGGATCCTGCCACACTCGTGATTCTAACGTTTCTGTCATGATTACTCCTTTGGATTGTAATTATTAGTGTTTGGCGCCTGTAATGCAAGCATGAGCACTACTGTTTCAATATGTAAGTAATATTGACTTTATGCAATATTTATATAATAGTATTTTTGTTATCGGTAACTCCAACGTGGAGGTGGCATGCCCAGGACTACGAAGGGTAGGGGCAAGCATCGCGAACCCATCAATTACGACGCACTGATGGCGGAGCTCCAGAGCAAGAGCCCCAGACAGGGCGAACGGGACGGCATTCCGCCGCAGTACCGCCCAGACACCGACGATGCACAAACCAGCCAGCAGGAGGCACACGAGTTCGCCGGCTAGCCCATCAAGGGCCCGCGAATCACAACCCCGCCCAATCGCCGTAATTCACGACGAGAGGGCGGGGCTTCGCATTTTACGTATAATTCCCAACAATACCAAAATAAAAAACACCCTCACGAGGTGGGTGGCTTTATTTGGTGATCCCAAGGGGAATCGAACCCCTGTTGCCGGGATGAAAACCCGGTGTCCTAACCGCTAGACGATGGGACCAAACGGTTGATAAATCAGAGTGAATTTTAGCAAATAACAGATAAAAAGTCTACAGAGTCAGTCGTTTAAAAGAACAGTTTGCCAATGATTACATAGCGAATAGCAAGGCCAGCAGCAGCAACGATGCCCATAAAACCGCCGCCATACACAGCGGGTTTTGACTTAACTTCGTTCACTGCCGCGCGGGGAAAAGGATTCTCAATTGCTATGTCCTGGGTTTTTATAACACCATCTTCTTCGACGGTAATAGTGTGTTTACCATTTGTTAAATCCGACGCGTTTACGGTATTAGAAGGCTGAATTTTGCCATCAATCTTTACGGTAATTGCATTACCTTCTTTTGCTGGAGCAATAACAAGGTTACCGCCCTTAACTGGAATTGGCTCTGCTGTTGGAGTTGATCCAAGTGTAATTGTAGTAGTTGGCGTGCCACCGCCAGTTGGTACAGTAACAACCGGTTCTGAAGGACCAGGTGTTGGCGACGGGGTGGGACTAGGTGTAGGTGTTGGCGACGGGGTGGGAGCTGGGGTGGGAGCTGCTGCGGCGAATGTAGTACCGTTTCGTAAAGTCGACACAAAATGGTACTGCAAATCTTGTACAGCAGGTGTATTTGTAACGGTAAACGTAGAGGTTACATCCTGAATTTTATGACTATTACGATCCAAGCTCGCATACACGCTTCCATTCGCAAGAGGATATGTTTTGGCGCTGATGCCGGCAGGGGCATTATATGTGTATACGTTTGAACCAATCTTGACCGTGACATCACCAGCTGCAAGCAAGATACTTAAAATCTCTACAGTATCCCGTGCCGGGCTCGAGCCACCTCTTAGCGCCATAAGTTTCGTCTGCCCGCCCGTAGGTTTAGCGCTAACAGGTTGTGTACGGTGTGATACATATAGCACATCACGTTTCAGCGCGGGCCAACTACCCGTTTTAAAGCGCGTAAGATAGTACGATGTTATATCAAGTGGTGCCCAGTTGTTATGAAGAGAAGGCGATACCTGCGCTCCTTCAGAATAGTCATTCCATGTAGGTATCTGCACCCAGTCTGCTCCGCTTATTGCGGCATTCCATGTAAGGCGCAAGTTTTCGGTATTGTTTGCCTCGTCATAAATACTTTGATTTGGGCGTTCATCTTGTACGCTCACAGGTTGCATCCAGATCTTTCCTTTTGCATGTGCGTCATTGATGGTTCCTGTTAGGCTGGCGTTTGAGGCAGGGCTACGATTACCCCAGTTGCTAAACCCATAGCTAAATGGAGCAAAAGCGGCCGCATTGGCGCCATAATTCAGAAAACATGGCACAAGTGCAACATTCATGCCATATGAGTTTTTCATAGTATTCACAAAATTCTGCCACCACGCCGCCCCTTGTTTCTCGGGTGCAAATGGCGAAATTACAACTCTGCCATCTGACAGTTTAAATAGCGCCGAAGAATCTTTGACACTCCCAATTGCTGCTGCTAATGCATTACTATCGCTTGTCGCCGACGCGGTACCGTCTGGCATTAGAATCATCTTAAAGTTAGCGTCAACTTGAGGTGCCGCCTGAAGCAACAGCTGTACCCGTTGCCAGTGTGTACTCGTACTACCAACACTTAGCAAATCGACCGTAAAACCATCTAAGCCCGCTTCTGTTGCACGCCTAATTTCTGTCTTCATATCCTCTAATTGATAGTTGCTTGCAATCGGCGACCGGGCAAGAGGCCTATCACGCAATAGTCCTCCATATGCCGCGTGCTTACCACTCTCACCGTTAGGGTTTAAGTACCCATTCGTGTAGTAATCTGATGCAGAAGCTTTATTGTCTAGCGAAATAGGATACGAAGTAAAATAGTGTGCGAAAACTTTTTTGCTTGACCCCTTTAGCGTCGCATTAGCAGGCAAATCAAACGGAAGTGCAGCACTTGCCGCACCTGAGTTAGGTGGTGCATTTCGCCACGCTGCATAAAAGGCAAAGCTTGCAACAAAAATAAGTCCTGCAAATAACCACCAGTGTGATTCTAACCACGCTAAACGGCTAGTTTTCTGCACTGACCTGGGCGAACTTTTTAGACGATTTTTACGGGCCATTTGTTTTATATATTTACGTTATCTACACTTAGCATAGCATATTCGGTAACACCCCTGTTTTTTACTTGCTTTTTATTGCGTTAGCATCGATAATAAATATTAAGTTAGCATAAGAATAAAAGGGTGGGTATTCAAACTATAATGTTTGGACTTGGAAAAAACGAAAATGCAAAAACTCCGTCTGGCACCAGCCTGGCGAGTAGTTTGCATGACGAAAAAGCCAAATCAGAAATAATTCTTAATTCAATCGATGACGGCGTCATACTACTGGACACAAATCGGACAATTCAATTATTTAATAAAGCTGCCGAAAAAATAACTGGTTGGCCACAAAAAGACGCACTCGGGCTCGATTACAAATCTGTCATCAAAATGATTGATGACAAAAATGAGCCTTATACCCCCGAACAAGACCCGCTTGAGCGTATCTTTAGCGAGATTGCGCCGATTCGTGACAATACCGGTAACTTAAAGACCCAAGGCGAAAAAACGGTTGCAATATCAATGAGCGTCAGTCCACTTATTAGCCAAAATAATGAGATTACCGGCGCCGTAGCAGTCTTTCGTGATGTCACCAGCGAACGTCAAGAAGAAAAGCAACGTGCCGAATTTATCAGTACTGCAAGCCACGAGATGCGCACACCCGTGGCTGCGATAGAAGGTTACTTAGCGCTTGCCATGAACGAACGTGTTGCCCGTATCGATAGCAAAGCGCGCGAGTATCTTGAAAAAGCACATGCTAGCACCGAACATCTTGGCAAATTATTCCAGGATCTATTGACTAGTGCCAAGGCAGAGGATGGTCGCCTACAAAACCATCCTGTAGTTGTTGAAATGGGTGAATTTTTGCAGCAACTCACCGAAGATATGCGCTTTACCGCCGAAAAAAAGGGCTTGGCTGTCGACTTTTTAATCGGCGCGAGCGCAGAGGATGCACTCAGCTCAAAAGCGGGTGGCTCGATGAAATTGGTACGACCGTTGTACTACATTCATGCTGACCCAGATCGTTTGCGAGAAGTTATTGTTAACCTGTTTGATAACGCCATTAAATACACCGAAGCGGGTAAGATTACCATTGGCCTAGCAGGCGATGATAATGTCGTGCAAGTACGAGTACAAGATACAGGTAATGGCATCCCCTCAGAGGACGTCCCACATCTATTCGAAAAATTCTACCGTGTCGATAACACCGCAACTCGTACCATTGGCGGTACGGGTCTTGGTTTGTTTATTTGTCGTAAAATTGTCGAGCTGTACAGTGGCCGAATCTGGGTAACAAGTGAGTTAAATAAAGGTAGTACCTTCTTTATTAACTTACCACGAATTTCCTCAGAACGGGCACGAGATTTACAGATTAAAGAAGCTGCACAAAGCCAACCAACCGGCATAACGCAAGCCACAAAAGTTTAAGTAGTAACAAAGTGTTTGCCATCATGCTACAATACAATCAAATTAAGCAAAAGCGTTAAACAGGGGTAGTAACGAGATATGCCAAAAATTATGCTTGTCGAGGACGACAATAATCTACGAGAAATATACGGCGAACGGCTCATGGCCGAAGGTTACGAAATAGTGTCAGCCGGAGACGGCGAGGAAGCACTTGCGCTTGCAGTTAAAGAAAAACCAGATCTTATTATTAGCGATGTTATGATGCCGAAAATTAGCGGCTTTGACATGCTAGATATTTTGCGCCAAACGCCAGAAACCAAAGATACTAAAGTTATCATGATGACCGCACTGAGCCAAAGCGAAGATAAAGATCGCGCCGATAAGCTCGGTGCCGATAAATACTTAGTCAAATCGCAAGTTACCCTAGAAGACGTCGCCCGCGTCGTGCATGATTTACTATACGGCGCCGAAGAATCAACCCCTGAAACAGCTAGTGCCGGTCCAGAGACAGCTACCCAAGCACCAGTCGTTACTGCACCCGCACCCGTTGCCGAAGCACCAGAAGCCGAGACTGCTGTTGTCGAGCCAACAGTTGTTGCTCCACAAGCAGTAGCCGAACCACCAGCTGATCCGGTAGTCACAGATACTGCTACGCCCGCCGTAGCTGCCCCTACAGCCGATAATCCCATTCCTGCAACAGAAGAACCCGACAATGATGGAGAACCTGTTGTTCTACCACCAGCTGCGCCCGAAGCCGCACCCGTTGCCGAAGCACCAGAAGCCGAGACTGCTGTTGTCGAGCCAACAGTTGTTGCTCCACAAGCAGTAGCCGAACCTGAAGCAGCGCCGGCAGAGGCACCAGTCATTAATCCAATTGTCGGAGTTGCAGCAGAGGCGGTAGCGCCAGCAAGCAATGGTGTTGAATCCGCAACCGCACAAAGCACCGAAGACGAAACGCAACAGATAACCGACCAAATTAACCAATTTGTAAATGCACAATTAGCCGAAGAGCCAAAACACGAAGAACCACTCGTAGAGCCAAGCGAACAAGATTTAATTCACGCCCAGAACGAGGTAGAAGCACCAACTGTTATTCAACCTGCCGTTGACCCAACAGTTCCACAAGTCGTTACTGACGACAGTGATGCAAGCAATCCAGAGCCAGCTAGTGCCCGCAAGAAAGTAATCTCACCACTGAATGATCCTACTACGAGCGGACCAAACATCAACGAACTATACGAACAAGAAATGGCTAAAGAAGCCGCTGACAGCCCAGTAATCAACCCTGGGGCAGGCGCAACACTTGATGCGCCCGTAACAAATAACCCTATCGTGGGCAACCCAGAAGCAATCCAAGCGCCAGCAGCGCTCGAAACAATTGATGTAAGCCAAATAGAAGGCCTTAGCGTTGGCGAAGAGCAGCCATTAGCACCACCACCATCTCCAATTGCGGCAGCAACAGTTACGCCACAAGCGCCAGCAGCAGAAGAAAAGCCAGTTGACCCTAATGACCCAGCTAGTTTTGCTCTATAAGCAAAATACTTTACTCTTAGTACGTGAGAATCAACAAATACATTGCAGCCCGTTTGGGTATCTCTCGGCGTCGTGCCGATGAAATTATTAAAGCCGGACGCATAACCGTCGATGGGCTAGATCCATCACCCGGAACAGATGTAACTGATTCCAATACCGTGCTTATTGATGGTCGCGCACTGCCACAAGAAAAATCGTTTACATATCTGTTACTAAACAAGCCAATCGGCTATGTATGTAGCAAAGACGGGCAGGGAAGCCGAAGCATTTATGACTTACTGCCACATACCTACGACCACCTTAACCCTGTCGGCAGACTCGATAAAGATAGTTCGGGCTTGTTGCTTATGACCAATGACGGCGAAATGCATAATAAGCTGACACATCCCTCGTACGAGAAACTCAAAGAATATCATGTGACGCTTGCAAGGCCACTCGACCCAAACGATCAAGCGCTTATTAAAAATGGCGTCCTACTAGCCGATGGCTCGAGTAAGCTCGACTTAACCGTGTGGCAACCAGGCGGTAGACACTGGATAGTCCGCATGCACGAAGGTCGCAACAGGCAAATACGCCGTACATTCCACGCCCTAGGCTATAAAGTACTTGCGCTACACAGAACAGTATTTGGCGATTACAGCCTTGACGATTTAGAATCTGGAAAATATAAAGAAGCTGTAGCCCCTAGCTCGCCATAATGGGCGTTACTTCTTCTATCTTTTGCCCTGTATTTTTTATCACATAGCCAAATTCACGTAAGATTTGCGCATTCGCCCAGGCATCAGCGCAATATCTCGTTAGCTCTTCGGGGCGCAATTGACGGGGGTCGCCATTGGCGTCCACGTATCGTGTTTCGGGGTCATCAGCAGTTGGCCTAAAATAATGAATGTTACCATGCGAATAACCATATTTGTCACCGAGCATGCATTCGCGATGTTGGTTATAGCCTTGTGCTTGTCCATCAGATAGCTCAAATGGCTCTATGCGAATATCGGCGCCAGAAAGTTCAAACGCGTTTCGAACGCGGCTCCTAAAGTCGTCCCCGTCAACAACCATATCGTAATCTTGTAAGGTCTTAAGCCTGTCTAGCTCATACCGTCCAGCTTGATGGTAGTCGGTAGGCCCAGAAACCTCAAGCGTGGCGCGTAAAAGCCCTTGGTGCCACTGGCCGGCAGCCAACGGCGGCACATAACTCGTAAACCACTGCTCGATACTTGGTTGTGCAATAGCTTCAATTGGAGCCTCATCGAGCAACACACCAAGTGTCATTTGCCACGCATCGTAATAATCAGGGTAAATGCGCTCTTTGTAATATGCGAGGAGCCATGGCACGAGTACGGCTTCGTCATTGGGTATTGCCTCGAGCTCAGAATCTTTTTCTATGTGTAACATCGCTCGCCGAGCAAGAACACCAGGGGGTTCAACGCCAAATTCTATGCCTGAAATCGGTGTTTTTTCACTCATTTTTGTGTTCTCCGTCTATGTACCTGGTATACGCTCATAACGTAAAAAAAGCAATAAAAAAGAGCCGGGGCGGGCGTGTTGCAAGCAACACGCCACACCTCCGACCTTGCATACCCCTGATAGCATGAGTCCATAGGGCTACTGACGATAGGGATACTCGTCAGGCCTGTCACGCCACGCCTCATCCAAGGCAGGCTCACGGTAGTAGCGCACCGCAAGCGCAACTGCGGCCGCACAAGCAACAGCAGCCACACCAACGTACAACAGCTTGCTCATGGTCATACCTCAGCTCTCGTAGTTGCCAGCCGCCTTACTCAGAAGGCTGATCGTCGTTCCATGAGCTGGCGAACTCCGCCCACTTGTCGAGCAACTGCTCACGGCGGACGTAGGCCGTCGCAACGATGGCAATCGAACTAACTGCCGCCACTGCAGTTCCGATCAGAAGAACCTTTTTCACAGAATCTCCTTACTTCGACATACCGGTTTCGTGCAGAATGAAAATTATATACTAGTAATGGTGCTTGTCAATATTATGCTGGCTTTTTACCTCTGTAAATGTTACAATTTAATCAAGAGATGAGTAAGAAAGTACCAATCGTTGCAATTGTTGGACGTGCCAATGTAGGCAAGTCTAGTTTGTTCAACGCGATTATTGGCCACCGCGAAGCAATTGTTGCCAACGAGCCAGGAACTACGCGTGACAGTATTATGGCTAAAGCCAATTATGGCTCACACGACTTTTGGCTAATTGATACCGCAGGTATGAAAGATGCCGAAGACGAATTTGAATTTACGATTCAAGAGCAAATTATTCAAGCATCCGATAGCGCCGATGTCATTATGGTTGTCGTAGAGGCAAACGTCATGATTACCGAAGAAGACCGTCGTGTTGCCAAGCTTGCGCTTAAAAGTCGTAAGCCTGTTATGTTAATTGTTAACAAGGTTGATAAAAATACTCGCGTTAACCTCAACGATTACCTCCGCCTTGGCATTAAGCCGGTGATTGCCACCAGTACCACACAGCGCACCGGTATCGATGATTTGCTAGCCGAACTTGTGGTTGATTTACCAAAAGCAACTATCAAAGAAGACGATGGCCGCTTGCGCATAGCAATTTTAGGTCGCCCAAACGTAGGTAAGAGTCAGCTATTTAACACTCTCGCCAAAAAGCAACAGGCAATCGTTGCTGATAGGGCAGGTACTACGCGAGATGTTAACCGCACGCTTGTAAAATTTAAGGGCCGTGAAATCGAACTACTCGATACTGCTGGTATCCGTAAAAACGGCAAAATCGAAGTTGGCATAGAACGCTTTAGTGTTATCCGTAGTTTATCTGCTATCGAACAAGCCGATATTTGCTTTTTACTTATCGATGTCAATGAAGTTGGCGTACAGCTCGACCAAAAGATTGCCGGCATCATCAAAGAAGCAGGTAAGGGTCTTGTACTTGTTGTCAGCAAATGGGACAGCGTTTTAGATAAAGACGCCTACACCCGTGACGCACTAGCGCCAAAAATTAAGCACGAATTTGAATTTGCACCGTGGGCGCCGCTAGTATTTACGAGTAGCGTCACTGGACAGAACGTATCGAAATTATTTGAAATTGCGTTTGAAATAGAAGAAAACCGTACCAAAAAAATTACGACAGGCGAGCTTAACCGCTGGTTGCGCGCTTGTGTAGACGCACACCCACCCGCAGGGCTCAAAAACAGCTATCCACGGCTTAATTACATTACGCAAACAGATGAAGCAACTCCAACCTTTAAGGTATTTGGCAGCCACACGAAGCTTCTGCACTGGAGCTATAAGCGATATCTAGACCGACAACTACGCGAGAAGTATGGCTACGAAGGCACGCCGCTCAAGTTCTACTTCAGCGAAAAGCACGAACACCAGCCCAACGCCCCAAAGCCTCGCGGCCGCTAAAAATAAAGACTACTTACTTAGTACTTTGGCTTTGCGGCAGTATTACCTGGACCTACACATATGTGTCCATTAACAATTGCCCAGTCCGAGCCTGATGGTCGGCGTGAATCTGTTGCCGAAATGTAGGTATATCCGCTATCACAGTGAGAATCACCACTTGCAGTACTGGTGCTACTATTTGGCACGCATTGTGGTGCACCGTTCGAAGTATTTGACCAATGATAGCCGCTTTGACAGCTTGAAGGACTCGATGGAATGCCAGCTCCTGCGCCAGATGCAGATGAACCACCCGAGCTACTACCGCCGGTACTAGAGCCTGATGATGGATTATTACTCGTAGGGCTGATCGTGCAGGTGTATGTCGAAGTATTGAATGTACCATCTTTATTTTCACAATCCGTTCTAGCAATCTGCACAATCTGATTAACGGCAGAAGATTCATTGTAATCAAGGACAAGGTTTTCGCCATTCACAATTTGGCTTACATAGCCTGCATGCGATAGCACAATTTTAGTCTGCGCAGTTTTCAAATCACCAGCACGCAACTTAGCAATGTCGGCCTTAGCCTCACTCTTGCTTAGATACGTATCTGCTTTTGCCTTAGATAGGATGCTCTTAAAGAAGTTGCTAACAGACTTTGCAGTCGACTGGAAGAACGACTGGTTGTAGTACACAATCGTACAATCGTAGGTGACTTTCTTGCCGTTCACAACCACCTCGCGTGGCGCACAGCCAGTTACTGTACCAAAATGATCAGTAGTGTTACGACTTACATCAACGCCATAGCTAAGCTTGTTACGTGGTATAACCGAGTTGTCTTTGCCGCTAACGGTCAAAATCAAGGTGTTAGCTTGTGCACATGGTACTGCAGTAAATACAGCAGCTTTGCCAGTGCCCTTACGCGAGATACATTGTAAATTTAAGTTGTCGCCATAACCAAGGTCAGCAACTTTTGGCTTTGGTGCGTCTTTAGGTGGCAAGGGTGGGGGAGTAGTTGCAACAGGAGTAGCGGCACCAGTGCCTTTACCAAGGTCATATGTGACCGCACCAAACTTGCTACAAGGTACGTTTGTTTTTCCGTCCTTAGAACGTAGCGAAACAACTAGGAGCAGTTTGCTCTTGTCTTTTTTCGCATAGGTGTTTACGTCACCGTAAACAAATACGTTATTCTTTGCGCCTACCACCGGCACTTCTTTTGTCTGGACAATCTTAGGCATACCATTATCTATCTTCTCGGTAAGGATAATCTCATACTTATTCGCATCAGAAGCAACATCAGTATTATTGATAATCCGCGAACCAAAGCCTTGCTTATTCTCTGGACTTACAGCTTGTGGCAAGTCGGCTTCACACGTTAATGTAGCGACCTTAGGCACTGGTAACGTGGTAACTTGTGGAGCACTTGACGAGCATGGGTAGGATTTACCAGCGATAACGAGCGTCCAATCACCTTGGTCAACACCGGCAGGAGTAACTGGCTTGCGAATCTGACCCAAAACTGTAGCGTTATTGTTGATTGCAACGCCACTGAAGCCAGATATCCATTTAAAGTAGGTGCTATTGGTACTACCATTCCATGTAAAGGTCGAATTTGGCGCCTTGCCAGTGAAGTTAATATCGGCAAGTGTTTTTGTAGCAGTACCTGTCTTATTTACAATCGTAACCGGATACCACTCTAAGCCAGCAGTATCTTTTAATACTGTTCCAATGTTACACGAAAACGTGCCCGTAGCCGTCACTGGCGCGGGCGTAGGGGTAGAAGTTGTTGGCGCTGGCGTAGCAGGAGTCGCTGGGGTTGGCGCTGGCGTAGTTATCGGAGTCGCAGGTGGTGCTGCGGCATCTTTTACGAGCTGATTATAGGTAGTTGTAATGTTAGTTGTCGTATTACAGGTATAGGTAACACCCTTTACGATCACTTTCCAGTTTGCCTGGCCAACACCCGCAGGCGTAGTCGGCTTACGCACTTGACCCTGCACGGTAGCATTATTCAAAATCTTTACACCGCTAAAGCCTTTAAGCCAGTCAATATATTTGCCATCATACGAAAGCGCATTCCACGTAAAGGTTGTGCCACTCGATGATTTGCCCACAAAAGCAATATCATTAAGTGTGTCCGTTTGTGTACCGGTACGATTTTGGAGCACCACAGAGTACCACTGCTGGTTATCGTTCATAACGCCGCCATCAGTGGTTCCAGCAACATCTTTAAATTCGGGACCAATCGTGCACACAAAACCGCCACTTGCGCGAGAACTATTAACCACATATGCACCAATCGCGGCGACTGCAAATAAAGGAATTAATAAAAAGAGCAGGTGATGAGAGAAACCTTTAGAGTTAAGTTTCAAAATGCGCATATTTTGACTACCTTGTTGTGTTTTAGTTTTTAGAATATCTAATTGCAATTAAATACTACTTATATGCAAAGCACAAGCACTGTGGCGGTAGTTATCCACAGTGAAATCTCAGCTAAACCTCTTCGCTACTACCAAACACTCGGGGTTTAAGCGCAATAATTCGTACTAAAATTGCGAAAAGATACAGACTAGCCGCAAACAAGACAACCGAAAGCACAATCCATAACCATGATGCCGGATCATCTAGCGTAGTAGCAGATGTAAAAAATAATTTAGTTAAGCTTGGGTTGATATTTTTTAAGAAAATAGCCAACCAAATAACAATTCCCACGACACCCGCTAATCGTACAGCTATCTTTGTAATAAAAGCGTTAATCTCGTGCGCACGCCCTTGCGGGGAACGGTAATAGTGAACCAACTCTACCTCATCACTGGCGCTTTTATAGGCTGCAAAAACATATGAAAACAGCGCAAAGACTACGCTACCAACTAATACCCACACCAAGAAATCTGCAACACGAGGGTCAACGCGCGCCTCTAGGTTAGTAAAGAAATTAGATACTTGCGTATCGAGACCGCCTGTCTCAGATAAGGCATTGACGCTTGTGCCGTCAAAAAACACCCAAAACCGTTTTATGTTTTGCACAAGTAACAGCAAAAATCCGATACTGACGAATACGACGACTTCAGCTTTTTCGGGCAAAATCAATTTCAATAATGGTTTCATATGTGTGTTTACTCTTATGCCGATACTACTACAGACATCATATATATAGCAAACACTGGTACAATATAGTCTGTTATGGCACTTTTCCAACGACAACCAATTCAGTTAAATCAAAATCTACCGTACAGCATATCAATCGCAACCGTCACGGTCCTTATTGTCGGGCTTGGTAATCCTGGCAAAGAATACAACCTTACTCGGCATAATATTGGCTTTATGGCGCTCGATAATTTTGCGGCTGCTAACGACTTCGGACCATGGCAAGACGACAAGAAATTTAAGGGCCAAATCGCCGAAAAAACCATGGGTGCCGTGCGCGTCCTGTTATTAAAGCCGTCTACATTTATGAACTTAAGCGGCGAATCAGTGCAGGCAGTAGCCCATTTTTACAAGGTAGAGCCTGAACGCATCGTGGTTGTGCACGACGAGCTTAGCATCGCCTTTGGGCAAATTCGTAACCGCGTAGGCGGACAAGCTGCCGGCAATAATGGTATCAAGTCAATTATCCAACATATGGGCGCAAATTTTGGCCGAGTCCGTATTGGTATAAAAGATGTGTTTTCTAAGATTCCCGATGCCAGTAAGTTTGTACTTGGCAAATTTAGCGAGGTAGAGCAGAGCTATCTAGAAGATATTTATACCGAGGTAAATAGCGTGCTTACCGAGTACATTTACGGCGGGGAACTACCAAAGGATACCCGCAGTATCATGTTTGAATACGACGATTAATTACTATGCTACTCAACGTTGATATTAGAGATAAACATTTTGGCGATAAGGTGCTGTATAGCGACCTGCAGTTTGCGTTAGATAAAAACGAGAAGGTCGGCGTGATTGGCCGTAACGGTGCAGGTAAAAGCACGCTGTTTGCAATGCTGGCTGGCGACGATAGCGAATTTGACGGTGAGATCCAAAAAGCGCGCGGCACTATTATCGTCAGCACCCGCCAAGAGCACCACGGCCTACTCGACACGCCAGCCGTCGACTATATCCTGAGCGAACTACCGAATTATTCGAAACTAAAGCACATTATCGATACCTATCCAGAAACGATGGGGACAAGTCATCACAAAATGAACATTTACAGTGATGCGCTCGAACAATTCAGTAGCCTAGGCTACTACACGATTGAAGATTCGGTACTGCAACAACTTGCTACGTATCAGATTGACGAGGCCAAAGCTCGCTCGCCATTAGGCAATTTAAGCGGGGGCCAGAAACGCTTTGTAGAACTTGTGAAAATTGCCCACGCCAATGCAGATTTAGCCCTTATTGACGAGCCAACAAACCACATGGACTATGTCGCCAAAGACGCCTTTATTAAATGGCTCGAGGGCGTCAGTGGGCTCACAGTTCTCGTTATCACGCACGACCGAGATGTGCTTAAAACAGTGGATAGAATCATCGATATACGCGATGGCCAAGCCTATAGCTATAAAGGGAATTATGATGCTTATTTAAAGCAAAATAGCACGAGCACCGTTAGTGCTATTCAAAGCTATGGGGTTGCACAGGCAACAATTGCTAATCTTAAAAAGCAGATTTTGTACGCCCAACGTATGAAGCCAAGCGCGAGCACCGCCGGTGGCAAAAAGAATCCGTTTATCGTGATGGAAGAACGCCTAACGCGCGAGCTTAAAAAATTAGAGGCCGCCAATCCAAAGCCTAACTTCTGGATTGACCGCGAATCAGTCAATCAAATGCATAGTAAAACTGCCGCCAGCTACGATAAGTACAAGGCCAAGAACATCCGAATTAGCTCGGTTGATACTGTAAATAAAGGCGCTCAGCTGCCAATTATCGACGTGCATGATTTATCTCTTGGCTACAGCGAGCCATTGTTTAGCGGCGTGTCGTTTCAGCTGCCCGAGGGTGGCCGAATCCGTTTGCACGGCCGTAACGGTGCCGGTAAAACCACACTTATTAAAAGTATTGTCGCGACCGCAGAGGGCAAAACGAGTGATGCTACCTCTTTTGCAGGCTATATAGATGTGCGCGCAAAGCTAACCATTGGTATGTACGAACAAGAAATTGCCGATAAATACTTTGATTTGCCCCTCGAACTAGCACTCGAGCGCTTGTATCTAGACCAAGGGTTTTCAATCAGCGACCAACGGATTAGACAACTAATGGGCGATTATTTATTTGACCCAATCGGCGATGGCCGCATACCGCTTAACACACTGAGCGGTGGCCAAAAGGCGCGATTCCAGATAATTGCCATGCTGTCTAATAATCCGCAATTGCTTATCTTAGATGAACCAACGAATCACCTAGATTTACCAAGTATCGAAGAACTAGAAAACGCCCTTCATAAATATAAGGGCGCTGTCATCTTTGTAAGCCACGATGGCTATTTTGTAAACGGCTTTGAACACGAAACCGTCAAAATCGGCGAATAGATTCGTTGACAAAATTACTACTGATTGCTTATGCTTAAGTCATACGCATAACAAAGGAAACAGTCCATGAAAATATCGCTGAAAAAAATTAACCAGATTGGTGTATTAAGCCTGCATGCAGTCATTCCGCTCGTGTTGGTTGTCACCGCTGTTGGCGGTGTCGGTGCCTATGTAATTACTAAAAGCAAAGCTTACGGTAGTAACGTTTGCTACATTAGCTCAAGTACAGTAACGGTTAATGGCATGACCGGTGATTATTATCATGTCATGGTACAAAACCGTACCGATGCAGCGCTACAGCTTGCTAACATGAAGTTTCAAGCAAAAGGTACCAATGGTACTGCTACGATAGGCTACTACGATGCAAACGGCAAACCTACTGCAAACTTACTAAAATGGGCATCAGGTTTTAGCGGTACTCAACTTGATAAGTATGGCACCTCTACAGGTTTTGTGCGTAAGCCCGTAAATCCGAATAACGTTGGTGCAGCAAACTATAAATTTGCGGGTGATGGCAAAACATTTGATGCAAGCTGTCAGGTGATACCAGCAGGCACAAGTTTTGACTCCAGATACAGTAGTTTAGTTAGTAGCGGCGAAAACAAACAATATGCAATATCATGCGAGATAATTGGTCCAGAAAAAGTAGTTGGCGGCCAACCAGCAAACTTTACCGTACGTATAAAAAATGCGGGAACTGTCAATTATGGAGGTTACACTCTCTCGTCTTGGAGCGTTGCAAGCAAGTCAGGCCAAACTATTTATGCCATGAGTAGCGCTGATAGTTATAGTGATTATGCAACATTTCCTGAGATAAAGGTTGGTGATACAAAAGATATTACGATTAACTCCGTTGTATCGCCTAAATTTTCTGGCACCGAACCTCTTATTTACTCATACAACATATTAGCTATGTCAACAAAGGATGTCGGGGCCGTTGCCTACTCCAGCTGCAGCAAAAACTGGACACTAAACTAGATAAGAACTAAAAAGAGCCTATAGAGGGGGTGGGCACCGCTATAGGCTCATGTTAGCCTTCAACCCCGTACAACAAGTGCACAACGCTTTGAATGCCCACCTCAATGAAAACGAGGGGTTAAAGCTTACGGTTAAAGGCGTTAGCTTGTTTTAGAACGCCTGTTAGCTAGCACTTTATCAGTACAAGTACTGATACGACTAGCGGGCGCGAGCTGCGTGGAGGGTAACAACGTAGAACGCACGTTCTAAAACAATCTAACAGTGTAAGACCAATCAGTTTACGTATGCACAAGGCACTTGCGAACTATCTGGTCCAACGTTAGAATTTGGGGGTATAAGGTGCGTAAAGCGTAAGAGTTTCACGCTTACGTTGCAAATAATAGCATTTGTTTTGTTTTTTGTCAATAATATTTTAGTAGAGGTTTATGCTTATGCTTCATACCACCCCTGATAAAAAGAATTATCCTAAGGTGTTATTACAGCTTGCGCAACCACCTAAAAATTTGTTTATAGAAAGCAAAAATTGGCCCGAACTAGCCGAAAAACCTATGCTTGCTGTTGTCGGCAGCCGTAAAGTTAGTACCTACGGCCGTAGCGTAACCGAACAACTAGTGCGTGGGGTAGTAGCGCGGGGAATAGTGATTGTGAGCGGCCTAGCGCTCGGGCTTGATGCGATAGCGCACCAAACCGCACTTGATGCCGGTGGACAAACCATTGCCGTACTACCCAGCGGGCTCGAAGCGATATACCCAAGTACGCACCACCAACTTGCACGCAACATCGTTGCGCAGGGCGGGGCGCTCATTAGCGAATACCCACCGCACGAAAAAATCGCGTTTAAGGGTAACTTTATTGCCCGAAACAGAATCGTGGCGGGACTTTGCGCAGCAATACTCATACCAGAAGCTGCCGAAAAAAGCGGTAGTTTGCATACCGCAAACTTTGCTTTAGAGCAAGGCAAAGACGTTTTAGCTGTGCCGGGCCCAATTACCAGCCCGTTAAGTGCGGGATGCAACAATCTTATTAAAATTGGCGCTACACCCGTTACGAGCCTCGATGATATTTTGGCAGTCTATCAGTTGCCAGCAACGGCAGGCGAAACACATCACGTACAAGCTGCAAACGCCGCAGAACACGCCATTCTAGAGCTCATCGCCAGCGGCGTAACCGATATCGATACCTTACAGACTTCTTCGGGGCTAACCCCACTAGAGTTCCAGCAAACCCTTAGCATGCTAGAGATTACCGGCAAGGTTTCTGCGCAAGGCGGCGGCAGCTGGACGTTGCGATAAAGTAAATTTTATGGCATAATTTGCTAGTCTTTGTCGCCCTACACTAGGAAAGGAGGGGTGACGGATGCACACTAACAACCCGAACTTGCTGTCATTTCTGGTGTTTCTTGTCGGAGTGATGTGTGGCGCAATCGCGTTGCTCGCCTTTTCTGAGGGCTTGCAAGAGTGGCGCGCCTACCGCACCCGTCGAGACCCCGCAATCCTCTGCGACACTACCCGACGATACGTCGACACCAAAAAGAGTGCACACAAGACTCTTTTCTGGAGCGGCATCGTCAGCTGGGCTGGCTTTGCAGTCGGTTTTACTGTCGACATCGTCGTTGCCAGCTTGCTTCTCAGCGTTGCGCTCAGCGCGACGATTGGGAAGCTTTGGCAGCAGAGCCGTAGATTGGTCAACGTCGAAATCCGGCGCACCGAGCTACACGACGACAACGTCCACGAGCGAGACCGCAGGGATGGGGACGGCTCATGATCCTGTACAACCAGGTCGTTCAGGCGCTACTGATATACGGAGGTGGAATCTTCGTGGCAGTCGGCTACTGGATACCCGAAATCACTCGACAACAAGGCATCGAACTTCAGAGCTGGCAAACCCTAAGGCTTCACGCCATCAGGATAGTCGCTCTGACATGCTTCCTCGCGGGACTGGCCTCGGCTATCCTGACGACACGATGGTGGATTATCATCATCGGGCTCGTTGGTGTGGCCGTTACGTTCATCTCGCTTCGACCCAAATACGACGAAGGAGACGATCAGCATGACTGACGAAGCGATGTTTCTCTGTGCGGGAATCGCATGGGGCATCCTGATGGTGACGCTGACCCTCATGCGCCGCATCGCCAAGGGCGAACAGCGTGGTTGGGCGGCGGCCTTCTGGAGCTTCTTCGGCGCCGGTGGCTTCGTGCTCGCTGGTGTCAGCTACTACTACCTCGCGACCAGCGGACACGCCAAGTTCGCGTTCTGGACAGCGCTGGGCATGTCCACGTGTTGTCTGATGATTCTGCTCGCGCAGTATCGCCAGACCATCACGCCGCACGGCAGCAAGAACCAGGCAAGCAACCAGCTGCCGTGACTACGTGTCACACCACGTCCTTTCCGCCTCAGCCTCGCCGCGTTGCCCCCACACAGGGGGCGACCGGCGGGGCTGCTTGCATTTTATGGCGTAAGCATATAGTCTGTTGTCGTTGTACCCGTAAAAAGTACGACCTATATATATGAGTAAAAAGAATCTAGTAATTGTAGAGTCCCCAGCAAAAGCCAAGACGATTGAGAAATTTTTAGGCAAAGATTACACCGTTAAGAGTAGCTTTGGTCACATCCGTGACTTACCTAAAAAGGGCTTAAGCATTGCGCTTGATGATAATTTTAAGCCAGACTACGAAATCCCAGCTGATAAAAAGAAAGTTGTAACAGAGCTCAAAAAAGAAGCAAAACTTGCCGAAACCGTTTGGCTCGCAAGTGATGAAGACCGCGAAGGGGAGGCTATTGCATGGCACTTAGCCGAAGCATTGGGCCTTGATACCAAAAAAACCAAACGTATTGTATTCCACGAAATCACCGAAGGTGCTATTAAGGATGCCATTGCCAATCCTCGTACCATTGATATTGATTTAGTAAACGCCCAGCAAGCGCGCCGCATACTAGACCGCTTAGTAGGCTACGAACTTTCACCCGTATTATGGAAGAAGGTACAACCTGGCCTGAGCGCCGGCCGCGTACAATCTGTTGCAGTACGTTTAATCGTAGAACGCGAGCGCGAAGTTAATGCGTTTACCCCCGAAAGTAGCTTTAGGGTACAGGCTATCTTTTTGAAAAATGGCGAGGAAGTTCCCGCCGAACTCATTTTGCGTATGCCAGACGAGGCGCATGTAAAAGAGTTTTTAGATGACTGTATTACCGCCACCTTTACCGTGCACGAAGTAGCGCAAAAGCCAAGCGTGCGCAATCCATCTGCACCATTTACTACCTCTACACTGCAGCAAGAAGCAGCTCGTAAACTAGGCTTTAGCGTTAAGCAAACTATGACTGTTGCACAGCGTTTGTACGAAAATGGACACATTACCTACATGCGTACCGATAGCACTAACTTATCTGGCCAAGCGATTGCTGCCGCTGGTGCCTACATCGAATCGAACTTTGGTAAAAAGTATCATCAAGTACGCCAGTACAAAACCAAGAACTCATCTGCCCAAGAAGCTCATGAAGCCATTCGTCCAACCAATTTTAACGCGCTTTCAGCCGGCAGTGATGCAACTCAAGAAAAACTGTATCAGCTTATCTGGAAGCGAGCCCTCGCGAGCCAAATGGCTGCCGCCGAAACAGACCGGACCGAAGCTACCATTAGCATCAGCGGTCGTGCATCAGTATTTATCGCTAAGGGCGAATCACTTAAGTTTGACGGTTTCCTAAAAGTGTATGGTGGCGGTAAAGAAGATGCCATTTTGCCACATCTTGCAGTTGGTGATGTCTTGCAGCGCCAGACAATTAGCGTCCACGAAACCTTTAGCCGTCCACCAGCTCGATATTCAGAGGCGAGCCTCGTTAAGGCGCTCGAAGAGCTTGGTATCGGTCGCCCGAGTACCTATGCTCCAACAATTAGCACCATCCAGACCCGTGGGTACATCGAAAAGGCTGATTTAGGGGGCATAGAGCGTAATGCGGTGCATTATGAACTTGTAGACGACACTGTTACTCGAACCGAAGCTATCGAGGTCTACGGGGCCGACAAGGGCAAATTATTACCAACCCACCTCGCAGACGTTACGACCGACTTTTTAGTTAAATATTTCGACACCATTATTAACACTGGATTTACTGCTCAGGCAGAGTTACAACTCGACGAAGTTGCCGAAGGCACGCTCGTTTGGCAAGATGCCATGAAAGAGTTCTATAGCCAGTTCCATCCACTGGTCGAAAAGGCCGGTGATGCAACCCGCCAAGAGACTTCACAGGCACGCCTATTAGGTGAAGACCCTAAGACAGGCAAGCCAATTTACGCCCGTTTTGGTAAATACGGCCCTATGCTACAACGCGGCGAACCGACCGAAGATAAAACCATTAAGCTTGAGTTTGCACCGATGCCAGCCGGCGTTCGCCTCGAAAACGTTACGCTCGAAGAAGCTCTTACTATGTTTAGCTTGCCTCGAGTCGTAGGCGAAACAGCTGACGGTAAAGAAATTAAAGCTAACATTGGCCGCTTTGGACCATACATCCAGATAGATAAGCTCTTTGTCTCTATAAAACCGTTAGACCCATTTAGTATCACCGAGGCAGAAGCACTCGATTTATACACCAAAAAACTCGAGGTCCTTGCAAACCGCGAAATTAAAATCTTTGAAAAAGAAAAGATTAGCATCCTTAACGGTCAATACGGACCATACATTACCGATGGTAAAAAGAATGCACGTATCCCTAAAACGACTGACCCTAAAACAATTACGCTCGAACAAGCGGTAACGATGCTCAAAGACGCCAAACCAGCCCGCAAACGTATCGTCCGGCGCAAAAAATAAATTATATACCCATACCGTGAGTATAGACATTATATGTTTTTTATGATATAATAGTTTTATTATGACTACCGGTGAGTTGGATTCTGGACACTCAATCGCCCAAAGCTATGCTAATTTGTGGCGTTCAATAGAAGCCGCCCCAACACGTGAAAATGCCGAAATTGTTTCTAATGAAGCTGTAAGATTACTTGGTGAATTACGTGATGGTATCGAAGACAGCGTTGAAAGATCTCTTGTTTTTAGCGCAGACAAGTTCTATAAAGAATTTGATTGGATAAACGGTGCCTTTGATGAGCTTGTAACGTATGAAAGCGACTCTGGAATCACCGATGAGGTATTCGAAGCATTCTTTAGTGGCCGTATAAATGGCTACAAAAATGCACAACTAACTTGCCAGGCGATTTTAGATAACTTTGAGTTGGGTTGGTTCAAGGATATGTATACCAAGACTGCAGACCAAGATGTGGACATAAAAGCCACGCCAGATTGGATACGAAAACTCACCAAACACGATTACATAGATATATTAGATGCGATATTTACTATGATACAAGAAAAGAGTAATCAACCCATAGAATTTGGTAGTAGTAAATATGATTCACAAGCGTTTGGTGTTATAGCTACAATAATATCTGCAACTGACTTTGCACTCATTTCCGGTAGCCCAGATGTTATCGTCCACTTAAAGCAAAAGCTATCTGATTTAAATAAAAGTGTTAAGGATCGTTACCGAACTACCCCAAGTACTATTGCCACGGCAGATATGCTATTTCAAAAAATCTTAATCGAAAATAAGCCCATCGACCAATCAAAAGAACTTTTACAATTTATTAAAGAAGAAGACCCCCAGGAGTGGCAGGGTGCCCAAGAAATATTAACCTTTTATATGTTATCTTCAATGGCATCAATTGCCATACGTAATTATGAATCGTTAGATTACCCGGGACAGCAACGGGTAAAAAATAATATGCTCTTGCGTTTTCAGCTTACTTTACTTAAACAAATACCAGATGCACCCTTTATTGTTCAAAATTCTTATGAAGCAGAGCTCGAAACTCCCACATCGGTTAAAGATGTTTTAAAAGAAACTGAGCTTGACTGGACTGTTTTGCCTAAGGGCGAAGATGAACTACGAAAGTCGGCCGAAGAAATTATAGATGCTGCAATGGCACGGTTAGAAGACGGCGTTGAACCTACGATTGATTTAGAACGGCTAAATATTTTAACCGAAATACGTAGCCGATGGGGCGAAGATATGTGCTATTTTGCCCGAGGCAAATTAAAGCGTGGTGCTAGCATTGCTAGCGAAGATGGTACTCGCCAGCCAGATGAATATATTGTATTGGTGCTTCAAGAATACCGCGATGGCAAATTAATAGAACATGCTGTTGCCGAAAGCCCAATTGCAGGGCCAAATGCCTTGTATGTATGTCGCGCAGATGTATCACCAAAATCATGGCGCGAAGTCTATTCTATCCCTAAAAAAGATGCACGTGCGCTAGGTGCCCGCAGGGTAAAACATACCTGTGCAGTAGGCGATTCGCTTATAAGCGTAATGGCAAATAAGGTAGAAACGCTTCTTACGGCAACACCAACAGAATTTGCTACATTACAGTTTAACGGCAGAAACAAGGGTTTTGGTATTCGTATTATTGACCTAGCTGTTCTGCAATCTGCGCAGCCTAAATAATCAAATTTGTTACTATATTTTATCGTCGTGGCCCCTTGTCAAAACGCTTAAGCTAGTACATGATAGCTTTTGATGCAGTATATATGCACAAGTGTCTATTTTGTGCTAAAATAGACATAGATAGCCATATTGTTGACTAACAATAAGATTTATTGTAAAATATATTAAGTATTACCATTTCTAGTGGTACACCGTATTTGTAAGGAGATTCCGAACCCATGGCAACTAAAACACCTACTATCGCAAGCAGTTCATTAGATTTGGACGTCGTTTTAAAGGGTGTTTTGGGTTCTATCGAACGAGAACGTGAACGAGAGATTGTTTCGCGTCGTTTTGGCCTGTATGACCGCAAGGAAACTCTCGAGCAAATTGGTGAGCTCTTGGGCATTACCCGCGAACGCGTTCGTCAGCTCGAAAAGGTTGTCGTAACACGCCTTAAAAGCACTGCAGCAAGCGGTAATTTGCCACATATTAAAGAAGTTGAAACAGTAGTTCTTGAAATTTTAGCCCAGAACGGCAATGCAATGCGCGTGAGCGAACTTGCCGGCTTGCTAACCAAGCAGGGAAGCAAGATAGATCAAGCTCGTATTTCGTTTTTAGCTGAACTTTCACCAGAGATTAGTGTTATAGAAGAAAGCGACCATTTTTATAACGCCGTTGGTACCCGTAAGGTCCACGACGAAAAGAAGATGCGCGAACTTACTAATAAAATTGTTGAAGCAGTCAAGAAAATTGGCAAACCTACTGATATCAAGAGCATCGCTAACGGTGTTGGCGACGAAGACGTTAGCCATGTAAGCGCGCTGGCAAGTATTTCTAAGCACCTTGCAGAGCTCAACGATCGTTGGGGTCTTACAAAATGGCCAATGGTTAACCCAAAGAACATCCGCGACAAAATCTATGTTATCTTGCACGAAAACGGCAAGCACATGCACTTTAATGAAATTGCCGAATCTATCCGTATTTCTGACTTTAAGCGCAAAGACGTTACTACCCAAGCAATTCACAACGAACTTATAAAAGATAAGCGCTTTGTTCTTATCGGTCGTGGTATTTATGCACTCCAAGAATGGGGCTATAAAAAGGGTACTGTAGCCGACATGATAACAGAGGTACTTACAGAAGCTGGCGAGCCACTTCACCGTGATGAAATCGTAAAGCGCGTGCTAAAATCACGTCATGTCAAAGAAACTACTATTCTTTTGAACCTACAAGGCAAACCACAATTCAAGCGCGTTGCAAAAGCAACCTACACACTTGCTGAAACCGCCTAAATAAAAAGCCCAGCAGGGCTTGCAAAACAGATGTATAATAATGCTTGTGACTAAAAACACGGTTATTACCTATGGCAACTAATTCTTCTACTCACACGCTTTTACTCCTTGAGATTCCTCGTACCAACGACAAGAAAGAACTTGCGGCCGAGCAGATGTTTGCCGCGCTCCACGGCATATTAAAGCCCCGCCGCGAACTATTAGGCGGAGCCCAAGATCATATTAGTTTTGAAATTGCCGCTATTGGTCAGCGTATTAAGTTTTATGTATGGCTTCCAAAAAACCTTCAGTCTTTTGTCGAAGGACAGATTTACGCTCAATACCCAACAGCACAGATTTCAGAATTAGAAGAAGATTACGCGCAGCGCCCTATGCCACAACCTGTAATCTACACTACCGAACTCACTCTTACCGATCACGAAACAATCCCCATCAAGACATTCCCAAGCTTTGAGGTTGACCCCTTGGCGGCCATTACCGCTACCTTTGCCAAACTAGAGCAACCCAACGAAGAAATGTGGATTCAAATGATTGTACGGCCAATTAGCGATGATTGGCACAAACAAAGCTCACGCATGGTGAGTCGCATTACGTCAGGGCGGGGCAGTTGGGGCAGTGCTGGTATCGCCTCTGGAATAAGCTATGTTGGGCAGGCTTTTGGGGCACTTGTACGGCCTCCGTCAGAAACAACAACTGCCTATGTGCCGTCCGAACGCGAAAAGACCCGTATAACTGCTATAGAAGAGAAGAGCCGAAAACTTGGATACCAGGTTAAAATTCGTATTGTATACGCAGGTAACGACCAAGCAACTGCGCGCATGCGTATGCAAGCAATGGTCGGCACCTTTAAGCAGTTTAATACCACCAATCTCAACGGCTTCCAGAGTAAGTTCGCAAGTTTTGAGCCTTCAAAATTAGCGCCATACGCCGCACGCACGTTCCTCGACAAGGGGTTTATCTTAAATATCGAAGAAGTCGCTAGCGTATATCACTTACCACACACCAGCGTAGAAACACCAAATATCGTTTGGGCAACCACCAAAACTGCCGAACCACCCGCCACGTTGCCGTCGTTTGGTCAATATCCCGAAAATGAGCTCAGCCTGTATGGCACGACCAATTTTAGAGGTAGTAATACAATGTTTGGCTTATTACGCGCTGACCGCGGACGTCATGTGTATATTTTAGGTCAAACTGGTACCGGTAAATCAGGTTTGCTCGAGCTGCTCACACTTTCTGATATTTATTATGACCAGGGCATGGCCGTTATCGACCCACACGGCGATTACGCCACTAGTATCATGCGCTACATACCCGAACGTCGCATAAAGGACGTTATTTACTTTAACCCGGCAGATGTCGACTACCCAATTGGCTTTAACCCACTCGAAGTTACCGATTCGGTCAGTAAAGGCCAGGTGAGTAGTGAGCTTGTAGGCGTGCTCAAGCGCATGTTTGATAGCTGGGGGCCACGGCTCGAATATATCCTTCGATTTACTATTTTAGCCCTGTTGGACTACCCAAATGCAACCATGCTTGATATTACCCGCATGCTTACCGAAAAGCGCTTTCGTGATGATGTTATTAGCTATATTGACGATCCGGTCGTTAAAAACTTCTGGGTTACCGAATTTGCCAGCTGGAACGAAAAATTTGCATCAGAGGCCGTTGCGCCGGTGCTTAACAAGGTTGGCGCGTTTACCGCTAACCCGATTATTCGTAATATCATTGGTCAGCCAAAAAGTACCTTTAGCATTAGACGCGCCATGGATGAGGGCAAGATTATTGTTGTTAACCTCTCCCGTGGCCTTGTCGGCGAAGATAACGCTGCTATCTTAGGCGCCATGTTTGTAACCAAAATACAATTAGCCGCCATGAGCCGTGCTGATATTCCACGGCTTGAAGACAGGCGCCCATTCTATCTATATGTCGACGAATTCCAGAACTTTGCCACTGATAGTTTTGCGGTTATTTTAAGCGAAGCGCGTAAATATGCGCTTAATCTAACGATTGCCAACCAATACATCTCGCAGATGGAAGAAACGGTTCGTGGCGCCGTTTTTGGCAACGTCGGTACAATGATTACATTCCGCGTAAGCCCAGATGATAGCCCATTCTTAAGCAAGTACTATGAGCCGCAGTTTGAGGCAGCAGATCTATCGAACTTCCATAATCGTCACTTTGTGACGAGCATGAGTATTAATGGCGAAAAAGCAGCCGCGTTCTCTGGTATAACGTTAAATATACCCCAGCCCCAGCACAGTAATATCGATGAAATCATCGCCCATTCGCGCCGCGAATACGCAGCCGACTTACATACAGTTGAAGATATGATTAGAGCCGCAACACTGCCCCAGCAGCACGCTGCTGCTGCGCCACAACAGGCTCAACAGCAGCAATCAAGACAATCACACGATGGCAAGAGTCATACCATCGTTGCACCATTACCTATTGCTCGCCCATATCCGCCCCAAGAGCAGCCCAAGATAGTCGAAACTGAATCCCAAAAACGTCGACGTCGCCGCAAACGTGCAGCACAAGCACAAGAGCAGGCGACACCAAGGGTAGCGCCACCACCGCCACCAGTCCACAACCAACCCGATGATGATTCGGGCGTCCTAAAGATACGCTAACGAGCAGGCAACCAGCCTGCTCGTTATTATTTACTGTTGTTTGTAAATATGAACATTTTACGAACATTATTGCATGTAGAAGCACCAGCATACAAGTACCGAGCCATAAAGACAAATATCGGATAAATGAACGGCATAAGCCAAAAACAGGGTTTATGACAAAAAACAGAAAACAACAAAGCGGCATGAGTGAACGAAGCCAAAAATTCGAGAGCCAAAACACATGTTAGGGTACTCCCCCCGCAGCTCTACCCAATGTCGCACAATATATCTTTTACGACTTAAATATAGGTATTACAGATGATTAACTATACGTCCCTCTACAGGGGAGTTTTTACGTTTGGACGTATATTTCGCATTGTTTACCCGTGCCGCACCGTCGATGCCGTCGGTTTATTGAGTTCTAATGCTTATACACATGAGATTCGAAATCCACATACAAGTTATCCACAGCTATTTGCATTTTACGAACTTTGATATTTTTATATACTTTTACCCTACCTGCTATGTTGTCGTAAAAATATTTGCTTTTTTTACTTTTTGATATAATAGTATGCTTTTCCCCTCTCCTGCCTCATACCACAATATAAGAACAAAATACGAACAAGAGTGTAAGAGGGGCTATTTATAGTAGACTTTGTCTACAAGCCGCACATCAATATATTCTGATGGTTTCTGTGATATCTCATTAAGCTTTTTTTCTGTAGCTCTTAGCGAACCGTATTGGGAGGTAATAGTATCTGTTAGCAAGAACTTGACGGTGTATCCCCCCCGCCCTGACTCTTTTGCCAAGATTTCATGTGGTGTTGTATTTAACGTAAATACTGGCTTGCTCTTATCGGCTGAAAATTGCGCGAGCAGGCGAGTAAACGCTTGCGTCTCATCTGGGCGCATGAACTGCTCCCCCGCTTCCCCTTTTATCCCTGTTAAATTCTCGATTATCGGCAAGTTGCCGAGTGGTACATCCGACTGGCCAGCGGGCAGTAGCAAACGGCCCCGCGTACTTAAAACGAGATCTGATGAACCAGGTTGCGAAAAGACAGCCACAGCGTCATCAGTTACAATCTTTACCTCTGGTCGATGACCCAAAAAACTACTCGTAACGGTTACGGTTCGTGCCTCTGGTATTGCCTGGCTTACCGCTTGCTCAAGCTTACTTGAGGGCAATAGCGGTTTTACTCTACTTCGTAAATCATTACCAAACGCTTTTTGCGTTAGCTCGGTATACTCACTGAGGCTTCGATATTGCGTACCCTGAAGTGTTACATGCGGTTTACTTCCTAAACTAGCAAGGTAACCCACGACCAAAATAACCACCACCGCAATAAGCAACGTAAACCACGAAGATCGCACTCGCTCAATACGACGATATGCCAGGCTTGTTTCGGATTGCGGAGATGTGCGCTCAAAGTTGTCTAATTGGCGCCTGCTAGCGGTGTAATATGAGATTACCCTCTGTTGCGGAGCATCACTCCGGGCTCTGTCTGCCTGCTGGTTTTGTTTTTTCTTACGGCCAAAAAACCTCATTTACCGCACCGCCTCTTGTAGTACTGCAACGATATTAGCTGCAGCATTTGGTTTGGCAAGTGTATGAAGATTTTCGCTGAGTGTTTCACGTTTTTTAGGATGTGCTTCGAGGTCTTCAATCGCATCAAGTAATGCTTGATTATGTGACTCGGTAATCTCCTTTTCGGATACTGATACGGCTGCTTGCTGTTCGGATAGAACGCGCGCATTAATTGTCTGGTGACCACCCGTCAAAACCGGATTCGGTACCAAAATAACTGCTTTCTTTTGCACGCCGAATTCAAACGAGCTACTACCTGCACGAGAAACAATAACATCTGCAGCAGCCGTCACAATATGACTATCGTCGACAAATGGCCACGATTGGATTCGTTGCTGCATACCTGGCGATAAAGATGCATAATAGTCTTTAACATCATCATACTGAGCTTTGCCCGTTTGGTGTAATAGCCATCGCTGTGAGTCTTTTGCCAGAAAACCTTGTGCTATTGCAACAATTGCATTATTTAGGCGAACCGCACCAAGGCTACCGCCAAAAACCGCAACCACAAAGGCAGATTCTGGAATACCAAGCTTTTGTCGCGCTTGGCTTTGTAGCGCTGGCGTCACCGTCGTAAACTCTTCGCGAATCGGTAATCCAGTGTAACGAATTTGATCTTTAGGATAGGTATAGTATTGCTCAGGCATAGCGACCGCCATGTACCGCGCATACCGTGCTAGTACGCGGTTCGTAAGCCCAGGTACAGTATCAGAGTCATGAGTCACTAAAGGAATCCGCAAAAAGGCCGCAGCAAGCCCTACAGGCAAACACACAAAGCCACCTTTAGCAAACACTACCTGCGGTCTCCACCAAATTAGCAACCAAAGACTTTGCAAAAGTCCAAAACTAAAGTAAAAAAAGTCCCGGATATTGCGGAGCATAATCCGTAAATCACGCACATATACCCACTTACTAATGCCATGATACCGACGAAACTTACCAGCTACGATACGCCACGTACCATCAATATCGCTCGAGTCTTGTGCGATTGTGGCAAACCTATCGCCAACGTTGCCGATATAACGAATTTCAGCCTTAGGATGCTGGCGTTTAAGCTCAGATGCTACGGCGAGTAACGGTGTAACGTGGCCGGCTGTCCCGCCGCCAGTGACGACTACCCTCATCCTCTGTCCTTTCGTTATCAAACCCGATCGAGGTTTTACGCATAGAAGTATAGCTAGAGATATTAAACACAACGCCAAGCGCAGCCATAGCAAAAATAAGACTTGTACCACCGTAGCTAATAAACGGCAGCGTGATGCCTTTAAGCGGCAACAAGCCAACCATCGCACCAATGTTTACAACTGCCTGCACGCTAAACCACGTAAAGACCGCCACACACATCAGCAAAGCAGTTCTATTGGGTGCTCGCTGCATAATGTTTAGAATCCTCAGTAATAACGAACCAAATAAGCCAATTAATACCACCACACCAACAAATCCAAACTTTTCGGCATAGATTGCAAAGATTGAGTCATTTGCCGCCTCTGGTAAATAGCCATATGCCTGCACGCTATGCCCAAGCCCTAGTCCAAACACTCCCCCGCTACCGACAGCAATTAATGCCTGGCATGCATGATAGCCTGCATCTGCACAATCGCGTTCAGGCTGTAAAAATGTCAGGAACCGATCACGTCGATACGCAGTACTACTGATTGCAGCAACACCAAGCATCACCGCGACAATGCCAAAGATAATTATGCGCTTTAGGGGAACTCCAGCCATAAATGCCATCGCAAACGCCATACCAAACAACACAAACGCAGAACCTAAGTCACGTTGCAAGACAACAACAATAAAGCTAAATACAGCAAAGGCAATGATGAGAGGTTTTAAACCTTTTAGGGTGTTTGCTCTGCCTTCGTTTGCGATACCAGCTAAGAATATTGAGCCAACAATAACTAGGGTAAATTTAAGAAACTCTACTGGTTGGAACGAAAACGCGCCGAGCTGAATCCATCGGTTCGCAAGGTGCGTGCCAAAAGCCAGCGTAGCTAGGCTCAAAACAAGCGCTGCAACGAGTAGTGGCTTCTGCAGTAGCTTCCAGGTATCGATTGAAATACGCGAAGCAATAAAAAAAGCTATACAGCCTAGAATTATCGCGATGAATTGTCTTGATACAAAATAATTATCGCCAACGTTGCCGCCAAGCGCAGCAAGCGCCGGGCTAATAGCAAACATGACAATAAGCCCAATCACGAGCAAAATACTTGCAATCACTACCAGACCGTAATCGGGGCGATGCTTGCGCACCGTGGGGTCAACAGAGTGTTGCCGCGCGGTGCGCGGGTTCATACAAAGCCCCCAAGAATTGCCAACAATAGGCCAACAACGGCTGCTACCTGGCCAATAACCCAAAATCGCATGGTAACTTTTGTTTCCGGCCAGCCGATAGCTTCAAAATGATGATGAATCGGGCTAATCCTAAATATCTTTTTGCCATTGCGTAACTTCTTAGAAGCGATTTGCAAAATAACTGAACCTGCCTCTGCCACGAACACAAAACCAATAACCGGCAAAAGTACGAGCGTGTCGGTCATCATAGCAACAACACCCAGCGCTGTGCCTAGCGCAAAGCTACCGACATCACCCATGAAGAACCGAGCCGGAAAAATATTGAACCAAACATACGCCAGTAGAGAGCCAACCATGGTTAGACAAAATGCTGCAATACCGTAGCTACCCTGTAAAAGTGCGATAACTGAATATGCACCAAAAGCAGTCGCCAATAGCCCTCCAGCAAGCCCATCAAGCCCATCCGACATGTTCACAGCATTGGCAGTAGCAACAACGACAAGGACAAATAACGGAATAATAAGCCAGCCAATTGCAACCGCACCTACCCCAGGTACGTGAAACGAATCAATGCCGTTTTTTGCAAAAAACCACCAACCACCAATAAGCGCAACAGTTGCGATAAGCGCAAACTTAAGCTTAGAACGTAAGCCAGCAACACCACTACCATCCCCTTTAATGTTGATGTAATCATCAAGCAAACCAACCGCGCCCGCACCTACCATTGCCGCAAGAGGAAGCCACGTTTGACCCCTGTCAAGATTGAACAATAGCGTCACAACACCAACACCAACTACCATAATAAGGCCTGCCATTGTTGGAATATGACGAGCATGCTTTGCCTTGTGCAATTTTTGGAACTCTGTCGCCTTTTCACCGGTTACGGCTGTTGTACGGGGGCGCTTCCACCACTGATATTTATACGCAAGTGTCGTATAGATTGGGGTAATAAGCATGCTCAGCGCAAACCCTAGGAATCCTAAAATAAGAATGTGTTCGAGTGTTGATGATTGAATAGACAGATTGATTGTAGACATGGTAATTGTGTTCCGTTTTTACGTGTATTTATTTTCTTTCTACCTCTGTTTAGTATACCATAATTTGCTAATATCAAGAGCTTTTTGGCTTAAGGGCAAAATTATCGATTATTTTATTACTTATCTCCGCCCAGACTTTGGCGGCTTCGCCACTCGCAAAGCCTGAAGTCTTTGGCTCGTCAAGGCGAACAACCATAACATACTGGGGTTTATCACCACCAATAAAGCCTGCATATGCACCGTTATAGGCGTCTTCTTTGTAGTTACCGTTACTGTCCGCCTCTTGAGCGGTGCCGCTCTTTGCGCCGAGCGTATAACCGCTACGTAATGCGGCTTTATTATTTATAGATAGCGAGTCGGTTAGTAGCCCGCGCACTTGCTCGCTCGCTTTTTCACTCACAACACCCTGCTTTATTACCGTTGGTTTAAATGTAACTGTCTTGCCATTAACCTCTTGTGTAGCAACTAAAGTCGGTTTGTAGTAGGTGCCGCCATTAACTAGTGCAGTATACGCTGCTGCGAGCTGTAGCGGTGTCACCGTCAATCCCTGGCCAAACGCCATATTGGCATACCGCACATTAAGCCCGTCGCCGTCATTCGGCCCGCTAACAACACCGGCTACTTCTCCACTTTGCTCAACGCCGGATGCCTTACCGAAAAAGTAATGGTCTGTTAAATATGTAAACCACGTTTGGCGCGCTTTTTCGTTAATATCGCCACCACCTAATGTTTTCAGTACAAAAACTGCCCCGGTATTGAGTGACTTATTGATAACATCGTGTATCGACATATTCTGAGCACCCCAGTTAACGGAGTTTTTAATAGTACGATCGCTAACGGTTACAAAACCCGGGTCGTAATAACTCGTTTCTGGGTTAGCAGTTCCCTCGGTAAATGCCGCACCAATAATAAGCGGTTTAATCACCGAGCCCGGTTCCCAAGCGCCAGTCACAGTATTATTTGTAAAGATGCCAATGTCGGATATTTTATCGAACTGACTTGGGTCGTAGGTCGGATAATTTGCCATGGCCTTGATTGCACCATTCGTAACGTCAATAACCACTACGCTACCTCGTACAGATTTCGTCCTCTCGATGCCACTCTTTAATGCCTCTTCGGCGATACGCTGCATGCCAATATCTACCGTTAACGTAACGTCTTTACCAGGCACTGCTTTGCGTAAAATCGTATCGTTATTCACGGCGAGCGGAATACCCCTAACATCGGTTACTGCTTTCTCGAGCCCAGTGATGCCGCCAAGCTCTTCGTCTAGATAACCCTCCACCCCGTACTGGCCCTTACCATCATCATTTACAAAGCCCAACAGCTGAGATGCTAGTGTCCCTTGCGGATACGTACGAGTACTGACTTCTTTCTGTCCAATACCCTTAAGCTGCAACGCATCTACCCTACCCGCTTGGTCTTTGGTCAATTTTTTTGCCAGTACAACATATCTACTTGTTGGGGATTTCAGCTTTTTGGCTAGTGCATCTTTATCGCCGCCGATTAAGGGTACTAGCTTTGCTGCCGTTTCCTCTGGGTCGGTCACAAATTTAGGGTCAGCATAGATAACATACAGTTGCTCGTTCAAGACAACTGGTACCGACGCAGAACCATCCGATAAGCGTATAATTCCCCGCGGTGCCGTAATCTCAAACTTCTTTATATGCTCGGCAAGTGCCTGAGCCTGATAAAAATCATGACGAATAATCTGCACGTAAAAAAGGCGTGCAATTAATATGCCGCCAACAATTATCAATATAACTCTTAAGACCGCTATGCGATCAAAGGATTTGTGCGAGTCATTTTGTCTTGGTTTTATATAGTTCATACAAATATGAGTACATTGCCATAAGCGCTGTACCAATACCTGATATTATACCTTAATTTGCGGCAAAAGCGGTTGGCTTTGCATCTGTCATTGCAGATGCGACCGAACTAGCTTTTACGCGTTCGAGGCTTTGTAGTCGAGTTGATTCTACTTCGAGGCTTGCATACTCTTCTTTGAGCTGCGTTTGCTTAACATTAAGCTCGCTCACCTTATAGCCAAGAGCATTCGTCTTGGTTACTTGCGTGAGATACATGAGCCCGAGCAGACACATCACGAGAATAAGCACAATGGCGTTCGAAACAGGTCCGAGCCCTGCCTTGTTTGCACTCATTGTCACGACGTTGCGATTGCGTTGATACGCGCTTGCCCGACTAATTGAAACGTTTTTTCCGTATGTCATAAATTTTTGTTTTTGTTTTGGTGCTGCTCACCCGTTGATGGGGGTGAGCAGCTTTTTGTATTTTGGTTGGTTGTATTAAGGTATGTGGTGTTCTAAAGAACAGCTACATGCACCTTATGTGCAACCGACCGACCAGTGACTTTAATTCGCATCGCTGGTCCTTTCCGTTGTTTTTATTTTGCTGCGACTCGTAGTTTCGCACTACGAGAACGCGGATTGGAAACGAGTTCCTGTTCGCCCGCGACTATCGGGTTTTTGAAAGGTACGCTGAAGTTTGCATCGTAGCCTGTTCCACCATGTTCGGCGAAATAGGTTTTTACGATACGGTCTTCGAGACTATGGAAGCTAATAATGCCTAGCCGTCCACCTGGTTTCAAAAGTTGAATCCATAGTGGGAGCGTCGACTCTAAAAGCCCTAGTTCATCGTTGACCACAATCCTCAGTGCTTGGAATGTGCGAGTAGCAGGATGTTTCTTCTGCCACTTTCCCGATGCACGAGCGATGGTTTTGGCAAGTTCGTCCGTTGTTTTAAATGGCCTGTTAGCCACTATACTTTCGGCAATCCTGCGCGCATGTGGCTCTTCGCCATATTTGCGTAAGATTTGTTCGAGCTGTTCCGCAGTCCACTCGTTAACGATTGTTTCAGCCGTCAGTGACTGACGTTGATCCATTCGCATATCGAGGGGGCCCGAGTGCTGAAAGCTAAAACCACGGCTCGCCTTGTCAAGGTGCGGTGACGATACGCCCAAATCGGCCAAAATGATATCAAACTGTTCGTTATCGTTTACCAGTAGCTCCGCAGCTGAATGAAAATCATTTTGTATGATTCTCACTCCTTTACTAGTAAACAATTCTCGCAGGTGATCCACAGCCATTTGGTCGCGGTCTACCAGTGTACTGTTCTGATAATTTCCAGTTAGCTCTAAAATCGCACCGCTGTGACCACCGTAGCCGGCAGTCGCATCTAAGTACGATTCACCCTTTTGAGGTTTTAGGGCCTCTAGGACTTCAGATAGTAATACTGGTTCATGCATATTTATTTTTGTATTTATTTTTGCAAGGTCACCGATTCAGCAGCCAACTTTTTGTT
>CAZMHM010000002.1:0-154704 GCA_964566135.1 uncultured Candidatus Saccharibacteria bacterium
TCTTAACGTAGTCGGCGTGACCTGGCATGTCCACGTGAGCGTAGTGACGCTTTTCTGACTCATATTCCTGGTGAGAAGTAGCGATGGTTATACCACGAGCTTTTTCTTCAGGTGCGTTGTCAATTTGGTCGTAGTTAACAGGCTTGTTAACTTCGCTTGGTAGGCGCTTTGCCAATGTCATTGTTATTGCAGCAGTTAGTGAAGTCTTACCGTGGTCAACGTGACCCATAGTACCAACATTCACGTGTGGCTTGCTGCGATCAAATGTATCTGCCATTTGTTCTCCTTAATACTTAATAATTTTAGCGCAAAGGGCAACGCCTCACGCGCATAACCAGTAAATTATACCTAGTTGCTCCCCTGTTTGTAAAGGGGAATTTGATTAAACGTCTTTATCGCCTTGGCGCTCAATTTTTAGTGGCGTAGAACTATCGGCATAATCATGCTCCACTATGGTCGCAATCATGCTCGTTGCCCTACTGCCAATACCGCGTACTACGCGGCCTAAGCCGTGCACAGAAGCACCAAGGATATTCATTGCTATACCACTAACAGTAATGTCGGGAATAGGCTCGATAAATGAACTACCGCTAAGAGAAGCGTCTTCTCCGGTAAGCGATTGAGCTGCCGTTTCTGATTTATCTTTGCTCATAAAAATATCAGCGCTATGGGCTGCTAGGGGTTAGCCCTTAGCGTTCTTAGCAACGATAGCTTCTGCTACATGGCCAGGAACATCAGCGTAGTGATCAAGCTCCATGCTTGAGCTAGCGCGACCCTTGGTCATGCTACGAAGGTTAGTTGTGTAACCAAACATTTCACCAAGTGGCACAAAGGCGGTAATCTCTTTAACACCGGCTTGCAAGTCTTCCATAGATTCGATACGGCCACGCTTAGCGTTAAGGTCACCGATAACGTCACCCATGTTTTCTTCTGGGGTTACAACAACAACTTTCATCACTGGTTCTAGTAGTACTGGGCTAGCGGCACGAACACCTTCTTGCAAGGCCATAGAACCAGCAATCTTAAAGGCCATTTCAGATGAGTCAACATCGTGATAGCTACCAAAGTAAAGCTCAGCTTTGATGTCTACAACTGGATAGCCCGCAAGCACACCGTTAGCCATTGCTTCTTCAACACCGGCTTTGACAGCTGGAATATATTCGGTTGGTACAACACCACCCTTAATGCTGTTAATGAACTCAAAGCCCTTGCCCGCTTCGTTCTGGCTAAGGCGCAACCATACGTCACCGTATTGACCACGACCACCAGATTGACGAACAAATTTACCTTGGATTTCGACACCGTCTTTGCGGATAGTTTCACGATATGCAACTTGTGGAGCACCAATGTTAGCCTCGACATTAAATTCGCGCTTCATGCGGTCAACGATAATTTCGAGGTGAAGCTCACCCATACCGCTAATAATGGTTTGGCCAGTTTCGTGGTCTACCTTAATACGGAAGGTTGGGTCTTCTTCGGCTAGACGCTGCAACGCGATACCCATTTTTTCTTGGTCAGCTTTTGTTGCAGGTTCGATAGCGATACTTACAGGAGGTTCTGGGAAACTGATGCTTTCGAGTACGATTGGATTGTTAGGATCACAAAGCGTATTACCGGTCGTTGTACCCTTAAGGCCAACGATTGCCGCAATATCACCTGCGCCAACTTCGGTTACGTCTTCGCGCTTGTCAGCCTGCAGGCGAACAATACGGCCAATGCGTTCTTTTTCGCCCTTAGAACTGTTAAGAACGTAGCTACCGGCAACAATCTTACCTGAATACACACGGAAGTACGCAAGCTTACCAACAAATGGGTCAGTTGTAATCTTAAATGCTAGTGCTGCAAAAGGTTCTGCGTCACTTGGCTTACGCTCAATTTCATCGTCGGTCTTTGGATGTGTACCCCATGTAGAACCACGATCGAGTGGGCTTGGCAGGTAATCGTTCATCATGTCTAGAACTTTTTCAACAATCACACCACGGCCGTCACCACCAGATACTGGGAAGAACTTACCACCCAATGTAGCGGTACGGATAGCTTGCTTTACTTCGTCGATACTGAGGCCTTCTTCACCTACTTCAAAGTACTTTTCTAGCATAGCTTCGTCTTCGGCGACAGCGTTTTCAACAAGGAGGCTTCGATACTTCTTGGCCTTATCAAGCATGTCAGCAGGAATTTCACCTTCGACAAGTGCGTGGTCTGCAAATTCTTTGTAGGTGTATGCTTTCATTTCTACAAGGTCAACAACACCATTGATGCTTTGTTCAAAGCCAATAGGTAAATGTACTGGGAACGCACGCTTGTTTAGGCGATTGTGGATGCTATCAAGAGATTTGTAGAAATCACCGCCAGTTTGGTTAATCTTGTTGATGAAACAAATGCGAGGCACGCCGTATTTGTCGGCCTGGCGCCAGACAGTTTCGGATTGTGATTCAACACCCATCTTACCGTCAAAAACAACACAAGCGCCGTCGAGCACGCGCAAAGAGCGTTCTACTTCAACGGTAAAGTCAATGTGTCCTGGGGTGTCAATAATGTTAATTTGGCAATGCTTCCAGAAACAGGTAACTGAGGCTGCAACAATGGTAATACCACGCTCGCGTTCTTGAGCCATCCAGTCGGTTGTAGTTTCGCCGTCGTGTACAGCGCCAATTTTGTGGCTTAAACCGGTGCGGTACAAAATACCTTCGGTTGTAGTTGTCTTACCGGCGTCAATATGCGCGATAATACCGACGTTACGAATCTTATCCATTGGGGTTGCTTTAGTTGCCATAGTTCCTCTTATTGTTACAAATTATTATTGTTGCTCTCCACGTTTGTGAATTTTGGCCACAAACAGCAACACTCGGTGGTCAATTATACGCGATTTTTCCCTGTTTGGCTAGGCTAAAATGCACTACCCAAATAATTCGTAAATGTCGTCACGACCCGACTCATCGTCTTGGTCTGTATCAGCATCAAGTATTGCAAGCATATTTGCACATGCAATCCTGCCAGGCCCGTCGCCTCGTATACAGCTCGCGTGGCGTTCAAGAGTGTCTGCCGTCTATACCGTCAGCTTGTTTGAGCTTGCCGGCCCTAATTGCGGCTTCACGAGCACGGATATCAACAATATCAAGCGGGCACGAATGCTCATCAGAGGTTTCCGCTGGTTCTGTTACTATCGGCACCACATCTGCAACTGTTTCTTCACTTACTTCTTGGCGGGGCTCAGGCACAGTTGCGCGAGCAGCAATTTCTGCTTCTTCTAGTATTTCAGCAGCCGTCCAATTGCCTTCGGCAATTAGTCGTTCCATTTCAGGGGTTACAATACGTTCAAATGATTCGGTCATGGGGTTCCTATCGATTTATAAATTATTTATTATATAACTTTTACTTTTTTTGTAAAGTGTAGCATTACACTGGTTGTTCTGGCGGTACCGAGCCATCATACCCATCGTGCTCTTGCCTGAAGTAATCGAGTACGGCACTCGTGCCTAAATCAAGCAAAATATGCTCTACTGTTGCTCGCACTCGTGCCTCGTTTGTGAGGCTACCGAACCCACTATTTATATTAAATCGTAGTAGTGTTGCATGTTCCGAAGTCAGCATGTGCTCTAGGTTAACTGATACATCACCCTTAACAAATTCCAGATATTCTGCCGAAGGCGAAAATGGAGGTTCAATCCTGATTTGGCCAGTATTGAGCTCTTCAGTTCCACCAACGTATGCACGGTATGGATTACCGTCTCTTTCATATTCGGGAGGTAGTACTTCAAAAAATGCCATATTACTCCGTACCTTCTTGCGTTAGGTTGTCAAGCTTTGCAACCAAACCATCCAGCTCGGAATGCTGGCCAATAACAAAGTCCTGCATAATTGCATGATATCCAAGATTGTAGGCCATATGATCTTGCGCGTCACGTATAGCTCGATACATAACGCCAGTATCAATAACGTCACCTAGTTCCTCTGGGGTATTAATACTTACGCTGACACTCTGTTTTACTACATCCCTTGCCAGACGAATATATAAGTCGGCTGGCTGCTCAAAATATACTCCGGGGTATACCTTTTCTGCTACTTCTATCCATTTGCGCATTGTTATTTCGCCTTACTTTTTAACTACAACTATATCTAGGAGTATAAACTCGATACTTCAAGTAACCAAAAGCGCCTTACGTAATGATGCGTAAGGCGCAATTTAGTCTGTTTAATACAGGATTTAGGTACGGGCGAAGTGAGCAAACGCGCGGTTTGACTCAGCCATCTTGTGCGTATCTTCACGCTTCTTAACAGCTGCACCGGTGCCGTTAAAGGCATCCATGATTTCTGCTGCTAAGCGATCAGCCATTGGCATGCCCTTGCGAGCACGAGCGGCAGCCACGAACCACATAAGGGTAAGGTGACTTTGGCGCTGGCCACGAACTTCAAAAGGAATCTGATAGTTCGCACCACCGACACGGCGAGAACGAGTCTCGACGCTAGGCTTTACGTTATCGAGTGCTTTGTTAAGCACCTCTAGTGCGTCTTCTTGCTTTAGCTTAGCTGCTGCTGATTCCATTGCGTCATACACAATGCGCTCTGCAAGCTGCTTTTTACCATCAAGCATGACACGGTTGATTAAACGTGCAACGCGGACGTTGTGATACTTTCGGTCTGGTTCAACTTCTCGGACCAGGCTCTTGGTTTTCTTTCGTGGCATTTCTGTACTCCTTTATTTAATACTTCGGTGTGTTCCTGGCTGGTAGGCCGGCGGTCACTGAAGCCACGTTAAAATTACTATTTACTATCTTTTTTGGCGCCGTACTTACTGCGACCTTGCTTGCGGTTGTTAACACCTTGCAAGTCGAGTGAGCCACGTACCACGTGGTAACGAACACCAGGAAGGTCAGGCACACGGCCACCGCGGATTAATACCACAGCGTGCTCTTGTAGGTTGTGACCTTCACCACCAATGTAGGCCCATACTTCGTAGCCATTAGTAAGGCGCACACGTGCTACCTTACGCAAAGCTGAGTTAGGCTTTTTTGGAGTCTTGGTTGTTACCTTTACGCAGACACCACGCTTAAATGGTGCTGGTTTTTCGTAAGCCTTAGTCTTAAGGCTGTTTGTTACGCGCATCAAAGCAGGAGACTTGCTTTTTACACTTGCTCTCCCACGAGGTTTGCGAACTAATTGATTGATTGTTGGCATACAGGTTCCTATTTAAACAGATTTATACTTCTTCGTCAAGAAGTTCGTCGTCATCGACATCTGGCGTGTAGCCAGTGCCAACTGGAATCTTGCGACCCAGGATAACGTTTTCTTTAAGACCATACAGCTGATCGACCTTGCCACTTGTTGCTGCTGCGATAAGAACACGAGTTGTGTCTTGGAAGCTTGCAGCTGACAAGAAGCTATCAGCCCAGGTTGATACCTTGGTAATTCCGAGTAGTAGCTGGCTGTATCCTGCTGGCTTTTTGCCTTCTTCTACAAGACGCAAGTTTGCCTCGAATACTGCAGCACGGCTCGCAATATCACCAGTTACAAATTCACTATCACCAGGTTCTTCGATGGTTACACGGCTAAACATCTGACGCACAACGATTTCGAGGTGCTTATCAGCGATGTTCTGACCTTGGGTTGCGAAAATCTTGCTGATTTCGTTCATGATGTAGCGCTGAGTATCTTCAACACTCTTAAGACGCATTAAGTCATGAAGGTTAACAGAACCACTCGTAAGACGATCGCCAGCCTTAACGCTGTCGCCATCTTTAACAAGCAATTGCTTAAAGCCAGGGATTTCGTAACGGACAACCGCTTGGCTCTTTGGCACGATGGTAATTTCGGTTTCTTTAACAGTTACCTTACCAGCCATGCTTGCTACTAACGGTTCAGCACCCTTTTCACGAGCGGCAAGTACATCACCAATTGATACCTCTTGGCCATCGGTAACACCTGCAGTGCGACCGAGTAGTGGCAATACTAATGACTGCTCTTCTACGCCGGTTACTTGTACTACATAGTGATCACCTTCTTCCCAAAGGTTAACAGCACCGTCAACATCAGAAAGATATGCTTGACCCTTAGGAGTACGAACTTCAAAGAGCTCTTCTACACGGTTAAGACCTTGGGCGGTTTCGTCGGCCATGATTGCGCCGGCACGGTGCTTAGAGTCAAGTGAAAGCTGGGTACCAGGCTCACCAATACTCTGTGCAGCAATAACACCAACTGGGTGGCGATTAACCACTAATTGGCCAGTTGCTGGGTCAACACCATAGCTCTTGCGGCTAATACCACGAACGTTGCCACTTGTTAGTGCGCTCATGATTTTAACGCTTGCAAGGTCGCTCGTTTCAACATCAGCTGCGGCTGAGCGAGTGATTAAATCACCCTTAGCAACAAGTGTTTTGCCTGCAACAACAACATCTTCGGCAGCAAAGCGGCCTTCGAGCTTGTGTGCAAAGGTTACACCAATTTCTTCGGCGTCAGCGCGATAGATAGTGAATCCTGGATCTTCGGCGTCATCTTCTACGGTAAATACATCTTGCGATACATCAACTAAACGACGTGTTAGGTAGCCAGAGTCAGCGGTCTTCAGGGCGATGTCGATAAGCGCCTTACGAGTACCACGGGTACCGGTAAAGTATTCAAGTGGGCTAAGACCATGCTTGTAGCCAGCCTTAATTGGGAGTTCGATAGCACGGCCACTGGTGTCAGATACAACACCAAGCATACCAACACTACTCTTCATCTGACCGATATTACCACGAGCACCAGATGTAACGGCGATAGACATAGAATTGTCTTGGCCAGCAAGCTGATCGGCGAGTGTTGTTTGTACACGGCCGTCAACCTTCATCCAGTTTTCAACAGTCAAGCGATATCGCTCGTCGTTTGTCATAAAACCAGCTTCGTATTGATTGCTGATTTCAGCAGCTCGATCTTCACCTTCTTGGATGAGACCAGCCATTCCCTTGATATCAGGGAAGTCGTCCATACCCATTGAAAGGCCAGAGATAGTTGCATATTCAAACGCAAGGTCTTTAAGGAAGTCGGCGATTTCTGCAGTCTTTTCTTGACCATACTTTTCGTATACTTGGGCCATAACCTTCTGAATTTTCTTCTTGGTCATAGCTTCGTTCTGGTATGGGAAGTCGCTTGGGAATAACTCGTTGAACAATAGGCGTCCTAGAGTAGTTTCACGCTTTTCGCCACGGAACTGTACCGAAATTGGGCTTTGAAGCTTAATAGTACCTTCTTCGTAGGCCATTAACGTTTCGTCAATGTCGCTGTAGTTTCGGGTAGCATCTTTTTGGTACTTGTCGTACGTCAAGTAGTAGGTGCCAAGCACGATATCTTGTTCGATGTGGAGCACCGGTGAACCGTCAGCTGGCTTTAGAATGTTCTTGCTTGCTGCCATGATGTCACGAGCTTCTGCTTGTGCGGCATCTGATAGTGGCAAGTGAACAGCCATCTGGTCACCGTCAAAGTCAGCGTTAAAACCTTTACAAACTAATGGATGCAGCTGGATAGCCTTACCTTCGATAAGTCGAGGTTGGAACGCTTGGATACTTAGGCGGTGCAATGAAGGAGCACGGTTTAATAGCACGTACTTACCCTTAATTACTTCGTCGAGTGCATCCCAAACCGTAATATCACCAAGCTCGATTAAACGAGTTGCTGAACGGATGTTGTGTGCATGTTCATTAACAATGAGGTGGCCAATAACAAATGGTTTGAATAGTTCAAGCGCCATCATCTTTGGTAGACCACATTCGTTAATCTTAAGTTCTGGGCCAGCAACAATTACTGAACGGCCAGAGTAGTCAACACGCTTACCTAAAAGGTTTTGGCGGAATCGACCCTGCTTACCCTTAAGCATGTCAGAAAGACTCTTAAGGCGACGGCGTTGGCCGGTGCTACTTACCGCACGACCGCTACGTGCAGAGTTGTTGTCGATGAGTGCATCAACAGCTTCTTGCAGCATACGCATTTCGTTACGGCGGATAACTTCTGGAGCGTTAAGGTCAATGAGCTTCTTAAGACGGTTATTACGGTTAATAACACGTCGGTAAAGGTCGTTAAGGTCACTGGTTGCGAAACGGCCGCCAGTAAGCTGCACCATTGGGCGCAAATCTGGAGGAATAACTGGCAACACCGTTAGGCACATGCTTGCGGGTTCGATACCGGCGCGTTGCATGCTCTCTAGAATTCGGAGGCGCTTCATTATCTTCTTCTTGCGTTGTCCCTTAGCTTCTTCTACTTCGACAGAAAGCTGTGCGATGAGTTCTGAAAGATCAACGCTATCAAGCATTGCCTTAACAGCATCACCACCCATACCAACCTTGATGAAATCTTGCAAATCATCAGGAAGCGCGCGGTAATCAGTCTCGCTAAGAAGTGCGTGTCGCTGTAGGCTATCGAGTTGTGCCTTAAGTTTTTCGTATTCTTTAGCAGTTTCTTCAAGCTCTTTGGTGCGCTCTGTAGCCAAAGCTTTCACATCAGCACCGTCTTCTGCTGCAGTTTGCTCGTAGCGAGCTTCGATAGCAATTTTAGCAGCTGCTGCTTCGGCTTCTTTGTCGGCCATCATCTGGTCGCGCTTAGCTTCGTCAACTTCTAGGATTACATAGCTTGCAAAGTAGGCAATGCGCTCTAGGTTCTTAACAGTCATGTTAAGTACGAGGCCGGTTGCACTTGGTGTACCACGGAGGAACCAAATGTGCGTTACTGGGCTTGCTAAGGTAATGTGCCCCATTCGTTCACGTCGTACAATTGCCTTGGTTACGATTTCGCCGTTTTTATCAACAGCGGCTTCGCGACTTCGAAGACCCTTGTACTTCGCATCATGTGGGTTAATATCTTTTACTGGTCCAAAAATCTTTTCGCAGAACAAACCATCTCGTTCTGGCTTCTGGGTTCGGTAGTTGATGGTTTCTGGTTTTGTAACCTCGCCATAACTCCAATCCATGATATCGCTAGGGCTAGCAACCGCGAGGCGCACAGCATCAAAGTCGGCGATATTGGTACCGTGAGAGTATTTTCGCATCGAATTATGCCTCCCCTTCTTCTATTACTTCATCTGATTCATCGAGTTCCTCGACAGCGCCAACGGCAACTTCTTCACCCTTTTCGTCTAGTACTAAAAATTCATCTGCAACAATGTCTTCGGTTACGTCAACATCGCTAATTGCGTCTTGAGGAACTTCGACATCTGATTGATGGCTTGCTTCGTCTTTGATGTTAACTTCGAGGAGTTCCTCGGCGTCAACAACATGGCCGATGCTTTGATCAACGAGATCAACCTTAAGGCCGAGACCTTGCAGTTCTTTCACAAGCACGTTAAAGCTTTCTGGAACCTTTGGTCCAACAATCTCGGTTTGCTTGATGATGCTTTCGTAAGCCTTTGCGCGTCCGTAAACATCGTCAGACTTAATGGTAAGCATTTCTTGTAGTGTGCTGGCGGCGCCGTAAGCTTCGAGCGCCCACACTTCCATCTCTCCAAAGCGCTGACCACCATTTTGCGCCTTACCACCAAGTGGCTGCTGGGTAACCATAGTGTATGGCCCAGTGCTACGAGCGTGAATCTTATCGGCAATCATGTGGTTAAGCTTAATCATGTACATACTGCCAACGGTGGTTCGTTCTTTGAACGGTTCACCATTGCGGCCATCGTACAACTGTTGCTTGCCGTCTTCTGGCAAGCCAGCTTCCTTAAGCAAACTTTGAATCTTATCAATTGGCACACCATTAAATGGTGGGCTGGCTACCTTTAGGCCTAGGGCACGTGCGGCCATACCAAGGTGAGTTTCGAACAACTGTCCGATGTTCATACGACTCGGCACACCGAGTGGGTTAAGCACTAAGTCCATTGGCGTACCGTCTTCGGTAAATGGCATGTCTTCTTGTGGAAGAACGCGGGCAATAACACCCTTGTTACCGTGACGACCACCAAGCTTGTCTCCAACTGCAACTTTACGCATTTGGGCAACAAACACCTGGATTTGCATAATCACACCGGCTTTAAGCTCGTGGCCGTTAGCGCGGCTAAATACCTTAACGCCAACAACTTTACCGTGCTTACCGTTACTCATACGCTGTGAAGTATCACGTACTTCCTTGGCTTTTTCACCAAAGATAGCGCGCAATAGGCGTTCTTCGCTTGAAAGTTCTTGCTCACCCTTAGGGGTAATCTTACCAACAAGGATATCGCCTGGGCGAACTTCGGCACCAATGCGGACAATACCGTCATCATCAAGGTGACGGAGCGCTTCTTCAGATACGTTTGGTATATCGCGAGTAACAACTTCTGGTCCGAGCTTTGTTTCACGAACTTCGGTCATGTAATCAACAATGTGGATGCTCGTAAAGACATCGTCTTTAACTAAGCGATCGCTTACGATGATAGCGTCTTCAAAGTTGTAGCCGCTCCATGGCATGAATGCCACTAGTACGTCTTTACCAAGTGCAAGTTCGCCGTTTTCGACGCTCATGCCCTCGATGAGCACATCACCAGCTTTTACTGCATCACCAGAGTTAACAACAACTTTTTGGTTGATGCTTGAACCCTCGTTACTGCGCTGGAAGTGAAGTGGGTGGTATGACTTTTTGACTTTACCGTATTCAACAACAACTTCGTCACCACTTGCCTTAGTAACAATACCGTCTTCTTCGGCAAGAGTAATCTGGCCCGTGTTACGTGCGGCAGTTGCCTCGATACCAGTACCAACAATCGGAGATTGTGGGTTGATAAGTGGCACAGCCTGACGTTGCTGGTTGCTACCCATGAGTGAGCGGTACACGTAGTTCTTTTCAATAAATGGAATCAATGCAGCAGATGAACCAACGATTTGCTTTAGGGCTGCGTCCATGTGTGTAACTTCGTTGGCATCGACTTCACCGGCAACTAAACGAGCACGTACCGAAACACGTGGCTCTACAAAGTAACCGTTTTCGTCAATATCATTACCGGCACCGGCAATAACAGCTTTTTCTTCTTCGCTTGCGTCAAGGTAAATGACTTCGGTGGTAACCTTAGCCTTGATTGGCCAGGTAATTTTGCTTTTTACAGCTTCGAGCTTTTTAGCATCAGCAGCAGTAATGGTTGCACCTTTTTTAACGATGGTCTTGCCCTTTTCGTCTTCTAAATCAACGGCAGCAATATGGCCTGCTGCGTCTTTTGCTGGTACAGCGTTCAATACTTTGCGATATGGAGTTTCAAGGAAACCATACTCGTTAATACGAGCATAGCTAGCCATGTTAAGTACCAAACCAATGTTGGCACCTTCTGGTGTTTCAACGGCACAAATACGACCGTAGTGAGTAGCGTGCGCGTCACGAACTTCAAAACCAGCGCGTTCGCGTGATAGGCCACCAGGACCCATCGAGCTCAGGCGTCGCTTGTGGGCGAGCTCAGATAGCGGATTAATTTGGTCCATGAACTGGCTAAGTTGTGAGCTTGCAAAGAATTCGCGGACAGCAGCAACAACCGGGCGAGCATTAATAAGCTGGCCAGGGGTTACTGTTTCGATTTCGCTCATACTCATGCGGTCTTTAGCGTTTCGTTCCATGCGGAGTAAACCAATACGGAACTGGCGCTGTACGAGTTCACCAACCAATTTCACACGGCGATTAGCAAGGCTATCGATATCGTCTGCTAAGTCTTGTGTGTTGTTAAGGCGAATAACTTCGGCAACAATAGCAATGAGGTCTTCTAGACGCATAACACGGTTTTCAGCAGTGTTAGGCACATCTAGGTCTAGGCGCTTGTTAATCTTGTAACGACCAACACGGCTAAAGTCAAAGCGCTTAAAGTTGTAGAACATGTTTTCTAGCAAGCTTCGAGCGTTATCAACAGTAGCTAAATCACCTGGGCGCAAACGACGATACACTTCGATAAGCGCTTCGTTGCTACCCTTAGCAGGATCTTTTTCGAGTGTTGCATTGATGTAATTGAGCTTGCCAGTATCAACGTGCTTTACGGCTTCGTGGATAGCAGTTTCGCTCATACCAAGTGCCTTAAATAGAGTTGTAACCGCAATCTTACGACGGCGATCAATCTTTACATAAAGAGCACCGCTGGCTGCAGTCTCAAATTCAAGCCATGCACCACGGTTAGGGATAACCTTAGCGCCATAGAGCTTGTGTCCACCATGATTATCAGACGTAAAGAACACGCCTGGGCTACGAATAAGCTGGCTAACAACAACGCGCTCAGCGCCATTGATAACGAACGTACCGCGCTCGGTCATCCATGGGTAATCACCCAAGTAGATTTCTTGTTCTTTAACTTCGCCTGTTACCTTGTTGGTAAGTTCTACAACTGCCTTTAATGGGGCATCGTAGCTGACGTTGTTTTCGCGAGCTTCAGCTTCGGAAATTTTTGGTTCCTCAAAGTGGTAGCTCTTGAAACTTAATGATAGTTTTGTACCAGTGTAGTCATCGATAGGACTAACTTCGGCTAAAAGCTCACCCAAACCCTCATCAACAAACCACTGGAAACTCTTGTTCTGGTGGTCAACTAGGTTCGGGAGGCTGATATCTTCACTTTTTGTGTAATATGTACGCGAAACTTGCGTCGTATCCTTGGCTGCTGTCTTGGCCATAAAAAAGCAGACTCCTCGTTAAAATTGATTTGTTGTTGCCAATATCTTGGCTATTACCTTTTGCGCGCGAAGGTTAACTAAGCGGGGGTCTTGGGTACTCGTGATTTGGAGACACGCGAGCACTGCCCGATTACACTACTTCTTGATACTAAGTCTATAGACTCTGTAAAACAATGTAAAGATTACTACTATGTAGTTTTTACAACTTATCTAAAGTTACGTTCGTAGGGCTGAAGCTGCTGCAATCGGCGCCGTACATATAGCAAATCGGGTAGCTCTAGCGCCTTTTCAGCGCGCCATTGCTTATCATCACCTCTTGTCTCACTCATGAAATTTTGTGGCTTTGCCTCTAGCGCTTCGAGAGCCCGATGACTTGAGCTATCAAGATGTGCACTAGAAACTCTAACGCCTCGCCCCCTGCCGTAACTAAGATCATTTATAAATCCGTCAGTATCAAATGCCTGTAGTGCAAAGCGTACAAGATGCAGTTTTGCAGCAACTCGATTAACATCTGGAAGTTCAAGCGAAATCGGGCCTTTAAACAAACTCTGCACTACCACTTTTTCAATCGGTACTGCGCCGCCATTTATGCCTACTCCGTATTCTTTTACTTGCTCAAAACCGACAAATGCGTGACCGACCATACTGTTCGGACTCCCGGGATCTGCGGTTAGATTATCAAATAAGCCGACCGCCAACACACCGTTACCATACTTAGCAATTCGGGCCGCTACTGGAGTTAACTGTTGCTGATTACGGGCAGCGGAGCCGGACTCAAATGCAACTGCAGTTTCTGCGGCAGCAGCATATTGCGATGCATTCCAAACAGGCAACTTTTCACCAATTGCCTGTAACGAGAACGGATGATCATTAATCGTAATTAGTTCGGGTTCAGGGACTATAAGATTTCGTTTCATGTTACATAGTATAGTGCTGCTTTTCACGCTAGCCATGAGCACTTTACCTGTTTCAAGTTATCGGTATGGCTTATATTACACAACAACAAGCGGCCCCATATGGGGCCGCTTAGATTAGCCGTGCGTAAAACTACTTGCGGTTTGTGATGATATCGTCGATAAGGCCGTATTTTTTGGCTTCTTCGGCGGTCATCCAATAATCACGCTCTACATCTTTTTCGATAGTTGCGAGCTTTTGGCCAGTGTTTTTTGCCAACACTTCGTTAAGTAACTTCTTAAGGCGAAGACCCTCCTTAAGGTCAATTTCCATATCGGTAACCTTACCACGGGTGCCGCTACTTGGCTGGTGAATCATCGTTGTAGCGTGTGGCAACATAAATCGCTTGCCTTTGGCGCCACTGCTTAGCAAGAATGCGCCCATACTCGCCTGTACACCAATACCAACAGTCTGTACGTCACACTTTACAAATTGCATGGTGTCGTAAATGGCCATGCCATCATAGACACTGCCGCCCGGGCTGTTAATATAAAAAATAATGTCTTTTCTAGGGTCTTCTGCCTCTAAAAATAGCATCTGTGCAACCACGAGGTTGGCGGTGTGCTCGTTTACGTCTTCGCCTAAAAAGATGATACGGTCTTTTAATAGTCGGCTATAAATATCATAGGCACGTTCTACACGGCCATCGTTTTCGATTACGGTTGGAATAAGCATGTTTTTCATACCCTAAATTGTAGTCCGTAAATTAGCACTCGTCAAGCCTGAGTGCTAATTATGTGTTTTACCAATATACCGATACTCGACAGTGTCATCGGGGAATCGAACAAGTACATCATCGGTTTCGCCATATAACGGCATTGTAGCCTCCAGCAACCGAGCACGCGCTTGTGCGAGCAAGGCAGCTTGTGCAACATCTTGTACGTTTGTTGCAAACAAGTAGCGCTCACCGCTCCTTGTCTGACCCAGTAGGTCAATGGCACCCGGCGTACGAATGAACGGGTAGGCATCTACATGGTCAAACTCTTCGCCAGGTAGTAGCAAAACACTTTTGTGCCAAAATCGAGGTAATGAGACCTTCGTCGGTTCGGCAACAGTAGGAGGCTGCGACGTTCGAGCTTCGAGCGTTCGATCAATGAAAAATCTGCTTCTATTGAACTTAGAACTAGTCATGCAACAATTATAAGCCCAGCCAAGGACAAAACCATGAGCTATTTACCTGCAATGCTAGCGAGGAAATTGTTAATAGCATTTTTTGCCTTGGTCATGCCGGCAGTATCCCGGGTATATTCGATAATTGTAAGATTAGGGTGGGTGTTCGGAGCACCTGCAATCATTGCTGAAAGCGAATGACCATCTTCAACCTTAGCGAATAAGCACAGTACTGGCTTGCTAAGAGTTAGTGCATGATGAATCTCATATCCAACACCTAAACTTGGATTAGTCACTTCTGCAATGATGCCATTAGATTCATCTATCCAAGCAAGATCACGATCATGTATAAATTCAGGTGGCTGATTTTGCCCATTTTGCGACAAATTTGCATAACCAACATGTTCACACAGCACGGTTGCACCCTGAGCCTTTATGTCTTCAATCAGTTGGTTATATACAGCTTGGTCTTTGCGACCACCACGGATAGAACCAGCGAAATATACTTTTAGCTCACTCATAGCTACAGTATACCCAAAGTGAGTACAATAGTTTACAAGGAAATATGATTAAGCTTTTGCGTAACTAACAAGCTTGGCGATGGTTTTTTCGGTAAGTAGGCGTGACGCGATGTCGCGACGAGCTTCGGGCTTTTCGAGCTCAGCCTGCATCTGAGGGTCGCTATATTGTCCCTTCATAATCTGCATGCGGATCTCAATCTCATCGGCCGATACGGTAAGCTTTTCGAGTGTGGCAATTTCACTCAGCAACAATCCTGCCTTCAAACGCTCTTCTGCCGCTGGCTTAAGTTCTTTTTCGCGATATTCTTGTTCGGTTTGCTGCGTGTTCTCTAAATATTCTTTGATAGTCTCGCCACGATAGGTAAGATTCTGCTTGAACTCGCGGTCGACTGCCTCGATTTGCTCTTCTAGCAATGCTTCTGGCAAGTTGATTTTAGCCTTAGCAACAAGGCTCTTAATGATTTGATTTTCAAACTCTTGGTTGGCTTGATTCTCGCGCTCTATACCAATTTGCTTTTTAATATCCGCTTTAAGCTCGGTAATATCTTTAAATGGACCAACCTTAGCTGCGAACGCATCATTGAGCTCTTCGAGCTTTGTTTCTTCAACTTTCTTAACTGTAACGGCAAATGTAACTTTTTTACCCTGTAAGGCCTTCACGCCATAGTCTTTAGGAAACGGAATAGTGAATGTTTTGTCGTCACCGGCTTTTAGGCCAATTACGGCGTCTTCGAACCCAGGAATAAACGTATTGCTTCCAAGCGCTAACGGATAATCTTTACCGGTTGCGCCGTTGACCGGCGCGCCTTTGTCGTCATTGCCTTCGAAATCAATCGTCGCGCGGTCACCGCTTTTCGCAGCTCGCTCGACTTCAACATATTCGGCAGTTTGTGTTCGTAAGCGCTCAAGCACTTCGTCTACATCTTTGGCAGTTACTTTAACTTCTGGTTTTTTAGCAGTCGTCTTTTTGTAATCAGGCACAACAATCTTGCCAATTACTTCTACTTCAGCAGTAAATTCGAGCTCGGAATAAGGTACAAACTTAACAAGCTCAACCTTGGGCTGAGACACAACGCGCAGTTCTTTATCTGATATGGCATCACCATAGTAGTGATTAATGGCTTCGTCTAATAGCTCGGCTTGTAATGTGTTTGGATCGAGCTGTTTTTCGACTAGCTCTAGTGGCACTTTACCGGCACGAAAACCAGGAATTCTCACTTTGGGTGCAAGCTTTTCAACCACGTGCTTTTTCATCGCGGCCAAATCTTTTGCATCGGCAGAAATAGTTAGTTTAGTAATGTTGTCTGAGATTGATTTAAGAGTTACTTGCATACAAGGGGTAACTTTACCATAATTTAGGCAAATTTCATAGGACCCATTGCAGGCGTACGCTCAACTGCAGGAGATTCAAGCCTATCAAGCGCCGCTTCAACCGCCTTACACAGCAACCGCGACGAGAACGGCGTGCTGCCACCATATTCTTTCGATAGGCTCACGACGTCGTCACCTGCTAAAAACAAATAGCCATTACGTTGTAACCATACCAACGAACTTGCAAGGTCTTCCTCTGATGGGAAGGGGTTACGAGCCGAATGCTCTGGCCCAAAAAGCATGTAATCATGTACGAGATAATCGAGGCTTACAAGTTCGGTTCCATCGAGCCGACACCTGTCAAGCCCAACACTCAGCAAAAATTGTATGCAATCTGCCCGAGGCTTTCGTGCGCCAATCATAATATTAGTTTGGTTCATAGCTGGGCTCCTTGCCGACAGCGACATATTCAATTGGTGCTTGCGCCTTAAATAGTTTGCTTTCAGAATTTTTGCCAAAGTGAATAACACTTGCATCTCTGGCCTGCTGCCGGCGAATTGCTTCGGCACGCATATGTATTTGGCTTTTTATTTGAAATATACTGTTGGATTTTTTGTTGGTTTTTCGAGTAAAATCGACGACCATTTCATCCTCCTAACCTTATATTTCTCCCCTTTTCCGCGATTCTTTTATACAAAAAAAGCCCGCGTTTTTTTGACAGGGCTATTTATTTTCGTGGAAAATTCAGGGATGTAACAAACTTTTAGAGTGGGTTCGCTACTAGCTCCACAGTACACAAGCGACCAAATACATGTACTGCTTCAACGCTCCTAAAATGTTAACGTTCTCTCACTCTTACCTTTAATTATACGCCTAGTTGTCAATAATTTAGTTATTAATAATAATTAAATTATTGAGCGGTAGTCGCTAAGAAGTTACTGAGCTGTTCTACATTCAGGTGTTGCTCGTCGCCACTGGCAAGGTTTTTAAGTGCAAACTCGTTTTTATCTATCTCTTGATCGCCTACGAAAAGCACAAACTGGTAGCCGGCTTTATCAGCTGATTTAATTTTCTTATCTATCTTACGGTCGGTCGCATCAACGGCTACATTAATACCGTTGCGGCGCAGCTCACTGATGAGTGACTGGGCGCGACTGTATACGTCATCAATCAAAATGATTCCGACATGCACTTTAGACTCTAAGCGCGGTAGCAACTCATGCAGCTCGAGGAATTCGCGGATTGTGACATCTCCCATTCCAAAGCCAACCGTCGGCACTGGTTCGACACCAAATAAGCCAACTAAACCATCATAGCGACCACCGCCAAACATACTTCGGTTGTTTTCAGGGTTTGTGTCTACCATTTCAAATACAATATCGGTGTAATAATCAAAACCGCGCATAAGGCTCACGTCAAACTGGGCGTTCGTGACACCACCTTCTGCCAATAATACCTGTAGGTCGTGCACGCGTTGTGCGGCAGGATGTTCTTGCACATCTTGTGGCAATGCCTCAAACGAGCTAGCGCGCAAAATCGAGAGTAACTCGCCAGTTGGCTCGCCAACTATCGCGCCAAGCATCGCATCGAACTCTTCTGGTTTGAGTTTTTTCATGCGGTCAATCAGCCGAATCGCTTGCAAGCTTTTTTCTGCATCAAGCCCATATCGTTCTTGCAACAAATAATTAACCAGTTTACGGCTATTCAGTTGAATGGTGTACATGTCGCGGGTGGCACCAAACTTTTGCATAATTGCATCTGCTATAAGCACGAGCTCGTGATCACCTGCAACCCCTGCTTCGCCAAACAAATCAACGTTAAGTTGCCAGTGCTCGCGCAAGCGACCGCGTTGGGGGCGTTCGTATCGCCACAAATTAGGAATACTAAACCACCTAAGCGGGTATGCAAGTTCCTGGCGCTTACCTGCCACCATGCGGCTAACAGTCGGCGTCATTTCAGGGCGAAGCGTTACTTTGCGACCACCACGGTCTTCAAATACATAGGTTTGTTCGCTAACTATTTCCTCGCTGGTTTTTGCTAAATATAAATCAATCGGTTCGATAATTGAGGCGTCATATTCCTCGTATCCAAAACTTGTAGCGACAGTGCGCCAAACACCAAAAATATAATCTTGTACCCGCTTATCATTTGGGTAAAAATCGCGAGCACCTTTATAGGGTTGAGTAGAGAGAGCCATATTGCCTTGTATTATACCTGTTCTTTAAGCTTGCCGTGGATAATTGCGTGCAAAATAATTCCAGGTGCCTTTTTAGGCGAAGTTTTTTTGACGATTGCCGCAATTGGCTTACCAACAATCAAAAAACCACCCAAACCGATGATTGTTTGGATAATAACCACTACCGTAGTGACCATAGCTACATCACTAATTCCTAATGCCTTACTAATTGCTGGTGCCGCCGCCCAGATTGGAATCCACCATAGCATAATGAGGACGAAACCTATGCGTAAGCGAGTTGCGGACATTGGATTATTGTTCATTCCGCTTAGTATACCTTTTACAAATAACATTGACCATATAGCGCCACTAGTGTTGAATGAAGATATACAAATAAGGAGGTAAGGATGGCTACATCAAAGGATGCGCCGGCTAGTGGTGATGATTTCATCACGATTGTCGTCAACGCATTTAAACTCATCAATGAAAGTTGGGAAGCTCTTAAGCTTAACTTAGTAACGTTTATCGTTTTGGCACTCGTGCCAGCAATTTTGTTTGCAGCGGCGATTCCGTTTTTGCTTTTACCAGCAATAACTGACGGTGGCAGTGCAAGCACCGTTGTCATGGTTATTGGGCTCATTGCGTTATTTATCGTTGGCTGTATCTTTTTGCCAGCTATTACAATCACACAAATAGAAAGTGCCCGAGGAAAAGCTATCGATTTTTCAGCGGTGTTTGAAAAAAGCAAGTCGCTAGTCTTGCCATTTATCGGCCTCGCTCTATTAGCGGGTCTTGCAATCGGCATTGGATTTTTGTTTTTTGTTATTCCGGGTCTGATTTTAGCTTTCTTCTTAACATTTAGCGCTTACATTCTTGTAGACAAGAAGCTGGGTGTTATCGATTCTATGAAGGCAAGCTTCGAACTCGTGAAAGCAAACTGGCAGTGGGTTGTTGCACTATTTATCGTGCAGTTCGCAATCTCACTTGTTTCATACTTTCCACTTGTTGGCTGGCTCGCAGGCATCGTTTTGAGCGTTGCATACTTCTGTTTACCAGCAATTGTGTACGTCAAAATTAGTAAAAAATAAGGTTTTTGCACCCTTAGCAAAAAAGCCACCTGTTTGGTGGCTTTTTTAGTGTCTAGGACTGTGTACGGATGCAATATATTTCTCGGCACGATTAGCAATTGTTGCAACAACTTTTGCTATATTTCTTTTAAAATTATCCTCATCATTTTTTATATCGTTATATAGTGCGTCTCTCTTCTGAGATAGCTCTTGAGCAACGGTGAAAGCCTGTGAGATTTCGTCGTTGAGCTCAGTGGCTGCTACGGTGCCAGCAATAGTTTCGTACGTCGCAACAAGCGCTGTAACTTCGAGAATCCGTTGCTTAATTGTGGGGCTAATCAATGTTACATCGGGTTTTTTGGTAGTACCAAGTACTTCGTGCGTTGCTGTTGCTAGCGTACCAAAGTTTGTCTTGGCAAGCGCAACGCCATCACGCAAGGTTTTTACTTCGCTAAACATTTCCCAGCTACGACCTTGGATGACAGCATCACTGGCGCCTTTTAAATCAGTGTGATGTGCTTCCCATTCTTGAAGCGCATCCTCTTTAGCCCAGTACGTAGCTCGAAGTCCTTTAAGTAATTCCGTTGCTTCGTCGATAAGTGCCAGTAGCTCGGTGCGTATTTGGCCAACGGCAATCGTGTTATGCGCGTGCAACAAACGCTCTACGGCCATATATGGTTTCGTTTGCTGAAGTGCATCTTGTTTTTTTGTCTCGAGGCCATACATTGCTATTTCATCTGCGGCGAGTTCTGCGTCTAGCGCCGCGAGTTCTTCTGCTTTTGTTGCAAGTCGGCTGAGATCATCTAGTCGCTTATCAAGCCGGACGACATCATCAGGCTTAACAACTTGTATACTAGCGCCCGAATCAACAAGTGCATGCATAGCATCAAGGAGCTCTTGTTCGGAAATTTTTGCGTAACGGTACCTGAGTACCATCTCTAGTACGGTTTCGGCGGTTGCAACATTGTCTGAAAGATCTACCTGCACATCAAGAACAGTAATGGTTGTGTCGCCTACCAAAGGTGGCTCAGTATACTCACCCGGTTCGGATGCTAGGGATTCCTTGCTCATATCGAGCAATACTATATCATTTTATTGAATTCTAGACAATTTTGATGATTACTTGTGAGTTTTTGCCCCGACGCAAGACAATGTAGCCATTAATCGTATCATCGTTATCAAGAGCTGTTTTAGAAAGCGGAATTTGTGAACCATTAATGTAAATTGCATTTGACTCTAGAAACCTACGAGCCTCACCCTTACTACTCACGAGACCCGCATCTACAAGTGCACCGGCAAGCTCAACCCCGTGAAATGCTTCAAAAATGCCGAGCTCTTTACCAAGTTCTTCAAAATCTGCAGCCGTTAGGTCGCTATATTCGCGAGCACCAAACAATACTTCGCTAATACGTTTTACACTTTCGGCTCGCTCGGCGCCATGAACAATCTTGGTCACTTCGTACGCGAGTGTCTTCTGAGCCAAACGGTTACTTTTATCTTGTTCAAAATCTGCAATTACAGTTTCGATTTCTTCTTTGCTAAGCAACGTGTAAATCTTTAGATAATCCGAAACACCTTCGTCGTCCACATTAAGCCAGAACTGATAAAACTGGTACGGACTGGTCAAAGTTTCATCCAACCAAACCGCGCCACCCTCTGACTTGCCAAACTTTACACCTGTAGCCTTATTGATAACCAATGGCGCAGACCAAATATGTGCTTCGGCGCCTTCTATGCGCCTAATAAGTTCAACACCAGCGATACTGTTGCCCCACTGGTCGGCGCCGCAAACTTGCAAAGTTGCACCATGTTCGCGATATAAGTGTAAAAAGTCATAGCCCTGGATAAGTGAATAGCTAAATTCGGCATAGCTAATGCCCGCACCTTCTTCACCCAAGCGGCTTTGCACAAATTCGCGCCCGAGCATCTGACGCATAGGCACATGCTTGCCGACATCACGCAAAAATTCTAGATATCCAATGTTTTTAAACCAGTCATAGTTATCGACGGGGATAAACGGCAACTCGCCTAAAATTTGCTTGTACTGCTTTGCAATATTAGCTTTATTCTGGGCGATTTGTTCGAGTGTCAGTAAATTGCGTTCCTCCGCCTTGCCGTCCGGGTCACCAATCATACCGGTAGCACCACCAACTAACAAAATTGCTTTGTGACCTGCAGCAACAAAATGACGCACCATTAATACCGTTGCAAGATTACCAATCTGCATACTGATAGCACTCGGGTCTACACCCAAATAAAACGTAATCGGAGCACCGTCTAAGGCTGTAGCGTCCTTAAAAGTCGTTTGGTTAACAAAACCGCGCCATTGGAGTTCTTCTGAAAGTGTGTTTGCCATATCTGTTAAATAGCATACCACAAGAAATAAAAAGCCCCAGATAAACTGGGGTATTTTATTTGGTACCGCGGAGAGAACTTGACCTGACCAGCAAAAGAATATTACTTTTGCTAAAGTCACCCCTTACGGGGCTAAAGGGCGGCCAACACTCACTGGGTATTGTCGTTCAAGTCCAAGACCAAACAAAAACCCCTCTTGAGAGGGGCTGTTGTTTTGGTACCGCGGAGAGGACTTGAACCTCCACGTCTTGCGACACTAGCTCCTAAGGCTAGCGTGTCTACCAATTCCACCACCGCGGCAAATTAGTACTGATATAATCTATCAAATTTTGCGATAAAAAACTAGGGTACCATCACCATAGTTCTTTTTACTAATAAGTTCTAGACCATTCAGGTCAAAATCTGCTGACCCTGTGGGCTTTGATATTACCAACAGTCCATCTTTAGCAACACTACTACTCAGTTGAATGATTTGAGTCGGATGCATATCGTCATACGGCGGATCACAAATCACAATATTGTAATGTTCATACGGGTAGTTTTGGCTGTAACTAGCCGCGTTAACTCGCACTAAGCGCACAGTATCTTTTAGGTCTAAGGATTTGATATTTGCAGTGATTGTTTTGGCGACAATAGGGTCAATCTCGGTAATAAGCGCCTTTTTCGCACCACGACTAATTGCCTCAAAAGCAATCGCACCACTGCCACCATATGCATCAAATACCGTTAGATCACTGATATCACCAAGAACATTAAACAAAGCACCTCGCATTTTTTCGCTCATGGGGTGCGTTTTGTGGTGATGCGGGCTTTCGAAATTGCGTCCGCGTAGTGTTCCGGCAATTATTCTCATACTTGTAGGGTACTCACGAAACTGGCAAGAGTAAAGCAGCTATCGCCGTATCTCATATGTTTTAGCAAGCCGTTTGTCGCACGGGCTACAAAAGCCAGTTTTATATTCTGCTTGGCTTGGAAGAAAGCGCCCCTTAGAGGTAAAAGCACCTTTAAATAATCCAACCATCTGGCTTGGGTGCTGCACTTGGCGCATAAGACACCCTGCAGATGTGCAACTTCTATCAAAAAAGTCACCGACATCTGATTTCTGGTCCACAGTAACGCCTGTTGGCAAACCATGTAATTCGCCCCACGCACGCCGTGCCAAAAACCGTGCTGCAAATTCTTGCATAGTATCGGCTTCGACCGCCGCAAACGATACTATGGCAACGCGGTCATCGGCCCCAACCTTAACTGGTTCTATTGGATTAAAGACACTCGAGGGTTGTAAGGGATAATCTGTAAAGATAAACGTAGATTTAGCATCATCTTTAATACCGAACCGAGGATCTTTACCGAAAATTTCAAGTGTTCTATTAACCGCAACTTGCGCACGTCCGGGGACCATGCAAAATCTATCAAAAGCAGTCAAAAACTGAGGTTGTGGTCGCTGAACAGTGCTTGTAACAGGTTGGCCATATTGTACCCAAAGCTGCTCAAGACTTTCTTGCGCATGACCCGCAAGGCGTTCGCTTACTGGATTTCGAAAAATATTGTAAATACGAAGTTCGCAAGGCGGAGGTAGTAATTCGCGAGTATCGATATACCCTGAATGTTTATTGGGGTTATTCATCTGGTGTTGCATATTATGCAACGATGAATAAGAATATGCAAATATTATACTTCGGCGTTGGCGATGCCAGCTTCGCGTGCTGCCATGTACCATGCCAAAGTAACTGTTTTAGCCATACGTGGAGCCAAATCTGTACGCACCTGTTTAGACAGTTTTGGAGTCCAACCACGCTTATAAAACTGCTCGTACATATCCAAAAGAGCTACTTCACGCGCGATACGCTTAAAGTATTCATTTAGGCCAAGATGTTCCACGGTCTTAAGCTCGTACCGATTTGGGCGGGCAATGCGCCCCGACATTGGGGCCATTATCATAGCAGCACCCCATTCGAATAAGGCATGGGTAGTAAATAGCCCTTTTGCTCCCCACATCTCCCAGTTTTTCGCAAACAACTCACGTTTAGTATCGGCTGGAATCACGACTTTTTTATACACTGTAGTACGTGTTTCTTTGCCCTCGCCACGTAAGCGTTCGAGTTCTGCCTCGAATGGGTAGTGGTGTGCTGGGGTTAACCCATCGACAATTGCATGCGCCAGCCAACTCGCTTCAAACGCCGAGCGTTCATGATTCTTCTCTATAAGTGCCTCGACAAGCTTGTTAAAATGAGTTTCCATTTGTTCGAGCAACAAGCCATCGTCCGGATCAAACGGGTCGTAAAAATGCCATGGGGCATGCACACCATCCAGTTTTGCTTTTGCACTGTCCGGCCCATTTTTACCCTCAAAATGTAGGAGTAATTTTTTTGATGGAAAGCCTTTGTCTACCGCCAATAAATCACGCAGCGCCTTACGGGCGGTGCGGTCTATTTTTTGGTGAGCGCCAATGACGTTACCAGAAATATTAGTGAGTGTTGAGCCTGAATACATGTTCAATTTTGCTGAATTTTAGTTCAAGTAGGTCAGCTTACTTGCGCGCTGCACATTTGCAGCGATTTGCTTGTATTGTAGCAGGTTTTCACCTTTGGCCTGAAAAGATTTTACCGCCAAGCGAGTTTTTGCAATCAATTTTGTATCTGTTAATTGGGCAATCCGTAAATCTAGCGAGCCATGTTGGCGAGTACCGTAAATTGCACCCGGCCCTCGTATTTCTAAGTCAAGTTCGGCTAGTTCAAAACCATTCGTCGTACCGGCAATAGCTCGCATGCGGCGCGATGGTGCTTTGCTGTCACTTAATACCAAATAGCAATGCCCCCGATGCTCGGCGCGGCCTACCCGACCCCGTAGTTGATGGAGTTGCGCAAGACCAAACCTATCCGCAGCCTGGATAACCATAACAGTCGCGTTCGCAACATCAACGCCTACCTCAATCACAGTAGTTGCTACTAGTACATCAATTTCGTGAGCCGCAAATGCGCGCATGACTGCATCTTTTTCATCTGCTTTCATGCGGCCATGCAATAGACCAACTCGCCAGGCTTTAAATTCTTTTTGAGTTAGTTCTTTGTAAGTTTTCTCTGCGCTGGCAACCTGAAGTACTTCGCTCTCGGCAATCAGTGGGCAGACAACATACGCCTGACGGCCCGCTTTAAGTTGCTCAATAACCGAAGCATACATTTGTGCAGTCGAGTTTGGCGAAACAATACTCGTATCAACACCAGCCCGCGTACTGGGGGCTTGATCAAGAATGCTAATATCGAGCTCGCCATACACAGTAAGTGCAAGGCTACGCGGAATTGGGGTTGCAGTAAGGCATAAAACGTGTGGCATATGACCGGCTTTGGCGTGTAACTTCTGTCGTTGTTGAACACCAAATCGATGTTGCTCATCAATGATAACCAGTCCAAGCCGGTGCCAATCAACAGATTCCTGCAATAAGGCATGCGTACCGACTAGTATGCGTATCTCATTATCCTTAAGCCGTTGCTTAATTTCTGCTTTCATTTTTGACTTTACACTACCCGTTAGCAATGCAAGCTTGTTTGCAAGTTTGCTATGTGCAAGGAGTTTTGCAAGTGTTTCTGCATGTTGTTGCGCCAGTAACTCGGTAGGTGCAATAAATGCTACTTGTAAGCCTGCTTCGGCCACCATGAGCGCAGACATTGCTGCCACGACTGTTTTGCCAGACCCAACATCGCCTTCTATCAAGCGATTCATTGGCTCTTCGCTATCAATGTCCTTATATACCTGCCATACGTTCTTCCGTTGTGCATCGGTTAACGTAAATGGTAACTTCGTAACAAAATCAGTTGCTACTTGCTGTTTAAATGGTACAGCGACAGCTTTTGCGCTTATTGCCTCAAGCCTATTCGCCTGGGCCGCCATCATAACAACAAATAGCTCCTCAAAACCAAGCCTTTCTTTGGCTTGTGCCAAATCCTCTGCGCTTTGTGGCAAATGCATACTTTTAACTGCTTCGGCATGAGGGATAAGATGAAATTCTGCAACGAGCCACTGTGGTAATGTTTCGGGTAATAGCGCAATAACACCTGTCACTTGAGATATCAACTTACGGATTAGTACTGACGTCACTTGGCCGCTTTCACGATACGTCGGCACAATTCTAGCGGTATGAGCATGCATTTCATCGCCAACAAGCTCTATGGCTGGATTAATTACCTGTAGACGCTCGCGCTGCAAGCCAAATTCACCGCTAATGTAATACTTTTTGCCCGCCTGAAGATTTTTTGCCCTGTACGGTTGATTAAACCAGACGATTTTAACTCGACCCGTATCATCATTGGCGACAGCTTCAGTAATATGCATGCCTCTGCGTACTCGGCGTTCTTTAATCTCACTAAAATGCGCCTTGAGTGTTACCAGACCTGGCCGTAACTGACCGATGGTAATTACATGCGAATAATCGTCGTACTTCCGGGGATAATATTGGATTAAGTCACCGACTGTGCGTAAACCAATAACCTCAAGACGTTCGGCAACAACGCTGCCCACACCACGCAACTCCGTCAGGCTTGTCTGGGTATTCATACTATATAAAGTGTACCAGTACAGATGAATACTCAGCGACTTATCAGCAAAAAAATGCACACTATTACGCAATAATATGAGTAAAAAATCATAAGAATAATTACGTCTCGGCTACCAGATTTGGTATACTAGGCAGTGATATTCAGTGAGTTTCAAAGAGGATAATGAGTAAAGATAACAACCCGTTTTCGTCTTTTAAAGACAGAGCAAAACGAATGACAAAAAAGCCGGACAAGAACAGCAAGGGTGTTCGCGTTAATCGGAGCGTAAGCGACCGTGTTAAAGCACGTAAAGATGCTAAGGCCCGTAAGCGAGCAGAATATCTTGCAACCTTACCTAAAAATCCTGTTAAGCGATTTGTTTACCGTATGCACCCTAAGCGCCTTGCCAAGTTCTGGTTTAGCCGTGATGGTGCAATTATGGCGCTTAAAGTTGTTGGGATAGGCTTTGCCATATTTATGGTATTAACACTTGCAACGTTCGCCTACTTCCGTAAAGACTTGCCTAAAAACATTACTGACTTACGTACCTGTTCGCAGGGTGCGAGTACTACCTATTACGACCGCACTGGGCAAACACTGCTTTGGGCTAGTTCAGGCGATGTCGAATGTTATCCAGTTAAGTTTGACCAAATTTCGCCCTACTTACGTAACGCAGTAATCGCATCAGAAGATAAGAACTTTTATAAGCACGGCGGGTTTAGCGCCGATGGTATCTTGCGTGCTGGTTTGAATAACTTGCGTGGCGGTAATACCCAGGGTGGTTCGACCATTACGCAACAGTTTGTTAAAAACTCACTGTTAACCCAAGAGCAAAAGATATCCCGTAAAATCAAAGAACTTATTTTGTCTATCGAGCTCGAGCGCAGTTATTCAAAAGATGAAATTCTGAATGCCTACCTAAACGAGATTCCATTTGGCTCAACATATGACGGAGCAGAAGCAGCATCACGCGGGTACTTTAACAAGCCTTCAAAGGACCTCACACTCGACGAGGCAGCACTTATGACTGCAATTATTCCTGCCCCAAGTTACTACTCGCCGTACGGTAAACACACCGATAAGCTGATAGCACGCCAGCACTATGTGCTCGATATCATGGCCGAACAAGGCTACATCAAAAAGAGCGAAGCAGAAGCAGCCAAGAAGGTTGATACGCTTGCCAAGCTATCGACAAGTCGTAGCAAATATAAAGATATTATTGCACCGTACTTTGTGCTCGAAGTTCAAGAACAGCTTGAATCTAAATATGGCGCCTCAAACGTACAAAAACTTGGCTATAAGGTAATCACAACCCTTGATTTACGTTTACAAAAGAGTGCCGAGGCAGTTGTGGCAGATACGATGCCAAAAGTTACCCGCAACAACGCCGACAACATGGCCGTTGTAGCTGCAGATGCTCAAACGGGTCAGGTGCTTGCACTTGTTGGTGGTCGTGGCTTTGACTACCCTGGCTATGGACAAAACAACATGGCTACAACCCCTCGTAGCCCAGGCTCAACCATGAAGCCATATGACTACGCATCACTTATGACGCAAAACAAGAGCTGGGGCGCAGGTAGTACATTCTATGACTTAAAGACGAATTTTGGCTTTGGCTATTCACCAGATGACTACGACCTTCGCCAGCCGGGCGCAATGAGCATGCGCCAAGCACTTGGTGGCTCGCGTAACATTCCTGCAATTAAAGCAACTTACATCGCGGGCGTCCAAAACACCATTGACCTTGCCAAGAAAATGGGTGTTATTAGCGGAACATCCTGTGAGCCAAATTGTGGCCTTTCGGCAGCAATCGGTGACGGTAGCGAAATTAGGCTCGACGAACACGTAAATGGCTTTTCTACTTTTGCCCGCGGCGGTAAATACAAGCCACAAACCTACATCCTAAAAGTAACCGACGCGAAAGATAAGATAATCAGCGAGTGGAAAGACACCGCCGGCGAACAAGTCGTTGATCCGCAAATTGCATACATTGTTGCCGACATGATGAGCGACCCTAAAACAAGCTATTTTGGTAACTCATATCGCCTGAATAACGGTTGGAAAACTGCACTTAAAACCGGTACCACAAACAACAAAGATAATGGTTGGCTCATGGGCTACACCAATAAGCTAACCTTTGGTATGTGGATGGGCCGCCAAAACGATAATAAAGCGCAGTATAACTTTACCGATACCATTCTTGGGCCAGCCTGGAACCGCTTTATGACCGAAGCCAACCAAACACTTGGTTACACACAAGGTTCTGGCTTTACCAAGCCTGCTGGTATCAAAACTGTTTGTATCAACCAAACAACTGGCTATGCAACAACGAGTGGCGGTAACTGCGATATCTTCCCGAGCTGGTATCAGGCACAATACCCTGATAGCTCAAAGAAGGCTGAAATCGATACCGTTTCTAAAAAACTTGCAACTGAATGTACTCCAGAGTTAGCCAAGCAATCAATCACCGGTGGTGGTTTGCGGTCTGAGCTGCCAACCAGTGATCCGATGTACAAAAACTGGATTGGACCCGTGCAGGCACGCTACGGTGCGGCTGGCGGAGCTATTCCAACTGATAAAGATGATGTACACACCTGTGACCCTGCAGACAAACCAACAGCTTCCCTTACGACAACACTTGTGTCGCCAGGAGTCTACAAATTGACGGCAACCGTCGTACAGGGCAAGAACCCACTGACAACCGTAAACTTCAAGGTTAACGGCAATATCATCGACGGTGGTTCTGTCGACATAACGACAAGTGGAACAACACCTGCCGTTACCTATACCGTATCAGGTACGGACCCCGTGCAAGTTACGGCACAAGTAATCGATAGTGTGCTCTACGACGCAACATCAGAGCCGAAAACACTAACCCCATAATAGAAACGTAATGTAGTAAAAACTCCGCTATCGCTAGCGGAGTTTTTACTATTGTTTACAGGTGTAGGTTACTTATCTGCCATTTCATCAATGGCATTGAGTAGCGATGCCTCGCGCTCACTTTTGCTGCGTGGTCGCTGCGAGTTTGGGTTGTTTTGCGCAGACTTTCGATATCGTTGTTGCGGAGCACGTTTTGGCGGTACCCCACCAACACGAGGTTTTGGTGTAGCTGGGCGTGGTGCCGGTGCGCGACGCGGGCGCTGGGCAGGCTGACGAACGAGTTCTTCGACTGGCTTTGATACATGCGCCACTGGCTCGGAAAGCTTTGTTGCAAATAGCATTTTACCCGCAATAGTCTGATGTGTGCGCGTAATGCGTACTTTCACTGATTTTCCAATATCATTGCGGGCACCATCAATCACAATCATGGTGCCGTCTTCCATGTATCCTACGCCCTGGTCGCGGTTGCTACCCGGTTGTACGACTTTCACATCAAAACCTTCACCAGGTAACGCTACAGGGCGCAAGGCGTGCGATAGTTCGTTAACATTCAATACGCGCACACCTTCGATGCTTGCAACTTGGTTAAGATTAAAATCGGTCGTGAATAAATCTGCACTAATTTTTTTGGCTAGCTTTACAAGTTTGTCATCGGTAGTTTTAGCCTGCACTTTGGTACGTTCGATATGCACTGATATCTCTGGCTCGCGCTGAAGCTGTTGCACAACTTCGAGTCCAAAGCGGGCGCGTTCGCGCTTGTGAGAATCACTACCGTCTGCTAAAAATTGCAGCTCGGCGACAATAAATTCTGGCACAGCAAGCTCGTATGGTACAAAACCAGCTTTTGCGAGCTCTACTACCCTGCCGTCGATAAGTGCACAACTATCAAGAAGTGCGACCTTTTGCTTATTTTTTGATGGGATGAGTCGTGGAAACTCTTTAGTTACTACCACGGCTCCGATTGCAACAATGGCAATCGATTGAATTATTTCTAACATATATGTCCTTTATGAGTCTTTAGATAAAAAAGTATTGAGCGCGCTACGTACATCGCGCATCTGATGCAACCACGTCGGTGGCTTAGAACCATTAATTTTTGGCCCGATTGCATCGGTAAATCCGAGTTTTTTGGCTTCGGCAAGGCGCTTATCCGCCCATGGCACATGGCGGATTTCACCGCTTAAACCTACTTCGCCAAACACAACTGCATCTGTTTTAAGCTGCATTCCTTTTGCAGCCGAGGCGATTGCCATACAAATGGCTAAGTCGGCGGCAGGCTCGGTTATTTTCATACCACCAACTATATTAATATAAATGTCTTTGTCGGCTAGTTTTAGTTTTGTGCGGCGCTCGAGCATGGCAACTAATAAATTTAGCCTGTTTAAATCAATACCTGCTGCTGCACGCTTTGGGTAGCCGTAGCTCGTCGTGTTAACGAGTGCCTGCACTTCTACCAAAATCGGACGAGTTCCCTCTAGTGTCGCCAGCACAATTGAGCCATCACTAAGCTGCCGCTCCGCCAAAAGTGCCGCTGATGGATTGTCAACAACCTTAAGGCCTGTGTCGACCATTTCCAGTATAGCTGCTTCGTTCGTAGACCCGAACCTGTTCTTGATACCACGTAGCACTCTAAAGCCACCGTAGCGATCCCCCTCGAGCTGCAATACCACATCAACTGCGTGCTCAAGTACTTTTGGCCCGGCAATGCTCCCTTCTTTTGTGACATGGCCGACTAAAATAAGTGCTGTTTTTGCCTGTTTAGCTGCGACGGTTAATAGTTGCGTGCTGTTGGTAACTTGGCTAACGCTACCTGGTACACCGGTAATCTCGGCTGCAGCTATCGTTTGAATTGAGTCTACGATTACCAAGTCGTAGGCATCACTTGCGATGGTTGCAGCAATATCATTAGCACTCGTGCTACTTGCAAGCTGCAAATTCTCGTGCTCTGCCTTTAAACGCTGGCCGCGCAGGCTAACTTGTTCTGGCGACTCTTCGCCACTGACATATAATACGTTTACTTTTTTTGCCGCATTATAGGCTAGTTGCAGTAACAGGGTACTTTTCCCAATACCAGGTTGCCCAGCTATTAATACAACGCTACCCGGTACAACACCGCCGCCCAATACCTCGTCGATATCAGGAATGCCGAGGCTTAGCCGACCCGTAGGCTTGGCGGCTTTCTTATCGAGGGTAACGGGCTTTAAAACATTACCACTTGCTAGTGCTTGTTCTGTTTTGGTGCCACCTCGAACGTCAATTTGCTGTTCGAGCGTGTTCCATGCACCACAAATACTACATTTACCTGCCCAACTCGTATGATTTGCGCCGCAGGCACTACAAACATACGCTACTTTCGCTTTCGCCATTACTTTAGTTTAACAGATTACTGACTGCTAACGAGTACTGAGTTATTTGTGCTAAATATTGCTTGGGTCTTATGGATAAAACGTGTGACCCTCGCTTCGGGTGAAATGTCCTCGCGCAATTGGCTTTTGGAACGCAGGGCGGCTTCTGTCAAACCTCGCACATGGAGGCTACACTGCAAATCAGCGCAGCAATAATAGGCAACTGTTTTAGTTTTTTCGCGGTTTAGGGTAAACGTAATAAGCGCAGTTTGATTGCGAGGTTGCATAGTGAAACAAAAATCACAGATTATAGGTTTTGATGCACCACTCAAACCAGGTTTAATCTTTTTTAGCTCATACATAACCGCCTGGAGCTGTCCTGTAGCCTCGAACATAAGCACACCTTTAACCTCGGCTTTGTCGCATAGCGGCGCAAGATCAATTTCAGGCCAGTACTCTTTAAACTGTGATGGTACTCGGTATTCCTTTAGCTTTTTCTTATTAAAGCCACTAGTGGCAAGACTAGAGGCTAGTGATTCGAGACTGGTTAGCATTTAGGCATTCTAACACGTCCTAGTGGACAGGGGTTTGGATTGTTGTCATGTAAATCACATAGCATACACCGACAACAAGTAGTCCAGCCAAAATAATCGTGCGTTTCCACTCTTGATTCATCATTTTTGCCCTTCTGGGAGTGCCGTAATCACAAGTCGCTCAACAGGGTTCCATATTGGCGTACAGGTGTACAGTGTCAGTTGTGCGTTTGCCGTTGGCGCCTCTACACTAACCTCTGTTGCCTTGACAACTTTTGCTGACTTAACGGTGTATACAAACGTCTTGCCATTCCACTGCAGGTATATTTTTTCACCAACTTTCAATTTATCGAGATGATAAAAAGGCTGCACAACTCCATGGTTATACGAAAACCTATGGCCAACAACTACCATATTGCCTATAGCATCAGGCGTTGCGGTTGCTGGCCGATGCCACAAGCCTTTGTCGACGGTATTTTTATCGGTTCCTTCTATGATTGGCGCAAGTGCCCCGATGCTCGGAATATACAATTGATTTTCAGATGTAGCCTGGCTGGGAGTGCCAGATGTCGTATTGCTTGATGTTGTCTGGGCACCGCTTTGTACGGCATAGGCAGGTGCAGCAACCGATTGCGGGCCATTAAAGATATAGTCTAACTGTGGCAAGAACGGTGCTAGCAAAATATAGATTGCTAGCACCACCACGAATACTGATAGACAGTTATTAATGTCCCTGTGTGTCATTTGACCTTAGTATATAACTTATTTCTTTACAGTACGCGTACGAGTTGCGATAAACACACCGCCAAGCATGATTGCTGTGATAAACCAGCTTGCTGAAATCGCGCTACCAGAACCAGTGTTAACAAGTTCGGCTGGTTTTTCGACATTGAGTGTATGCGTATCGGTTGCACATACCTTTATGGCATCGTTCTTTGGCACGTTAATTGCATCAGTATTAATCTTTAAGATACTGATTTCAGGGTTTGATTCCTCGAGCTGAGGCTCAAAACCGCAAGACGTTACGGTATTAGTTATCTGCTTGCCTTCGCTACCTGATGGAACAGTGTATTTAGCAGTGTATATCCATGTTTCAGTAACATCTAACTTGTTGTCGCTGTTGGTATCACCAGACTGATACACGCCATTACCGGCAATATTATCTGATACAGCAATGCCTTCAAGTGGCTCGTCGCCAGCATTTGTAACGGTAAACGTATAGGTAACTACATCGCCAACCTTTGCAGTTGTTGGACCTGCTTTAACAACCTTAATTGCGGGATGAAGCACGTCTAATGTGTGCGTATCGGTTGCGCAAACTTGCGTACCTTCTTCTTCGCTGTAACCATATTCACGACCTTCGTTCCATCGATCACCATAGTAATCACCACATGAAGTAACCGTATTTTCGACGTTAGCTACCTGTGGAGCTGGAATTGTGTACTCAACACTGCAGTAGACCCAGTCGCCGGGATATAGTGACGTAACACCATAACAATCTGCCGTACCAGCAATATCATCAACAACACTCAGATTATCGATATAGGTATCTCCAGAGTTGTATACCCAGAAGCTATAAGCAACTGTATCCCCTTCGTGAGCTACGTCAGGGCCATATTTGTAAACCTCTAGGCCAGGATTCTGGTTGTCATTATTCGTGATATAACAGGTTACATTTTCGCCGAGTGCTAGTGTTATAACGTTGCCATCTTGTTCGCCATCATTACACCACCATGTACCTGCAGCATAGCCAGTTGGACCCTGCTCTGACAACGCATAGGCAACATTTGCAACAGCAGTTTCTTCGACAACGCCATCTTCGCCATTGCCACTAATAGTGTCTGCACCATCTTCGTCATCAGAAGGAGTTGCGGTTAATGTCCAATCACTTGGGCTGCTTTCGCCGCTATTGTTATTGATCACCTGCTTCTTCAGGGTAAGCGTTGGTGCGATTGCCGTATTCGTAACTGTACAGGTCTTGTCGTCACCTAGTGATATTGTGCCTTCACAATCTTCGGAATACGTAACATTATAGCCATCATGGCTACCTTCGCTTACTTCGTACTCGCCAACATTTAGAGTCAATTTCGTACCTGTCTCGCTACCATCAAATTCTTCATCGGATACATTAGTACCGTCGACATACATAGTAAAGTCACTAGCCTCGCCCGTTCCTCCACTTTTACCGTTTTCAACGTGCTTTATAACCGTTAATTTAGGCTGCACACCAGAATTGGTAATGGTGCAGGTAAAGCTTTGGCCAAGTGCAATCGCAAGTGCTGAACTAATTGTTGTAGTCTGCTGAGTTACATTATTGACGCATGACCATTGGCTAGCAGTAAAGCCACTAGGGCCGCCAGTTTCACCAAATGTATAGGTATCTGCCTTGAAGTTTGAACCGCTTGTTGCACCAGCAGTGCCGGTAGCACCCGAAAGGTTCGTTGGGTTATTTCCAGTACCGGTTGCTGTTAGCGTCCAGTTTGATGGATCAACTTTGCTTCCATAGGTTTCGCCAAGCTTTTTAACGAGCGTGAGCGCAGGAGTGTCATCATCATTCACAATCGTACAAACAGTAGTTTTTCCATTCGTAAGAGTAATTTTGCTACTAACTACTGTCACGCCATTAGTACATGTCCAGGCACTTGCGGTATAACCACTAGGACCACCTGTTTCACTAAGTGTATAGGTATCTGCCTTGAAGTTTGAACCGCTTGTTGCACCAGCAGTGCCGGTAGCACCCGAAAGGTTCGTTGGCAAAGCAAGCGTACCCGTTGCCTTAAGCGTCCAATCAGTTGCATTCGCTGTTCCACCGTTATCCTTGATTAGGCTCTTTACTAACGTAAGCCCCGCAGCTTTGTCGTCATTTGTAACAATACACGTTTTCGTTTCTCCAAGTGCAATCGAACCTGAGCAGTCAGCTCCTAAAGATTTGACATACTCATTATCTACAGTTTCATCAACCGTGTATGAACCAGGATTTAATGTTACCGTTGTGCCCTGCTCGTCACCTGCAAAACTTGTGTTACTAACATTTGTTCCTGTTACCTTCATGGTAAAGTTTCCAGCAACTTTAGTGCCGCCGTTATCATTAACGACATGTTTTTTGATAATCAGCTTTGGAGTTACATCGTCATTTGTAATTGTGCAGTTTGTTGTCTGGTTGTGCGAAACAACAACGTTGCTACATGTATTGGACGTCATCTGGTACCCACCCGTGTTAGGGTTTACCTCATCAACCGTGTATGTTCCGGTAGGCAAAACAATCGAGTTTGTACCGTTCCCGTTGAATGTGTACGTCTGGCCATTTACTACGAAACTAAAGTTTCCAGGAGTCTTAGTACCACCATGGTTATTGTGAACAACCTTATTTACTACAAGTGTTCCCTTTGTAGCTGAGTTTACAAACTTGCATGAAACGATGTTGTTTGAGGCAATTTGGATACCTGTTACTGCGTTGCCATTCTTTGAACCATTATTTGCAGCCCCTGTACAGCTAGCAGATAAAAGAGTGTAGCCAGCTTTTTGGGTCTCATTTACTGAGTACCCCGAAGCAGCGTCAACTTTGACAGCAGGAGTCTTGCCCTGGGCATCAGTTTGCGAGGCAGCTGGATTAGAGCCACCATTGACATCAAACTCCCAGCCCGCACCGGCAAGAGTCTGATCATTGGTAGTATTTGCATTACCATCAGCATCAATGTACTTAGTTGTAGTGACCGTACCGCCACAAGTTTGGCTTGCGAAAGTTGCAAGGCTGGTAGCCAATTGTGCAAAATCGGTTGTGATTACATCAGATGTTAGAACATTGCCAGTGTTAGCACTTGGACCAGAGATAGCCTTTAGACGATCAAGTGAACCGCCCGATACCCCAATGCCCATCGCAAGCATACGAGTTCCGCCGTTCTTGATTGTATTAGCGGCAACAATCGCTGGGTCAAGATGCGCATTTGGTTGACCTGAATCAATCCCACCAACTGTGTTGCTAGTCGTTGGATCTCCGTCAGTAGCAAAAATAACAAGGTTTGGGTTTGACGTCCCAGAGGCAAAAGTACTATTTGCCTTAATAAGGCCATCTTCCCAGTTGGTATAGCCGCCACCAGTAGAGACTGAATCAATTGCATTGTTTGCCGTCGTTACGTCGCTGGTGAAGTTTTGGAGCACTGTTGCACTTGTTGCGAAACGTGTCACAGAAAACTGCGTAGGAGTGCCGCTCAGCGCATTTGTAAATGCTTTTAGTGCACTTTTGAATGAGTTCATTTCATTAGTGCTAATACTTGTAGAATTATCGATAACTATAGCTATATCGAGGCCACACGCTCTTGCAAGTGATGGATTCGCGACGGGAGAAGCAGCATGCGCCGTCCCCGCTAAAGTCGTCAATGGCCCAAACTGAGCGACCACAAACAGTAAACTTAATAATATCCACCGTGCCCTATTCAATGGGTTCTTTGCTCGCAGCTGCATAACCGCCTCCTTTAAATTGCAAAAAGACAGCCAGCCTATTTTGTCCCTTTTTTTGGGAAGCTAGGCTAGTTGTGTTTTCTATTATTCAAACTCCGCAGAGGAGGTTTCGCCACTTGCTCCGATTACGCTTGGCGACCAAGATACCGCGTAACCATCAATGCACTCTGTTAAAAATTACTATACTCGCATACATGACATTTGCAAATACATTTTTTTATTTTATAGCTATACCGCTTATGTTAAAGAAAATACTGCATTTTATATACACGAGGTGGCCTGTCATCAACAATGACATCTCAAAATTTAGTATTGATACTACGTTCCGGATTACGATAAATACTTCGTGAATCTCTGATTCTTTTTGCCAGATTCGACAATTTCACGCAACATATTTAGTTCGTCACTATCAAGTTTTGTAAGCCCTTGGGCTAGAAAGTCAATAATGAGATTATCGTTTGGGTCTGCTAACTCTAGTGCCCGCAAGAACACTTTGTTGTAACCTTCTTTGTACACTTGGCTTAATAAGGTGGCGAGCTCAATATAATCGTCATTTGGTAATTCTGGCCCTAGGTGGGAAGCAATTATATCTGCAACCTGCTTATCGCCAATACAATACATCTGAATATCAAGGTAATGCTCTACTGTCGAATTAACACTATGCACGGCAGCAAGAACTGTGCTAAATCTAGTGTCCATTTCAGAAACCAAAGCCGAATTCTCTTTTAACCAAGTTTGATGCTGATTAGAGATAGCCTGTTTCTCTGCCTTTGAAAATATCGACTGCACTTGCGTCTTTCTGGTGGTTATCCTTTAGCGAGTCTTGTAGGCAAAAATACTATTGATATCTTTGATTACGTCATTAGCCCGATCTTCAACTTGCGATATTTCCCAACCCTTATTTTTATACGTGTTTGCAATATCCGCTCTGAGTATATCGCAAGCTTTTTCGTAATTGCCGAAAATCTCGCTTACATAGTGAGAAATCTGTCGTTGATACTCACGGGAAAGATTTGCTTGCGCCTGAGCGTAATTGTTGTTTTGAGGGTCATCAAGTGTCTCATAGAACATAGGGTTATTTGCCCACTCGGGGAACGAAGTAATGTCACCTGATGCTTCGTGGTGCGACGTAACCCAGTCTTCTGGCACCCAATCATCAATAACTTGCAAATCGGACGCATTAATAGGATACGGATACGTGTCATCAGGACCACGCATCACCGCTAGAACCTCTCCGCCCTTCTCATTGGCAATAATTGCCGTAACCAAGTAAAAATGGTTACTTTCTATCGGATATTCCTGCGTTTCATTAGCCAAGGCTACAATCATTATCTAGTTCTTTCAGAATGGATTTCTTTTAAGTCAGCGAGCATTCTCATTTGATTAATAACAGTGGTGCAACTGGCTATATAAGTGCTTTCTTTAAACTTGAGAATTTTTCAGGAATTGACTCTTTCTCGCCATCAAGAATTCGCTTCATCACCCAAGCCATAGGGAAAATTGTATAACCATCTTTCAGCACATACGGATAGGTATTACTACCTACTGTTTCGTCATCCTGAAACCAGTCACCATCGATATCATTTTTTCTAAGGAAACTCACGATTACGGCTGCATTTTTAATTGCAATACTACTCAATAAGAGCTCAGGGTCCCGACTTGCATATATCGAATTAAGTCTGCTGTTCAGGTCAAGCGCTATGGCGTCAATCGTCACCAGACAGTTTTTGTCAACATTTAGTTCGAAACCGAGGTCGGCAGCCGCCGAGATTGCGTCTCGTATATATTTTTGCTCAAGTTCATGCGGAATATTGTTCATGGTTGTTAATAGCATACACTTAATACTTTGTAATTGTCAGTAAACCGTTACTAGCTGCGTCTTCAAGAGGGCCCGATAGCCGTGCGTCGGAATTGATTTTTAAAATAAAGGAGAGGTTATCCCTTTGGCTAATACTAACGTAGTCGCGAATTTGATTGGTATATGTTTGATATTGAACATTCTTAGTCTCGCCAAGAACTCGAGAATTAAGTGTGTCAGGAACACGATATCTCCCAGGTCGCAATACCGAATCGACCCTCGTTGTATTTTGTACTGTATTTGATCGCACCATACCGTCGGCGTACTTTTCAAATGCAGTGGCAACTTTTCCTTCAGCTTCAGAAGCATGGGGAGCTATTTGTGCTGCGGTCGGCGTCGAGAACCAATTTTTTACTGCTGTTACAACCTTGCCGCCAGAGCTCAACGCTCTACTGCCAGTTGAAATGATTGCACCAGAGCTTCTTGCAACTAGAGCCGCCGCAGTAATATATGGGGCACTCGCTGCGATTGCTCCAGCTGCCGCGGCGCAGAATGCAATACACGCCGCTACTGCCGCTACTGCAACAACTACTGCTACGGCCACTACAACAGCCTTGCCCCACGATGGTAGCCCGTTAAACCATTTCTTGACACTCCACATCCCGTTATAATCCGCATAATTGACTGGGTCTAGTACGTATGAGTAGCTATTCGGCGTGCCGCCCTCAACAGGGTCTACCTGTAGGAACCTGCCTAGCGTAGGCAAGTATACGCGTGCACCCATTTGGATTATTGGGATGCTAAACATGCTTTCTGACTTACGGGCAGGGTTTGCCGCCCAGCCCATACCTTCGTTACTTGCATTTGTTGGATTCCCACTAGTGCCAAAAGTTGTCGATGCGATAGGTAAGCCAAACGGATCATAAAGGTAAACTGCACTTGTGGCAGTCCCATCTTTGCCAACAGTTATAGCGGTGTCGCCATGGAAATTCTTTATAGAATACGTATCGGTGGTGTTAATGGTCAGCCCTACACCACCAGGTAACGAAACATACTTATCGGCTATTGCGCACTGATTTTCATCTTGTACGTTGCACGTAAGCATTACACTCGAGCTATTTCGATATATCTTATCAAGTACGCCGTTTCTGAATTCTTTTTTTACAAGGACACTGCCGCTGACAGTTTTGGTGTACTCGACACGGTTTTGACCTTGCGTAATCGAGATATTCTGATCGTCAGCAGTGTATCCAAATGAAATCGGCGTACCAGCACCAGCAAGCTCGGTAATATTGCCATGATCGTCATAAACAGGAGTGCCTATTTGCCCATCGCTCGAACTAATCAGCCTATCGGCGCTATCGTAACAGCTGTTTACCGTCGTGGTGACACTTGTAGTGTTATTTGTCACTGTATAGGATGTTCTGTTGCCATTCTTATTGGCGTTGGCATTATAGCCGGTCAAGCTACTACAGCTCGAGTCTTGTGCTCCAAATCCATACTGATACAGCATATTATCGACGGATGTACTCGTTAGCCTACCGCCTGTGTCATATCCATAGGTTGCCCCTCCGGTTTTGCCATCAAAGCTATTCGCGTAATTAAGCACTATACCTGATTGCAATGATGATGTGACAGTTTCATCAAATTGCTTACCATCGCTAAGGCTAAATGTTGCTCCCGAATTCTGTTGCATGGCGTCACGTTTAACCTGGGTAAGTTTCATGTTTGTTCCGTTGGCCTGCGCCTGCGGATATTCAACATTCAGAATTCGGCCAAATTGATCATAGCTTGTTGACGCATATATCTTTCCGTCTATCGAGTAACTCGTTGGCCTATCGAGAGAATCATATAGATACGATTCTGAACCTTTTATAGATACGATTGACACAATGTGACCAAAGTTATCGCGATTGATAGTAGTCTCATATCCAAAACTATCGGTTACCTTGACAGGCCTGCCAAGCAAATCAGATTCACTGATACTCGTGCCCGTAACACTGTCCGTCTGGGCAGTAATGAGTGGATTACCATTGTGCGCAAAGTTATTACTGATGGTGCGCCCAGGCCTTCCATTAACCGTAGGCGAAACCATCTGAACAATCCGGCCTCTAGCATCAAGACGGGTACAAGTCCATGCATCGTTATTAAACCTTGTTGCTACTACGCGACCCGAGGCATCATACACCGATTCGCTGGTGCGCGACGTTAATGGACCTGCGCCATCAGGGTCAGGCTCAGCCTTACCTTTAGCAAATCCAGCCTGGCTAACGGCAATACTGTTTGCGTCACAAGGGTTAGCAATTACGTCTTCTGTTGCACGATAATACTGATACGCATAGCTATTTCCGCCAGGTAGGGTCTTGGCTGTTTGGCGCATTAAGCTCCCTGCTTGGTATGGCTCGTAAGCAATTGAGCTTGTAAGATTTAGCCCGCCAGCGTCAGCAGTGATTGATTTTTCTTGGCCAAGTTCTGGTTGCGAACCATAATCTTTTTTTAGCGTGACATTCGAAGTTTGACTATCATAGGTCGTTGTCGAGGTTACGAGGTTATATGCCGGCCTCATAACATTCGACCAGAACGGATTGCCCGTAGAAAGATCCAGGCCGCCTCCCTTTATTCTCATACTAAATGCCATGTAGTCATTACCGACGTTGGCATAGTCATACTTAAACCTATAGGGTTTGTTGGCTTCAAGCGTTATTGCCGCCGAGTAGCTCATCTTGATAGCAGTCCCCCGGTTTGCCCAGTCATCTATGACAAGTTTATCGTCGATATAAAGTCTGGCGGCATCTTCGTGGTTAATCTGGAAGGTATAGCTTGCATTTGCGGGCAATACCAGTACGCCTGTTGCAATAAATCCTACACCAGTTGCGCTAGTTGATTTTGTAATCGGCGCAGCCCGATAGTTTGAATCTTGCCAAAACAAGTCCGGCTGCTGGCTGTCAAAGCCAGTCTGGTGATACTTTGAAGCTCCAACAAAGGATCCGCCGTTAGCCGAAGAATAGTCATACCATGCCACTGCAGGGCCCTTAAAACCTTCATCATACTTCGTGCTTGTGCGCGGAACTTTGTTCTCGTTTTCGACAAGTGGTTTTAGGTTCGTCCCAAACCATCCACTTGGCGCCGGACCGTATGATTCAATTGGCAAATCATTCGCATCGTAAATGGTCGTTGATTTCAGACCGGTTGGATCCGTAGACGCATACAATAAGTCTTTTGTGCTATCCCATGTACGGGTAGACACGAGACCATCCTTGGCCATGGTACGAACTGGGCGCAACAATGAATCGTATTCCACTCGTTGTGCGTATCCGTTCGGCATTGAAGATTTCGTGATAACCCATTTATCGTTTGCATCCTTAGCTGACGTGTAGCCATCAGTCATCTCTGCAAAGCCAACGACCTTTTCTTTCTCATCGCCTGTCCCTAATAAAGTAGAGTTTGGCACATACCTATATGTATGTATTCCCCTCACTCCTCCACTAGAGGCCGAAGGCATAACTACCTGCTCGACACGCCCAATACTGTCGTAGACAAACTGCGTCGTTACGGTGTCGTCATTTGCGCGCACGCCAGCATCTACGACATCATTGGCGGTGCTACCTTTGAGTTGTACAATTCTTCCGTTGGTGTCATATCCGATATCTTGCCTGATACCACCACTCGTTGCGAGTTGCGATAACCTATAGACTTCCTGGTTATTAATGACTACTTTTTTGTACCAGAAATTTGTAAAGTTATTATCGGTAGTCTCTGTCCGACACAACATTCCAGCCGGAGCGCGCACTAAGCCATCAGGAGCATTATTCGGAGAATTACACTGACTATCGCCGCCATAGTACACACGCAAGTTTCGGCTAATATCTACACCATCAATGATCTTTGTTACGTGAGCCGGCGAGCCACCATATTCATAACGCAATGCCGCTAGTCGTAAATCATCAGTTGGAGTCGTCACTGTTTTTAGTAAACCATCCGTACCAAAATCATATGTCCTGCCATCACTATCAAGTAGCACAAAAGTACCGTCTGCATTGCGTGCAAGATAGCCGTATTCGTTTACGGGTGGCTTATATGCGCTGCCCGTCCATGTATACTCATGCGTATCGCCGTTAGAGTCATAGATTAAGGCGCCAGTTGACGTCGCCTTAAGCCTCTCGTAGGCAATACTACCAGTAGGGTCGATGCCCATCGTCCAGCCTTCTGGCAATGTATTTGCTCCTGTAGTAAGCCAACTACTTGGTACCGTTTCGCTTCGGGTAGCGTTAAGCCATTTAACATAGAACTGCATGGCTGCACCACTGCCATTCTCATAGTAGTCAATCGTAACTTTTCGAGTTGTCCCCTCTGCTAGTCGCAGTAATGCCCCACACTGATTTGCGGTTACGCCCTGATCCCTCCAGTAATCTGCATACAGCGCATCGTCAAGATACAACCTAAAGCCATCATCGGCCCCGATACAAAACTGATAATCTGTTGTTTGCGGAACCGTGATATAGCCCGACCATCGAGTCACGACCCTATCTGCAATTCCCGAGCCTGGCAAGAACTCGCCTGTTCCCCAGTTGAATTGCATAACTTTGTCTTGACGCGTCATAAATGGTGCCCTTGCTTGAGGAACTGCGAAGCCCTCGCCGTCGTTCAGCTTGTAATAACGACCGGTCAAACCAGCATTAGGTTTAGTTGCTTTCAAGCCAGTGCGTAACCAGTCGTTTGGAATAACGCGGTCGCTGATAATGACAGCTCCTGAGGTATCTTTAGCCCGAACCCACATCTTTGCCTGTGCGCCGCCACCATATTCAATCATCCATGCATTAAGTGGAACGGCTTGGCCTTCGACCAAATCAATGCCAACAGTGTCCCCCCAACTACTTCCGGGAGCGGTGTAGTCGAACACAAGCGTTCCGTTAATAGCCGCGGACATTTTGTCATCGCGGGTTGAACCAAAATAGTACTTTCCCGTCTTAGGGGCCACGAAATATCCAGTCCAATTAGCCGCAAAGTTATCCGCGACAATTGTCCCTGGCTGCGGGCTTGATAGCCCCCAATCAAAGTCAATATTTGCATCAACACGCGTTAGGCCAACTTTTGTAGCATCTCCGCCTGGCGCATTGTAATACGTTGCATCAAGCCCTTTTTGACTCATAACAGGCGAATTGTAATCCAAATTTATACCCATCGCCCCGCCAAGCGCATTCATAGTGTTAGAGCCTACACTAGTCGTAAGGTTACCCGTTACCAAGTTAACTGATGTGCCTGCGACTTCGTCGTATACCTGAGAATTATTTTTACCCGTTCGCAAGTCTACTTTAAATGGTATTGGTTGTGTCACGTTCCAATAGTCACCACCCCTTGCATAGTGAGTTGTGACATCGGCGTTATCAAATACATAACCGCAGAACCAATACGTCTGACCATCGTCAAGCACTCCGTCAGGTACAGTCCACTGCGTAGCTGGTACTAATTGCGAATCGACTAAAATGCTAGCCGGATTCCAACAATCTACTGGTTTCGATGTCATAACCCTAAACCAATATTTAAGTGTATCGCCATTACCGTCACCACTTGCTCCCATTTTAAACGAAGGCTGAGTGCTCGTTAGAATCTGAGGGTTGCCCGAACTATTGGCAGGTAAGGCAGGCACTATTGGGGTCGGTGCGGTTGGTTGTTTGTTGTAGTCTACGAGATACATATCTACAAAGGTGCCGTATGGGTCAAGTTGTTTAAAGCTCGTTGTGTTCCATTCTTCGCCATAAATCATTAGCCAACCACCATAGTCACCACGGCTTTGTAGCCATCTAAAGATTGGTGCAATATCTGCCCATCCATCCGTTGCCATCTGGAATTGGACAACTGGCGCACCGCCTCCGTTATTGTAATTAAACGCAGGTAGCCATGTAACATACATCCAGCGAGTATCGGTATAGCCTACCCAACTTGCTGTACCAAGGCGCATATTGGTATGTAGCCATGCAGACTCAATGTAGCGACCGTTCGCATCACCGTAAGGGATTTGAAATCCGGTATGCCAAAGTCTCTTACCGGCACCAGCTTGGTTTAATGAACCTGTATACATCCAACAGTTTGCACTAGAACACACGTAGCCGTCAGACTTGTAATCGACATAACTATTGCTGTTGTTGTTTACCCCTCTACGCCACGCCCCAAAACTTGGGTCGACTACCACCGGAAAGCTCGTCTTTGGCAAAGAGCTCAACCAGCTTGGCAGAACTTGTACCACAAAGAAACCGTTTTTGTAGGTGACTTTGATTGGTGGATTACTCATCGGGCCCTCACCCCAAACACTAACCGTAAAAGGGGCGATGTTGATTTTCGAATCTTTAACCGCCCAATAACCGTCACCTGCATCTACAAGCTCGCCTCCAAGAACCTTAAACATATATGTGTTTGCAGCCGAAGCATTCTTTATAACAATTGATTCTTTGATTGATTCCGGGCTGATATCGTACTGCAAATCAATGCCATTCCAGGCATCTTTATATGCAATGTAGTTCCGCCCCTTATCTGTAACTTCTTTAGGGATTACTTTGTCTGATGTACCAATTGGCACAAAACGCACGCTTTTTACTCCGTCACTCACAAGCATACCGTCACCATCCATGAGCGTCTGCAGTTGTACAGACAGCTCGGATGTTTTTGCATTTAGCGCGGTAGGTTGCGAAGAACCAGGGAGTATTTTTTGCAGGATACTTTCGCTTTGCTTACGATTTTTGGCGTAGTTTGTATCACTACTTGTCGAGTTATCATGTTTTTGCCAGCCTGATGACGTCTTATCATTTGTAGATGTCGCACCAATCCGTTTTGCCAGTGTACCGTCGGCTAACGTCTGCTGGTTTGTCTTTGCATCGACAGCTTCCAGTTTACCTGTGTCAATTTTCCTCGCAGATTTTTGGTGCTCTGAAGTAATGCTTTTGCCAACATCAGAAGGATTAATAGTATCTTCTTGTTTTGCACTCTCTGGAATACTACTCATATCAGCGGCCTGCGTTATTTTCTGGTCTTGGGCAGATTTTTGGCTGGCAGATAAAGGCTTTGATTTCCCGTTTTCGGCAACCGCCTTATTAACATTCGTAGCAATAGGTAGCAAGAACGATGCTACAAATGCAACAATAAAAAACAGCGCCATGAGACGCTGTTTTTGGGAGTTAACCTTTGAAAGAGGGCGCGAAAAAGCGCCTGTCGCCGCGATAAATAGTGGACGTTTTGGACTTTTTGCGGTGTTTGTGTGGATGCGCTTCAAATGCAAATATGGCATTTAGTGGGCTCCAATGGTTATTGTAAATATTCGTCTTGGTTAACTCCACCGAGACTTAAGCCGAATTATAAGCAAAAATTTATGAAATGCAAGTACATTTTTGTCAAATTAACTTTAATATTCGTCAAAGTTATTATTTAGCAATGTCTCAGATTGTAGTTATTTGATGTTATCAAGACGGCTATCAAGGCTCTTTGCAAGCCCCTGTTGCTGTACGGCAAGATTGTTTCGTTGTTCTACTATTTTGTTGTATTCGTCTATAAGCACCTTAACGTTGGCAACCTCTGCATTGTAGGCGCTAACAGATGCGTTATACGATGAAACTTGTGCATTATATGCTTTGGTTTGTCCGGAACGTAGTTGAGTATCCATCTGCAGTTTTTGGGCTTCGAGCTGCTTTCCCTTAGCATCTAAGGCCGCTTCTCGCTGCGTAATTTCCGCCTTGCGGAGCGTCAAATCTGCATCGTATTTTGCAACCTGCGTATTAATGTCTTCAAAAACTTTTTTGTAGCTATTCGAGAGTGCCACAACCTTGCCCCTATCGGTGAAGTATTTCGCATAGTACGCCTCAAGCTCGGGGCCTAAGTTTGCGTATTCGGTACCGAGTATCGAGTGTAGCTCGTTAGCTTCTTCGCCAGGTTCTGTCTTTTGATAGCTTGCCATTACCTCAGTTAAGTGAGGATCATTCACACGCTTATAGGCGTCCTGCACAAGTGCGTCAATCCGCTGCTTATCTTTTTTCGATAACCGTTGATAGGCGGCATGGAGCATCTCGTGAGCGGCGGTAACTTCTTCTACACCATTCAATTTTGCGTCTTCAACTTTAAAAACGTAAATATTTGTGCCGGTATAGCACCCGAGTACAATGGTCTGTTCTGTTGTTTTGCATTCCGAATTAAATGTTTGCCTGTCGGATATCTGCGGTTCGTTAACATAAAAAAGTCGTTTGCCGTAATCATTCATGCCACTGTTGTTTGATAGTTCGGCAACAGCCACTGGCGCAGTATAGTTGCGCAACCGCGACCAGTCATAGATATTAAACCGATTACTCCACACTAAACCTGCAATAGCTAGGATTGCAATCAACGCAAACAGTGATCCGAGTGTCTTTTTTGACATACAACTACTAGTATACGTTCAATACTATTCTTTGACGACAGAAAAACGTAAGCCTTTTTTGTCAGTTCCCACCTTAATTACATCTCCATCATTGTAAGCACCGCTTAAGACCGCTTCTGCTATATGGTCTTCAATTGTATCTTGGATCAGGCGTCGCATTGGTCGCACACCGTTATGCGCATCATAGCCGTTTTCGAGCAGCCATTCCTTAGCGGGAGTATTAAGAACTAAACCTAGTTTCTTGCGTTGCAATCGACTCTGTAGCTCTGCGATTTGGACATCGATAATCTTTTTGACGTCGTCTTTCGTAAGCGCACGGAACACAATAATCTTATCGATTCGGTTAATGAGTTCAGGACGCATGTGCTTTTTAAGCTCGTCATTGACTTTGTCTTTATTCTCTTCGTGAAGAGTATCAAGATCTTTTGCGTCTTTAGCGCCAACCCTGAATCCTAAACTAGCTTCTTTTTGCAACAAATGCGCACCGATATTACTTGTCATGATGATGATGGTATTCCTAAAATCAACCTTGCGACCTTTCGCATCGGTTAACTCACCATCTTCGAAAATCTGCAAAAGCATGTTAAAGACTTCTGGGTGAGCTTTTTCGATTTCATCAAACAGCACGAGACTATATGGTTGGCGACGAATCTTATCGGTTAACTGGCCCCCTTCTTCGTATCCGACATAGCCCGCAGGCGCACCAACTAGTCGAGCAACGGTATGTCGTTCACTAAACTCACTCATATCAATCTTAATTAACGCATCATCACGACCAAAGAATTCGTGTGCCAAAATGCGTGCAAGCTCTGTCTTACCAACACCCGTCGGACCCATAAAGATAAACGAACCAATGGGGCGCTTTTCGCTACCAATTCCAGAGCGACTTCGGCGAATTGCCTTAGCCACTGCCTCGACCGCTTCTTTTTGTCCAATGACGTGCCTTGTAAGCTGCTGCTCTAGCTTCAAAAGGTTCTTAGCCTCTTGACGTACAAGTTTGCGAACCGGTACACCGGTCGCCTGGCTAACAACGGCAGCGATATCATCGCTACTTAGTGTTAGGCGCTTGTGTGACGCAGTCTTTTCTTTAAGTGATTCTAACTTTTCTTGTGCGGCACTAATACGTTGCTTATACTTCGCAGCGCGTTCATAATCTTCTTGCTCTACGGCATCATCACGGCGAACCGTCAGTAGTTTAATTTCTTTTAAGAGGGTTCGGTATTCAGTAGGAGTCTTGCCTTTATCAACGCGCAACAAAGCTGCTGCTTCGTCGAGCAAGTCAATCGCCTTATCGGGCATAAATCGATCGTTAATATAGCGATCTGCAAAATAGACTGCATCTTCGACAATTTTATCGTCGATAACCACGCCATGAAAATGCTCATAATGGCTTTTGAGCCCTTTTAAGATAGCTATTGTTTCTGGGACGGTAGTTTCTGGGACAACAACAGGCTGGAATCGACGCTCAAGCGCGGCGTCTTTTTCGATATGCTTATGATATTCACTCGTCGTGGTAGCGCCAATAACTTGGATATGCCCACGCGCAAGTGCTGGCTTTAAAATATTGCCGGCATCTATCGCACCTTCGGCAGCACCAGCGCCAACCAGTAGGTGCATTTCATCAATAAAGACAATGATTTTCCTGTCATTAGTAAGCTCATCCATCACCTTTTTTAGGCGTTCTTCAAACTCACCACGATATTTGGTGCCTGCAATCATAGCAGCTAAATCAAGCATAACTATTCTCTTATCAAGCAGGCTATCAGGCACATCCTCGGCAACAATGCGCTGGGCAAGGCCTTCGACGACTGCAGTTTTGCCAACTCCCGGCTCACCAATAAGGACAGGATTGTTTTTGCTACGTCGATTTAAGATAGTAATCATTCGACGCACAACGCCTTCTCTGCCAATTACTGGATCTAGCTTTCCGCTCGCAGCAAGCGCGGTTAAGTCTGTTCCAAAGTATTCAAGTGCACTTTTGTTGCCTTTCTTTTTCGTACGCGTAGCTGTGCGCTTTTGGCCATCTTGTTCGCTTTCATACTGTTGGCGATGCAAAAACTGCTCGAGTTCTTCAAGCAACCTATCAATATCGACATTCATATCACGTAGCAGTACTGTTGCTCGGGCATTCTTTTGCATAAGCATGCTATACAAAATGTGCTCTGTACCGCACATATCTTGGTTAAAGTCTTGGGCGTAATCCCAGCTAAGCTTTAAAGCCAGCTTGGCTGTTTCGCTCAGGCCTTTAGCACCTAAGTTGATGACAAGGTTCTTAGGCGTCAAATTGAGTGCAAGTTGTGCACGCTGGAAGTTAACCCCTGCAGATTCGAGCATCTTTGCTGCAACAGAAGATTCTTGGCTTAAAACGCCGAGCAGTACGTGTTCGGTACCGACATACGCACTACCTTGCGTACGCGCAATTTGATCAGCCTGCTTAAGGCTCATCAAAGCATTTTCGGTTAAATGGTTCAAAAATTCTTGAAAATCAGGTGATTCAGGCATGATATGTATACCCTTTCTATACCGAGCTACCCCCGGATATACATCTAGTATAGCAATAAATTAGCACTCGTCAATAACGAGTGCTAATTATACATTGTAAGTATGCGAATTACTCTGTAGCGTCTTCGCCGTGTTCTTCGATAGCTTCAAGGAGGCTATTTTCTAAATCACTCTTGCGCTTTAGCTTAGGTGCATTAGCAGCGTGAACAACCTTTGCCTCTTCGGGCTTAATTGGCTCTTCTGCCTTAACTGGCTGTTCGCTTTCGATATCAAGTTCATAGCCACTTAGCTTGCTCGCAAGGCGAACATTTTGGCCACTCTTACCGATTGCAACTGAAAGCTGATCTTCGGGTACAATAACGCGCGCCTTGTGATTCTTTTCATCAAGTTCGACGCGAGTCACATTTGTTGGGCTCAGCGCATTTGTAATGTACTGCTTAGTTTCGTCAGCCCAGATAACAATATCAATCTTCTCTTGTTCGCCAATTTCACTCATAACTGCTTGCACACGAGTACCATGACCACCAACAAAGGTGCCAACAGGGTCTACGCCCTGTACTGTGCTGGCAACTGCAATCTTACTGCGCACGCCGGCTTCGCGGGCAATACCTTTAATAACAACTGCGCCGTTTTCCATTTCTGGCACTTCTGCACGAAATAGATGTTCTAGGAATTCTGGGCAACCGCGACTAACAATAAGCTGTGCACCCCTAAAACCACGCTCGACATCTTTTAGATATACCTTTAAGCGTTGTCCGGGATAGTAGCGCTCACCTTGAATTTGTTCGCTAGCAGGCATGATGCCTTGTGCTTTGTTAAGCTCAAGGCGAATCAAACGACCTTCTACGCGAGTTACAGTACCGTTGATAACGGTGTGAATCTTATCTTCGAACTCAGCCATAACGATTTCTCGCTCGGCTTCACGCAAACGCTGCAAGATAACTTGCTTCGCAGTCTGCGCAGCAACACGGCCAAAGTTTTCAACCTTTTCTTCGATTTCAACAGTCTCGCCTGCTTTTGCGTTCTTACGGATAACTTGCGCATCGCCGACACTAATTTGCAAGAACTCGTTTTCAACTTCGTCAACGACTTCTTTGGTGATGTACACAAATACCGTACCGTTGTTTACATTGATAACTGCTCGAACTTCTTGTTCGCGATCACCGTAGTCGCGACGCCATGCTGCAGCAAGTGCTTGCTCAACTGCATCTTGTACGACGTCTTCTGGTAAATTCTTTTCTTCGGCGATTGCCTTAACCGCCATCACTAGTTGTTTTGTCTCTAATTCCATCAAAAATCTCCTTATCTCATGAAAAAAGCCGACCTTTCGGCCGGACTCAGTAACAAATAAATGGTATCATACTTATTGACTATTTTCAAACCGTCTAACGAAAGAACAATACAATGACTGCAGTTGTCCACCTCTATGAATTTTTTAAGCCAAGCTACTATGAGCTTAGCCTAACCCCCAATAAAGACACATTGTTATTCAGTGGCAACGTATCAATAACCGGGAAACTCAAGAGTGGGCAGACCCAGCTGCGCTTGCATGCTAAAGAGCTACAGATTAGCGCTGTCGCAATCAATACGAGTAGCCGACAATTTACGTTAGATGCAGAAAACGATGAGATTATCATAAGCCTAAAGCCAGAAGACAAAGGAACGATTCGCGTAAGTATTGAGTTTGATGGCGTTATTACCAAGCCAATGCATGGTTTATATCCTTGCTACTCACGCGGTAAAGAGGTTATTTTGGCAACGCAGTTCGAAAGCCACCACGCACGTGAGGTGTTTCCGTCCATTGATGAGCCAGAGGCTAAGGCAGTGTTTAGTCTCAGCCTGACGACGCCAAGCACCGATGTTGTACTCGCCAATACCGAGCCAAAAGAAACATTACGTGGGGCTGAGTTAACCACCACCCTCTTCGAGGATACGCCAATCATGAGTACGTATTTGTTGGCATTTGTTACCGGTAGCTTGCATGCCGTTGAAGGGGAAACAAAAAACGGCACCGATGTCCGCGTTTGGGCAAGCAATGACCACGCCGACGAAACGCTTACATTTGCGTTAGACGCCGCAATCCGCGTTACCGAATTCTTTAATGATTATTTCGACACACCCTATCCATTATCTAAGTGCGACCATGTTGCATTGCCTGATTTTAGCAGTGGCGCAATGGAAAACTGGGGCCTTATTACGTACCGGGAAGTCTGCCTCGTCGTTGACCCAGCGACAACTTCAACGAATACCAAGGAATACGCGGCGACCGTTATTGCTCATGAGCTTTCGCACCAATGGTTTGGCAACTTGGTCACTATGAAGTGGTGGGATGATTTATGGCTTAACGAAAGTTTTGCAACCTTAATGGAATACATTGCAATTGATGCGCTGTATCCAGAGTGGGACGTAATGCTCAGCTTTGCTTCACAAGAGGCCTTAGGCGCCTTCTGGCGCGATAGCATCCCTGGCGTTCAGCCTGTAAAATGCGTTGTGAATCATCCAGACGAAATTAGCACACTATTTGACGCATCGATTGTATACGCCAAGGGCGCCCGACTCTTACTAATGGTTCATAACTATGTTGGTAAAGCAGCTTTTAAAAAGGGCTTGCGGCTCTATTTTGACCGCTTTGCATATCAAAACACCAAAGGAAATGATTTATGGCAGGCGCTCGAGGATGCTTCTGGCAAACAAGTTAAGCGCTTTATGAACACCTGGATTGAACAATCCGGCTTCCCGCTCGTGAGCGTCAATCAAGATGGTGCTAGATTGCACCTAACCCAAAAACAATTTGCTGAAAGCACCGCAGAATCAAGCAACAAAACCTGGCCCGTGCCACTCGCCATTCGTCCTAAGCAAGAATCGCTCGAGATATTTAGCAAACCCGCAAAAACATATGACCTAGGTAGCAGCCGTTTTGTGCGACTAAACGCGGATGGCGCACATTATTCAGTCAGGTACGAATCAGCCGAACACCGAGCATATCTTAAAGACCTTATTGAAAATGGGAAAATCGCGCCAGCAGAACGATTATTCATGCTCAATGATAGTCTTATGCAAGCTCGCTCTGGCCAAGGGTCAATCGCCGAGACAATGGATATCCTAGAGGCACTCAGAAACGAAACCGAGGACCCGGTATGGGGAGTTATGAGTTTATGCATGAGCGACGCACGAACGCTTGTTGAATCGAACAAAAAACTCGAAGAAAGTATGAAACGCTTTGCATGGCAATTAGTACAAACTCACTATGAGAGCCTTGGTTGGGAGAAGCGAAATAAAGAACCGCTCAACACCACCAAGCTTAGGGGGATTATTTTAGGGCTGGCTACCTATAGCGAAGAACCACATGTTATCGCCGAAGCACTGAAACAATTTAATCGGTACGAAAACCTCGAACAGATGCCTGCTGATACTAGGCACATTATTCTAACAGGTGCAGTACGTCATGGTAGTAAAGATATTTTCGACAGATTGCTCGCTGTCTATCCAACAATTGGCAACGCCGAACTCCAGCAAGATGTTTGCAACGCGCTTGCAAGCACAAAGGATGTTGCAGCTGCAAAAGAAATCCTTACAAAGCTCAAAGATCCTACGTTCGTACGTTTGCAGGATTTCGACAGATGGATTATTTATCTTTTACGCAACCGTAAAGCTCGTACCAATACTTGGAATTGGTTTACCAACAATTGGCAATGGATTGAGGAGAACTTTGGCAGCGATAAATCGTACGATAATTATCCACGATACGCAGGACGAGTATTCTCAACCCAGCAATGGCTTGATAAATACATTGCGTTCTTTGAACCACTAAAATCGTCGGTCTCGCTCAAGCGCAACATCGAGCTCGGTATCGAAGAGATTACTTCTCGGATTATCTGGCGTCAACGCGACGAAGCAGCCTTAAAACAATGGCTGTCAGATCGCTTTAATTAAAGTTCTATAAGCTCGTCAACCCTAGGTGGGCTACCGCTAGCGCTGGCCACCAGTAGTACCGTGTCGTTCTGCCAATTGTGCTCACTAACCCATAGTTCCGCCGCAAACATCATTTGCTGGAGCTTTTTTGGCGTTATCGCATCTAAGCCATCACCCCAAGTACCTACTTTTCTGTACTTAACTTCTACAAAATATACTCGCTTGTGGCGTTTCGCAACAATATCAATCTCGCACCACCGCGTACGCCAATTCTGTGCTAGAATTTCATACCCCTGCTTTTGCAATGTTTGGGCAACAACCTGCTCTGCCTCGCGGCCAATCTGCGTCGTAGACATCTTGCCTCCTATCATAATGAAACGTAAGCTCTATGGAAATAGATTTTTGACAGATTAACGATGCTCAAATAGCCTAAATAGTAATTTTAAACGATTTTCTGTGCTCTGCGCATAGTCCATGTGCCGCAATCGCGGCCCGATGTTTGGCGGTACCGTACCCGACATGTGACGCAAATGCATACCTTGGTAAGTCCTGATCGAGTTTAGCCATATAGGCATCCCGTGCAACTTTAGCAACAATACTTGCAGCACTGACTGCAGCGATATGCAGATCAGCCTTAACGACGGTTTTTGAGTTGAGCAGTGGCAAGAAATTAACACTGCCGTCAATGACTATTTCTTCGTTCGGTTCTGGCACGACCCCTGCAATCGCTCGCTTCGATGCTAACCGCAAGGCTGGGCCGAGTCCGATAGTGTCGATTTCTTGGGCAGTAACCCAGCCAAAACCAATGTCCGCATTAGCAAGAATCTGTTCTGATAATTGCTCTCGTTTTTTTGGGGTTACTAGTTTCGAATCCGTCAGACCCGGAATATCGGCGTGCAAACGCGCAGCACAAACTAGTAGCGGGCCTGCCCATGCCCCCCGCCCAACCTCGTCAATACCTATCATTAGTTGCGCGCCTTTGCATCTTTGAATAGTGGATAGACTTCCTCTAGCGTAAGGTTAGCTTGCTTCATTGCAAGCGCAAGCTTGGTACCAACGTAGCGATAATGCCAATTTTCTGACGGATATCCAGTAATAGTCACTTTGTCTGTGGGGTATCGCAGGATAAACCCATACTCAGCAGCATGGCTTGCAAGCCATCCAGCGCCCTTATTGCTCAATGCACATGTTGTGACGCAAGAACTATCAGTCGTATTAAAATCAATCGCCAGCCCCGTTTGGTGTTCACTCGTACCCGGAACTGCCACGTATTCGCCTCCGCCGGTCTGCTGTGTCGCATTGTATAATTCTCGCTGCTCATTAGCCGAGCGAAAAGCACTACGTACCATTAGTTGTACATTGTCTTTTTGTGCGGCTTGGCTCAGTTGTACTAATGATTCTTGCAGCTCATCCCTTGCCGTAACTGCACTGTCATTCTGGTATTTAGAAATTCTCACGGTAGTAAGATGGGTTGGCGCATAATCAATTGGGAGGCTATGAGCCTTGTTGACGAGCGTCCATAGCCCATTTGGTTGCGCATATATCGCACTACTAGGTACCAAAAAGAGCTTGTTATTCAGCGAGATATATTTATACCGCTGCTTAACTGCATCATACGATGCGTTCGCTTGTGTAATCTGGTGCGTATACTGCTTGTTCAGTTCATTACACACAGAAACAACGTGCCAAGCAATCCCAATGACCGCCACTATACATACCGCCCATCCAAAACCCTGCAAGGCAATGTTTTTTACACCACTGCGTACCATTTTTCCCATTACATACTATTATGGCACATCTGTTGCAATCACATACGATGTATTGCTATTTTGTTAATTTTATTCTATTATATAGTTTCGTCCAGCACTCATAGGGAGCTATCATGAATGACGTGGCAATGGGCCTTCGGCTCGATCTTTCGCAGGTTACCTTCGGGACTCCCGAAGTCGGCCTCGTCGGAATCATCGGACCGATGCTCAGCAAGACCAGTGGTGCTCTCCAGGGTGGCAAGTTGCTCGACAAGAGCTTCATCGACCTCGAGTTCGCCCGTCGAACAGAAGGTGGCCCCGAGCTTCACACCGTCAAGTCGGAGGTTATCGCCGACAAGACCGACAGAAACGCGGGAGTCATCTCGTTCGTCACGATTGGCGAGGTCGAAATCGGTGCCAAATACCGGTACCTCGTTGTCGTCGTCAAGCATCAGCTTTGCGCCAACGACGAGGCGTGGATCATCACCAAGGCGTATCTTTCGCCTGCCTTCGAGCTCGACAACCGCGACGAAACTGTCGACGAACTCTGGCGCCAGAAAGCCGTCGACTTGCTGGACTAGGGCTGCGGTGGGGGATAGTGCGCGCACTCTCCCCCACCCGCCCCCCTCAACATTCGCAATAAAAAAGACCCTCGTAATGAGGGTCTTTTAGTAACAAAAAATCGTCTAGGCTTCTTCGTGAGACTTAACAGCCTCTTCGAACTTTTTATCAGCCTCTGCAGCTTCAGCTGCTTTTGCGGCCTCTTCGGCTTTGTGGGCTGCTTCTGCTTCTGCAGCAAGCTTAGCCTCTTCTTCTTCGGCTTTGGTATCACGAATAGTGTTTACCGCGTGCTTATCGAAATCAACACCACTTAAACGAGCTGATTTACCTGTAAGCTTACGCATGTAGGTAAGGTAGTTTCGGCGAACTTTGCTACGCTTGGTAACTTCAATTTTGAGCACGTTAGGTCCGTGAAGTAAAAAGCTTTTTTCTACACCAACGCCACTTGCAATACGGCGAACCGTAATACTACTCGTTAGGCTTGCCTTACGGCTTGTGCGAATAACAAGACCTTCAAAAATCTGAACACGCTCTTTGTTGCCTTCTTTAATCTTTTGGTGAACACGAACTGTGTCACCGGTTTTGACATCGACAACCTGCGATTTTAGGTGCTTGGCTTCGACTTTTTGAATAACGCTTTGCATAACTCTATAAAAATCCCAAAAAATTAGTTTACTAAAAGATAGTCCAAAACACTATACCACATCTGTTTCAAATTGAAAAGAGTGCCAGGAGAGTTTTTGGCCTGTACACTAATAACATGACAATTTATGACGAGGCTATGCAAGCGCATAGGAATTTACGAGGCAAGTTAGAGGTAATATCAAAAGTTCATCTTGAGTCTGCGCATGATCTGAGCACCTATTACAGCCCTGGCGTTGGTGCGGTTGCCACTCACCTAGCAAATAATCCTTCCGAAACTCCCCTGTATACTGGTACAAATAATTCGGTTGCTATTATTTCTGATGGCTCAGCAGTGCTTGGGTTGGGCAATATTGGGCCAGAAGGCGCCCTACCCGTTATGGAAGGTAAAGCAATGCTATTTAAGCAATTTGCGGGTATCGACGCGTATCCGATTGTGCTAAATACTCAAGATCCTAATAAAATTATTGAAACAGTGATGGCGATTGCCCCCAGCTTCGGAGGTATCAACCTCGAAGACATTGCGGCACCCCAATGTTTTTATATCGAAACAGAGCTCAAGAAACGGCTCAAGATGCCTATCATGCACGATGATCAGCATGGAACTGCCATCGTGGTACTTGCTGGACTCATTAACGCGTGTCGCGTCACGAGGCGTAATCTGAGCGATTGTAAGATTGTACTCATCGGTGCTGGAGCTGCTGGGATTGCAATTGCAAAGCTACTCCGTGAATACGCTAAGCCAAAGATTGTTGCGGTAGATAGTAAGGGCATCATCACAAAAGCACGGACGGATTTAAATCAAGAAAAACAATTACTCCTTGAGTTCGGTGACAAAAATCAGCAACCAGGCAATCTCCAAGACGCAGTCATTGATGCTGATATTTTTATCGGTGTTTCACGAGGTGGATTATTAACACCCGAAATGGTGGCAACAATGGCCAAGAACCCAATTATTTTTGCAATGGCTAATCCTGAACCAGAAATTCTACCCGAGCTAGCCCTTAAAGCAGGCGCTGCCATTGTCGCGACAGGTCGCAGCGATTATCCTAACCAAGTAAATAATGTTTTAGCATTCCCTGGTATCTTTAGGGGCGCGCTTAATGCTCACTCGCCAATTACCGAAGCGCATAAAATGGCAGCAGCAGAAGCAATTGCAGATATCGTACGACACCCAACCCCAGAATTAATTGTACCCAGTGCGCTTGACGAAAAAGTTGTGCGCGCTGTTTCTTCAGTCTTTTTGAGCGAGTAATTCGCTAACCGTAACAAATGCATAGCCTTGTTTCGCTAGTGCTTTCGTAACCTGTCGAACTGCCTCGACTGTTTGGAATCGAGGTGCCGCTTGAGCATTGTAGCCATCATGAAAAATAATAATGGCACCTGGCTTTGCAATCTTTAGGGTATGTTTAATAATCTTTGCTGAATCGACCTGAAACGGCTCAAATGCATGCGAAAATTGCCCTGAAATTGGTGTTGGATAGCCGGCTTTTTTAACTGATTCCAGTAGCCAAGGAGTGCGGAACAACCACGGGAACCGAAACAGCTCTGCAGTAACTCCTTGTTGTTCCAAAACTTGCTTAGACTTGCTTATCTCGCCGTTATAGAGCGGATCAACTATGTAGCGATGAAACGCGTGTCGATACGAGTGTGTACCTATTTGATGGCCCCTAGCTTGCATTTTTTTAGCAACCCCCGGAAACCGCTCACAGTTTTTGCCCACAACAAAAAAAGTCGCCTTACCACCATAAGATTCAATAATGTCAGCAATCTGAGTCGTAAAGGGTTCGTTTGGGCCATCATCAAACGTTAAAGCAATGATTTTTTTATTAGTTTTAATATGCCATGGCATCGGACCAAAAAGATAACTTTTGTAAAATAACGACGCCCAGGCAAAAATACCAAGCAGTAAGGCTGCAATTCCGATAGGTACTACCATAAGTGATACCTGATTATTGCAATAATTGCGATTGCTGCGACACTAACAACTGCCCATTGAGTGACCAATATTGGCCAATGTGCCATCTTGGCTTCTGTGCGAATTGCAGGCGGTGGCCCTATTTTGCTATAACCATTCTTTTTCGTATGCCATACGTTATAGCCATAATAATATCCAATCGTCATGACCATACTATGCCAAAAGCCTTGGTTAACGCGCCTGCTAGAGGTATACACAGGGTTCTGGAGCGTAACGTATACTCGTCCTTTATCGACAAGCTGAAGCAATACTCCCCGCTCATCCGCACCTTGATAAAATCGGGTGTCATAACCACTAAAGGCCTTCTTTCGAAAGCTAAGATTAGCACCTGAGACATAAATAGGACGATGCGTAGCTAGCGTCAGCATCCAAACCGCCACAGCACCAAGAGGGGGAAATATCTTTGCCCACAAAGCAGCTTTATAGAAGTAGTAGTGACCGGCTAAACCAGATGCGCCCTCGTGCGTATCAAAAAAAGTACCAATATATGCCAGCCATGTCGGCCGAAAAAACGAATCAGCATCAGTTGAAACAATAATATTCCCTTTGGCGGCGCGTAAGCCATCTTCACGAGCATGCACGACACCTTGGGTCGGTTCATAAATGACACGGGCGCCATACTCTTTCGCTACTGTAGCTGTTTCATCGGTACTCGCATTATCAACAACAATTACTTCAAAGTTTGGTGCGTCAATTTGTGCATTCAGTGATTTAAGGCAACGGGGTAGAAAGTCTGCCTCGTTATAGGCAGGAATAATGACACTTATTTGAATGTTTTTTGACATAGTTTCTAGCGAGTCCTTTTTTCTTCTCGTTTGCGCTGCGCTATCATCGCGCGCCGCTCAAGCTCTGTTTTGCCGGCCCATATCCCTGCCATATGCTCATCACTGAGGGCAAATTCTAGGCAAGCAGACGTTACAGTGCATTTTCGGCAAACAGCTTTTGCTTGCTCGATCTGATTAAGGTATACGCCCGAATTGCCTATTGGGAAGAATAGTTCAGGATCTTCATTCCGGCAGACCGCTTTGTGACGCCAATCTAAACGCTTGTCACTGTCGGGCTCCGAAATGGATTCTGACATAAAGTTATTTTCTCAGGAACAAGACTACTACGCAAGCACACGCATGATTTCTTCAAGGCTTGTATCACCAGCAATAGCCCGTAACACACCATCTTGTAGCATAGTCAGCATGCCGTCGCGCACCGCGACAGTTTCGAGCCCTGCAGTCGTGATTTGTTGAGCCGGCTTACGAAGTTCAGCTTGCAGATTATCAGTCATTAGTAATAGTTCTCGCACAGCAAACTGGCCTGCATATCCAAACGGTACCTCGGGTGAGCTTCCGGGTCGATAAAGCTGAATTCCGTTAAGTGATGGTTTTTCGATATGTGCGGGCAGACCATCAATTACTGTCTGTAGCCAGCGTAATGTTTGTTCGTCGGGTGTATATACTTGCTTTGAGGCATCATCTAGACGCCTCACAAGGCGCTGGGCGGTCACAAGACGTATAGCAGAGGCAAACAGCGGATTATCACCAATAGAATCAAGCATACGCGTTAATGCGGCAGTTGCCGAACTTGCATGGTAGGTCGAAAGCACTAAATGACCAGTAAGAGCAGACTGGAGGGCTGTCTTTGCGGTGTCATGGTCACGGATTTCTCCGACCATGATCACATCTGGGTCAAGCCTGAGCACTGCACGGAATTTTTCTGCAAACCCATTTTCTCCCTGACGCGAATCAACGGGAATCTGTGTAATCCCCTTAACATAGTATTCAACGGGATCTTCGAGCGTAATAATCTTACGTTCAGGATGATTGAGTTCGTTGAGCATGCTGTAGAGTGTTGTTGTTTTACCTGACCCAGTTGGTCCGACAATAAGCACCAACCCAGATGGGTGGCTAATAATGTCATCAATAATTGCTTTTTCATCTGGGTTAAGTCCTAAGCTAGCAAGCTGCATAAGCTCTGGCTTTAGGTTAAAAAGGCGCAAGACGCCATCAATACCATACACCGTGGGAACGGTCTCGACGCGAAGGTTTACTGTTACTTCACTACCGTCTGCAAGTTGGTATGTTTTATTAATATGTCCAGTTTGGGCATCATCAGTGCTTGTAGAAATATTTGCTGCAATAGCAAGGCTTGAAAGCATTTGTCGATATTTATCATTTTCGAGCTCAGCAACAGGGTGTAAGACACCATCGACACGAAACCTAATGCGAACGCCATTCTCTTGTGTCTCAAGGTGGATATCTGACGCTTTGAGCCGATATGCCTGCTGCACAACGTAGGCCAACATATCATCAGCCCTAACAGAATTAAGGGTTTGCGATACAATAGATAGCTGATCTGTGGCCTCGCCAGAAGTCAATGAAATATCTTGGTATACAACTTGTTTTGGCGGGTCGTACCGTCGCATTAAATCCCGAAAGCCAGTGTCAGAAATGATTGCAAAGCTAACTCTTTGATCGGCAAACCGTTGCTGTAAATTTGTCATGGTTGATTGCGACGTCGTATTTGTTACGCCAAATTGTAGGTTGCTTTGGTCGGCAAACAACGGCACAGCCTTAAGCTGGTAGAGTTCTGGTACGGGTAATACTTCGGGGTATAGCGAAATTTCACGATTTGACGTGTCTTCATAACTCATATTTAACAAACGTGCGCGCCTAAGCGTACTTTGTTCTTCAATAATCCGTGCTTCATCTGCCATATATTGCCCATAGTATAGCAACTAACCATAAGCGCTGGGTAGTGATTTGTTATTATTAAGCTACGATGTTCAAAGTAACTCTTATCCTAGAAGATATTCGCAGCACTCACAATGTTGGCAGCATCCTCAGGACTGCTGATGGATTTGGTGTAAGCCATGTCTTTTTTTGCGGATACACCCCATACCCTACTATCATCAATGATCCACGTCTGCCCCACGAACGCGAAAAAATTACTCGTGCCATACATAAGACTGCTCTTGGTGCAGAAACTACGATGTCAATCAGCGTCCACGAAACCGTGCAACAAGCAATACAAGAAGCACGAGCAAATGGCTATTCTATCGCATCACTCGAGCAATCTGCGTCGAGCACCGATATCCGTGATTATGTCCAAAACAGCGATATGGCAATCATACTTGGCAACGAGGTAACTGGCGTCGCAAATGATACACTAGATGCTAGTGATATAACACTAGAAATTCCTATGTTCGGAAACAAAGAATCATTCAACGTAAGCGTATCGGCAGCAATCTGCCTGTATGAGCTTGCAAGGGAAAAACCCAATGCAAACTGATCATCATGCTCATCATCGTATCGGTCATACGCTATTCGCGTTTGGCGCATTTTTACTACTAATTGTCGGCACAATATTGTTACCAATCACGAGCGTCAATACTCATGCGTTTGGCGTTAGTGACATCGTAAAAGGTAGCAATGATGCCCGAACACAGCTTAATAAAACCCCGTTGGTTGCTAATAATACACTCATGTCTGCCGCCCAAATGAAGGCAGAAGACATGGCAAAGGGCCACTTTTTTGCGCATACCGCACCAGATGGCACGGTAGCTTGGGATTACTTTAAAAAAGTAGGCTACGCCTACGAAGTTGCTGGTGAAAATCTTGCAATCACCAACGAGAGCTCAGATTCAGTAATCAATGGCTGGCTTAACAGTCCGACGCATCGAGACAACTTACTAAGTACCGAATATAGTGATTTTGGTATTGGTATTGCACCCTTTGGTGACTATCAAGGACATAAAAACACATTTGTTGTTGTCGCATTCTATGGCCGACGTGGTGCAACCCAAGCCGTGACCGCCCAAACGAACCCTGCCGGTGGCACCACTACATTGAAGCCTCGCTTTATTAGCATCCCACCAGCCGCACTAGCCTCTGTTGGGGTTGGCCTCATGCTCATCGGGGTTGGGTTTGAGATCCGTCACATTCGACGTCTACACAACGCCAAGCATCTCGCGTAATATCGAATTTATTGAAATTTAATGTGTTCTTTGCCGACCAGCTTCTGTAAAGACAGCACCATTTCGGGGCTATCGCCAACGCGTTGTGGCAGTTTAATTATCTGCTTGTCCGCACCACCCAACACAAGGACCGCCTCGTGCTTTCCGCTAAAATCATCTAAAATCGATTTCAACTTTTCTAAGGTTTTGCCATCACTCGTGTCTTGAAGACGAATGTATAATCGCTCTTGTTCTTTAGTAGATTTGGTAGTGGCAGGTTTCGCCGCCTCGGCCGCTGCTCTGCCGGCACTTTTCTTGCGCACCTTTGGCGTGCCAAGCTCGGGTTTAAGCCCCGCGCGTGCATAGGCTCGCGCCTCATCGATTGGCACAATGCGAGCACTATCAACCAGAATCTTCGCTTCTTGCATCACAACACCCGAACGATCTAAGCCATTAACCTTGCCAGTAACTAACAGTATTTTTTCCTTATTCCAGGCATCGGCAGTATCTTTGTAAACAGTAGGGAACACGACTAATTCGCGTTCATCACCCATGATGTCTTCGAGTTTTACAAAAGCCATCGGCTGCCCATTTTTGGTAGTAATCTGTCGTATGTCATTAATTGTGCCGCCGACAATCGCGGTTTTGCCATCCGCATTACCGGTGATAAGTGACAAAGGGACTGCCTGCTCGGTCAAAAATGCATCATACGCCTCGAGTGGATGACTCGAAAGATAGAGACCGAGTAGTTCACGTTCCCACTGCAAATATTCGTGCTCACCAAATACACCTGTACTTGGTGGAATCTCAATAGTGAACATCGGCGCTGCTGTGTCGCCGTCACCGCCAAATAAATCAGTTTGGCCAATCTTTTGATCTTTATTTAATTTTGCGGCAATCGCGATAATCGTATCAATGTTTTCAAGGATAGCTCCTCTATCCGCAAAACGGTCAAATGCACCTGCCTTTGTTAAACTTTCCCAAACTTTCTTGTTTACCAGTCGCCCATTAACGCGTGCAATAAAATCTGCAATAGAAGTAAATGGGCCGCCTTCTTCACGGGCGCGAATAATTTCAGCGACCGCACCATGGCCAACATTTTTAATAGCATCCATACCAAAACGAATTTGTAGTGGTTCGTTTTCTTGATGTGGCACAACACCAAACTCGTGATACGACTCATTCACATCCGGTGGGAGCACCTTTATGTTCATATGCTTACATTCGCTAATTTCAATCGCAAGCCTATCCGTATCATCAAAGTCGCTTGTCATTACAGCTGCCATAAACGCAGCCGGATAATGTGCCTTTAAGTATGCCGTCCAGTAAGCTACCAGTGCATAGCAAGCGGCATGGCTCTTGTTAAAACAGTAATTAGCAAATTCTTCGAGTTGATCCCAAAATTTTTCCATCAAAAGTGGGTCAGCACCACTATTTTTTACACCGCCTTCGATAAATTCTGGCTTTACTTTGCGCATAAGGTCGATATTTTTCTTACCGACGGCTTTACGCAAAGTATCTGCTTGTCCACCGGTAAAGCCACTCACGTCTTTACTGATTTGCATAAACTGCTCTTGATAGACCAAAACACCATACGTACTGCCAAGCGCGTTTTCCATTTTTGGATGTAAATACGATATTGCTTCTTCGCCATGTTTTCGAGCAATAAAACTATCGATAAACTGCATCGGTCCCGGGCGATACAAAGCGACCATCGCAATAATGTCTTCGAACGTAGACGGCTTAAGCTCTTTAAGGTACCGCTTCATACCGGCAGATTCAAGCTGAAAAACCCCTGTTGAGTCTCCCCGACCAAGCAGCTCATACGTTTTCACATCATCAAGCGGTAAAGTATCAATATCGATTTCAACACCATACACTTTTTTAACAATTCGCAGAGCGTTTTTGATGGTTGTGAGGTTAGATAGCCCCAAAAAATCCATCTTAAGGAGCCCAAGCTCTTCGATTGGACCCATAGGGTACTGCGTCGAAACAACACCTTTTTGTGCCATCTCGAGCGGGACAAACTTTACAATTTCATCTGGTGCAATCACAACACCAGCGGCGTGAATACCATGACTTCGCACAGTGCCTTCTAGCCGAATCGCCATATCAAATACCAATTTTGCAGTTGGATTTTTCTCGTATTCTGCCTTAAGGTCGGCATTCTCAACAATCGATTTTTCGAGCGGAATATGACGACCCTGTACAGGTGGCGGAATCATCTTAGCTAATCTATCGGCATCACCGTACGGCACTTGTAGCACACGGGCAACATCACGTACGGCAGCCCGTGCAGCCATTCGGCCAAACGTTACAATATTTGCTACCCTATCAGAGCCATATTTTTCAACACAATACTGAATAACTTCATCACGCCGAGTATCCTGAATATCAATATCAATATCCGGCATGCTAATGCGGTCTGGATTCAAGAAACGTTCGAATAGCAAGTCGTATTTTAAGGGGTCAAGTTCGGTAATTTTAAGGCTAAACGCAATAATCGAGCCTGCAGCACTACCACGACCCGGGCCGAACACGATTCCATTATCTTTACCCCATTTAATGAAGTCCCAAATAATTAAGAAATAGCCGTTAAAGCCCATTTTATCGATAACACCAAGCTCATATTCGGCTCGAGTTAGGATATCTTCCGGCAATTTCGCTTTTGACTCATCAATTGAGAGCGTTTTACTATCACTCTCATGAACGCCTCCATATCGAAATGCCAAGCCTTGATAGACAAGGGTGTGCAAATAGGATTTTTCAGTCTCGCCTTTTGGAACGGGGAATTTTGGGATTAATATTTTGCCAAGCTCAATATCTACATTGCACCTATCGGCAATTGCTTTAGTGTTCGTAATGACATCAGGATGTTCTGAACCCCAGCGTTCAATGATTTCTTTGGGTTCTGTCACATGTAGCGGAAAATCTTTAAGTGACATACGGTTGGTATCGCTTAGGTATGAGCCCGTGCCGACGCACAATAAGATTTCGTGCGCTTCTTGGTCTTCGTGCTTCAGATAGTGGGCGTCACAGGTTACGACAACTTTGATATCAAGTTTCTTGCCAAGCTCAATCACTTTTTCGTTAATGGTTTGTTGCTCTTTGTTAGGGATAGGATTATCGGGGTGGCCATGATCTTGGATTTCGAGGTAATATCGGTCACCAAACACTTTTTTATACCATTTGGCGATTTTCTCGGCTGCTTCACCCTGGCCTTCTTTTAAGGCATTGCCAATTTCTCCACCCATGCAAGCACTGAGTGCAATCAGACCTTCGTTGTATTCCTCTAATAAGTCATGGTCAACGCGCGGGAAGTAATAATAGCCATCAAGATTCGCTTTTGTAGAAAGACGCATGAGGTTCTGATAACCAGTGTTGTTCATGGCAAGCAAGATAAGGTGAAAACGGTTTTTGTCTTTCTGTGGGTCTTTGTCAGTATGCTTCCTGGTTGCAACATAGGTTTCAAGCCCAATAATCGGCTTGATGCCGCGAGCCTTAGCCTCTTTATAGAACTCTATTGTTCCACTTAACGTACCATGGTCTGTCATCGCGACAGCTTCCATTCCCTGTTCTTTGACAAAATCTAATAGCGCACCAATCTTGGTGAGACCATCAAGCAGACTATACTGCGTGTGGTTGTGCAAATGCACATAATCGCGGGTTGCCAGCGACGCCGGTTGTTTTGTCATTACCCTCTCTTTTCTGCTTTGACTCTATTATAAAAAACGCCGGGTAGTTAACCCAGCGTTTTTTGGTGTAAAATAAACTTTTTTAGTTATTCTTAAGATATTCAGCTAAGTTTTCCTTAGCTTCGTTAGCGTGATCGACTGCGCGTTGCAAGTCAGGGTCATCTGCTTGACCATCTTTAGCTGCTGAAAGAACTGCCTTTGCCTTGTACTGTGCTTCTTTGGCATTCTCTACAAGTTCGTCTAGCTCCTTTTTACCACGTGCACTGAGGCTTTGCGCCTTGGCTTTTGCTTGGTCTGCAAGTACGCTAATTTGCGCTTGGATTGCGTGTAGCTTTTCGCTAGCGGCTTTCACGGCGCGATCGGTCGCATCTTTAATGTCTTGTCGTGTTTCTTTACCGCTCTTTGGTGCGGTTAAGATTCCGGCTACATAGCCCGCAACTATACCTACTGCGAGGCCTAATGCTACGTTCTTTGCTGTATCTTGTTTGCTCATCGTATATCTCCCTTAACTTATTTACGTCGTAAACCCTGTGCAGCACCCATTATCACTCGTAAAGCGGCTGCAGGACCTGCTGCCTCTTTAAGCGAAGTACTAAATGCTTCAATATCACTTGCTACAGATTCTGCACTATCAGCGATTCTATCTGCTTTGCGCAATAAACGAATAATAAGCGATGTTGCAATAATTGCAAGCACAAGAAATATCGCTAAAGTTATTGAAAGGATAATTACAAGTACTTGGTACGCTGTATCTGGTGTCATAATGTGGTTATTATACCACTTATTTTGAATTTAGTCTAGTGCTTAAATATTCTTTAAAGGCTGGGCCTAATTTTGGGTCCGCAAGTGCATGATCGACGATTGCCCGTAGGTATCGAGCTTTATCACCAGCATCATGATAGACCCCGTCGATAAATCTCCCGTCAACCTTACCCTGCTGGGCTAATACATTAATGCTATCCGCGAGTACTAGTTCGCCACCGTGACCAGGGATTTCCTTGGAAACAACAGGTAATATATCAGGTGTAAGCAAGTAGCCGCCAACCGCCGCAAACAGCGATGGCGCTTTTTCTGGGCCTGGTTTTTCTACTAATTGCGCAACCTTAAATGAACGGTCGCTCAATTTTTCACTGATATCAGCGATACCGTACTTAGATGTATCCTTGGGCTGCACCTCAATAAGTGAGATTACCGAGTTTCCTGTTTGGTTGTACACATCTAGTAATTGCTTAGCGTGTGGTACTTCGCTACGAAAGAAGTCATCCGCAAAGAACATAAAGAATGGCTCATCATCGCCGAGCAAGTGCGAAGCATTGATAAGTGGACGGGCATTGCCTTTTGGCGAGCCCTTTTGGCGTAAATAGACAAAGTTGGCGAGCTCGGCAACTTTTTTAATCTCTTCGGCCAAATCATCCTTACCCTTGGCGCGTAGCTCATTTTCAAGCTCATCGCTACGATCAAAGTGATCCTCTATCGCACGCTTCGTGCTACCGGTAACAATAATAATATCGGTTACGCCACTTGCTACGAGCTGTTCGACAATAATCTGGATAACTGGTTTATCAATGATTGGCAGCATTTCTTTAGGCATTGCCTTGGTCTGTGGCAAAAACCGCGTACCAAGTCCAGCAGCGGCGATAATTGCTTTAGTTGGTTGTTTCATGTTGAATCTCCAAAAGTCTGTCATACGCTAGCACCACTCCTGCAGTATCACTCATTTTAAAATTTTTTGCGTTGAACAATAATGCATCAATCGTAATCTCGATTGGTTCCGTAAATTCGCCGTGGTCATTGGCGACTTCGGCAACTTTTATGCAGTCTAAAGCTAAAAAGTAATGGTTGTGAGAATTGCTATATGCATCCCGACATACATCACCAAGATACAAAACGCTGCCCTTCGGAGCGTAACCAGTCTCTTCAAGCAGTTCACGTAGCGCCGCCTCCTGCTTGTCTTCACCTGCTTCGAGACCTCCGCCGGGAAGTTCGTCAAATACACGCTCAGGGCCTGCCCTGAATTGCCTTGCAACTATCACATTATTGTTTGCAGTGAGCGCAATGACAGCAACATTATGTGAATCTTCTGGCGATATAGTGCCATATGTCACCACTGCACCATCTGGGTTTATGAAAGATTTTTCGACAATCGTACGGTAGGCGACACGCGCTACAGTAGTTGGCTCAACTCGCTTCCATGATTTCATAACAAGTCCTTTTTGGGGTTGGTTTTTTCTTTGATGAACGCAAGAATTTTGTCAATGTTAGGCTGATATCCATTATTCGTATCTACCTCAAGCAATGGTAATTCTGTCGAAATTGGGCTAGCTGTATTACTAAGATTGCTATGATGAAATTTCGCCCTAGCTCTAAGCTCATCATCATTTAAAACTTTGCCTTTGTCGCCCCGTGAAAGCTCACGTTCCAAATGACGCTCAATCGGATTATCACAATACGTATGAATAATAACTATTCTTGCTTTTTGCGAAAGCTTGTCTAAAATATCTTGTTCGGAAATACCTTTTTGCAAAACGTGATCCACGACAATCGAAATACCATAATCTGCACACGCAAGTAACAGCGGTATAAATGCTTCATGCAAAGTTTTATGGCGGTCATTCGGCGCACCAATAGTTAGTTTTGCACCACCATGGACCAAGTCGCTCGAAATATGAGGAATATATAATTCTTTTGAAATACGCTCTGCGAGCGTTGTCTTACCTGAGCCCGGGGCGCCGCTCACATAGATAATGATTGGCAGTATTGCCATTACACCCCCAGTTGTTTTTTGATGAGTTCTTGGACTTTAGCTGGGTTAGCTCGGCCTTGGCTTAGCTTCATAACTTGCCCAACCAAAAAACCAATCGCTTTCATTTCACCAGCTCGCACATCATCGGCGGCTTTTTCATTTTCAGTCAGTACCTGCGTGACAATCATAACTAGTTCACCTTCGTCTGATACCTGCAGCAAATTTTTATCTTGTGCAAGCTTTTCGGGGTCAGAATTTTTTACTACAACTTCTGGTAATAGTTCTTTAGCTGCCGTAGAGCTTAGGCTATTCGCATCAACCATACTTGCCAATTTTACGAGTTGTTCAAGGCTATCAGCTACCTGCGCCCAAGTTAGCTGTTGTTCTGCAACGAGCCGCTGTAGCTCGCCAAGACACCAGTTGGCGATAGTTTTGGCAGCTTTGTCATCATGTGCTTCGGTTGTGTAGCGAATAATCTCCGCTAGCTCTGGTTCTTCCAAAATCGTATTAATTTGTGAATTATCTAACCCAAATGCTGCAAACTTTTCACGTAAGACTGTGGGCAGCAGTGGCATTGTTTCGGCAATAGTTGCGACTAATGATTTATCAATGCTGATTGGCGGAATATCTGGATCTGGAAAATAGCGATAATCGTGGGCGTCTTCTTTTGTTCGCTGGCTAAATGTTGCCTGCTTGGCATCATCCCAACCACGAGTTTCTTGTACAATCTTTTCACCTTTTTCGAGCAACGCAATCTGCCGTTTAACTTCGTATTCAACAGCCTTTTCAACACTCTTAAAGCTATTGAGATTCTTTGTCTCGCTCCGCGTCCCGAGCACATCTTTATCTGCACTAACGCTCACATTAACGTCAAAACGCATATTACCGTGGTATAAATCCGCCTCTGAAACATCAGCATATTTCATTAGTAAGTACAATTCGTGGGCGTATGCCTTTGCTTCTGCGGCACTATGCATATCTGCTTCGGATACGATTTCGAGCAGTGGCGTGCCGGCACGGTTTAAATCAACTAACGAATAATCTTCGCCTGCGGGGTGTGTACTTTTACCGGCGTCTGCCTCGAGATGGGCACGCGTAATGCGAACAGTTACTGTGCTTCCATCATCGAGCGGTGCGTCCACGACGCCAACGCCAACAACTGGCCGTTCAAACTGTGTAATTTGATACCCTAGTGGTAAATCTGGGTAAAAATAATGCTTACGATCAAAATGACTGATCTCAGCAATTTCGGCTCGTAGCGCCAGACCTGCGCGAATCGCTAGGGTCACTGCTTCGCCATTAAGTACTGGTAATGTACCGGGTAAACCAACACACAACGGGCTAATCAATGTGTTTGGCTCTGCGTCACGGGCATCATTATCAATGCCGGCGAACAACTTGGTTTTAGTTTTAAGCTGCACATGGCATTCGATACCAATTGTTGGATAGTATTTGCCGTTAAGTAGATACTTGTCCATTACAACACTCCCAAGTCTTTAAAGGTTTTGTAATAGCCTTGCAAGGCTACTTTCATCTCTTTTTCGGATGGTTCGTGCAATGTTTCGTGGACAATTTTGTTGCGTAATTTGTGAGCTTTCCAAACTTCATCTTTATGCTGCAACTTTGCTTTTGCGGCAACGAGCCGTTCAGCCATCGTATTGCCATAATAACCAAGACACTTTAAGGCTTCGTCAAGAAGTTTATCAGCGTGAATAATGCTCATGGGTTGCGTTTTTTTATCCTTAAACAGTAGCATGACGTCATTCCACTCGTTTTTGAAATGGGTTTTGTCAATACCACGAGCTGGGGTGCGATTTGTCAAACTAATAATGACAAGGATGACTACCGACAGAACAATAATCATGATGATAGTCGTTATGCTCATTTTGTTAGCTCCTCGTATGCACTAGCAAAGCCGAGCAAAGCTTTATCTGCCCGTTGCGGTGCCATGAGCTGCAAGCCCACTGGTAAGCCGTCTGACTCACCGGCAGGAATACTTATTGCTGGAATACCTACCAGATTTACGGCTACAGTCATAATATCCGCAAGATACATCTGCAATGGGTCGTCAACATTCACGCCAAGCTTAAATGCCGTCATCGGAGCAGTAGGGCCAAGTAGAAAATCAACGTGTTTAAAGGTTTCTGCAAATTCATTGATGAGTTTTGTACGAACCGTCTGGGCTTTCTTGTAATACGCATCATAGTAGCCGCTACTTAACACATATGTACCAATCATAATGCGGCGTTTATTTTCGCTTTCAAAACCGCGTTCGCGGGCTAACTCGTAGCTTCCGTCTAAATCTTCGGCATCTGGCGCGGCGAGGCCATAACGCTGGCCATCGTAGCGGCTTAAATTACTACTGACTTCTGCTGGGACGATAATGTAATAACACGCCAGGGCTAGGCTAAGCGATGGCAGGCTTACCTCTACAATTTCGGCGCCAGCTTTTTTATATACGTCAATTGCCGACTCGATATTTTTCCGAACACCAGCATCTAGGCCATCACTAAAATATTCTTTGATAACACCGATTTTCTTACCCTTAATAGTGGTATCCAGCTCAGTGTAACTCGAGGCGTCTCGTTCGATAGTTGTGCCGTCACGACTATCGCGACCGCTCATAACATCGAGTACTAAAGCCGCATCTACAACCGAACGAGTTAGTGGGCCAATGACGTCCGTTGAGCTTGCCATCGCTACCACACCATTACGCGAAACTAATCCATAGGTTGGCTTAAGGCCTACAATGCCACAAAAACTTGCTGGTAAGCGTATCGAACCACCAGTATCAGTACCAAGAGCAAACGGTGCCAACTCTAATGCTACTGCCGCACCTGAACCACCGGATGAACCGCCCGGAACACGCGTTTTGTCATGCGGGTTGAGTGTCGGGCCAAACGCACTGTTTTCGGTAGAAGAACCGTGTGCGAATGCATCAAGGTTTGCTTTTGCAACCATGATTGCGCCCTCGGCTTCTAGCTTCTCAATTGCGGTTGCCTGATATGGCGCTTCAAAGGGTTCTAAGATATGACTTGCTGCAGTTGTTTTGGTGCCGAATGTCAAAAAATTATCTTTTGCTATAAATGGAATACCCGCTAAACGGCCGACAGCCTCGCCCCGAGCGATACGCGCGTCAACCTCTAGAGCTCTACTTTTCGCTCGTTCGGTCGCAGTTTGCAAAATTGCGTGATATTCACTCTTGGCATCAATAGCAGCAAGCGATTGTTCGACAAGTTGCACGGCACTCGTCTTGCCGCTTTGCACGTCAGATACTAAATGAGCAATTGGTTTCCAGCTCATCCAATCATCCTCTTAACTTTAAACTGTCCATCTTGCTGTTGTGGTGCATTTTTAAGCAAGTCACTTGGCGTAACTTCGTAGTTAATAAGCTCATCTGCGCGAACGACATTCATGAGGCCTGTTACTTGACTAGTTGGTTCTAGACCACTGACGTCAACATCTTGCAGTTGCTCGACGTATGCCAAGATTTCACTCAGCTCATTTTGGTACCGAGCTACTTCATCATCAGTCAATCGTAAACGGCACAAGCGAGCAAGCTTACGAATATCCGCAGCACTAAATTTTGTCATCTCTACTAGTATAAAATGGCAGTGATTGTAACGCTAGAGAAAAATTAATTTTACAACTTAGCTTTGATGCTCTGAATTAAATCACGTAAATCCGCTGCTTTTTCAAATTCGAGATTAGCCGCGGCTAAGTCCATTTGTGCAGTTAAGTCCGCTATAAGCGTGCCATATTCATCTTTCGGAATCTTATCAAGATTGAGCTTAGCAGTTTTAGCTTCCTTGCTTTCTGCCCCGACTACCGAACGCAAACTTTCATCAATATTTTTTAAGATTCCAACAGGGGTAATATCGTGCTTTGCGTTATATGATTCTTGAATTGCTCTACGACGATTCGTTTCGCCAATTGCGCGTTGCATACTGCCTGTTTCGTGGTCGGCATACATAATTACTGTGCCTTCAACATGGCGTGCGGCGCGGCCAATAGTCTGGATTAGTGCTGGTTCGCTGCGCAAGAAGCCTTCTTTGTCGGCATCTAAAATTGCAACAAGGCTTACTTCGGGCAAATCAAGACCTTCACGAAGCAAGTTAATGCCCACAAGAACATCGTAAATACCAAGTCGCAAGTCACGCAAAATATCAGTACGTTCTAAAGTATCAACATCGCTGTGGAGATATTGCACTTTTATACCAAGTTCTTCGAGATATTCAGTTAAATCTTCTGACATTCGTTTTGTTAGTGTCGTAACAAGCACACGCTGATGTTTTTCAATTCGAATACGGATTTCCGCAATCAAATCATCGACCTGGCCGTCAACGGGCCGCACTTCAATCTTAGGGTCAATGAGCCCTGTTGGACGGATAACTTGCTCGATTGGCGTCCCCGAATGACTCAGCTCGTATTCTGCCGGTGTTGCAGAAACATAGATAGCTTGGTTAATATGGCGTTCAAACTCAGTGAATGTCAGGGGGCGATTATCGAGCGCGCTCGGCAAGCGAAAACCGTGTTCAACAAGCACCTCCTTACGGGCGCGGTCACCGTTATACATGCCACGTACTTGCGGCAAGGTCATATGGCTTTCATCTACCATCAACAAATAATCATCAGGAAAATAATCCATGAGGGTAGCAGGTTGATCGCCTGGTTCACGGTTTGTAAGGTATCGGCTATAGTTTTCGATTCCTTTTACAAAGCCAGTTTCCTCGAGCATTTCTAAATCGAACTTGGTACGTTGCTCAAGCCTTTGCGCCTCTAGTAGCTGTGAGTTCTTTTTGTAATAGACTAGTCGTTCTTCGAGCTCTTGCTGAATTTTTCCAAGCGCTGCTTTAAGCTTCTCGTGAGGCGTCACATAGTGGCTACCGGGGAATATCGTATATTCATTAATGGTTGCCTCAATTTCGCCGGTTAAGGGATTAATGCGCGTAATGCGATCAATTTCGTCACCAAAAAACTCAATACGGTAGGCCACTTCTTCGCCGGTTGGGAAAACATCCACTACATCACCACGCACCCGAAACGTACTACGAGTAAAGGCAACGTCATTGCGTTTATATTGAATATCCGTAAGCTGCCGCAAAAATTTATCACGCACACGACGCTCGCCAGTTTTAACAGTGATAGCCATCGCACCATAATCATCAACTGAGCCAATGCCATAAATACAGCTCACACTTGCAACTATGATGACATCTCGTCGGCTTAGTAGCGCACTGGTAGCAGCATGACGCAAGCGATCGATTTCTTCATTGATTTGGCTGTCTTTTTCGATATATGTGTCGCTACGAGCAATATAGGCTTCTGGCTGATAGTAGTCAAAGTAACTAACAAAGTAATGAACCTCGTTATCAGGAAAAAAGTTTTTGAATTCGTTATATAGCTGAGCGGCCAAAGTTTTGTTATGTGCCAAAATAAGCGTCGGCTTTTGTGTCGCCTGAATAACATTGGCCATCGTAAAGGTTTTACCCGAGCCAGTGACGCCTAAGAGCACCTGCTCTTTTTGCCCATTAGTAATACCGGCAACCAATGCCTTGATTGCTTTTGGCTGATCGCCAGTTGGCTGATATTCGGTCTTAAGTGAAAACTGCATCTCTACTAGTATAGATTATTGACTAAATAATAGTAATATGGCACTATAAACATCTGTCCTTCCCCCTTCCCCAGGCAAGAGAAAGGAACCGGACATGACAGCTCTGCAGGACGACATCTTCAGGCCTGACCCTCCCACCACGGAGAGCATGGGCAAGTCCAAGAACAAGGACAAGCCCAAGCGCGTCTGGCCCAAGAGGCTCTTCCAGATCATCGGCATCGCAGCGCTCATCGCAGCGGTCGTCTGGCTGACCACCGGCCTCATCACCAGCAAGACCGTCACCCTCGAGAAGGCCATCACCAACGCCGGCTTCGAGAACGTCACGATCTACCCCGCTGACACGAGCAAGCAGACGGTTGCCTCGGCCACCGCGAGCTACGGCAGCTGCCAGCTGCGATTCATCATCGCAACGCAGGAGCTGTCCGGCGGTCAGGGAACCATCGAACGCCTCGCCATCGTGGAAAGCGACGGCAAGCTCGTGTTCGATGCCACACCCACCGAGCTGAGCAGCATGGAGCGCTACGCTCCGTGCACGGCCAGCAGCTAGCCCGAGTACGGGCCCCGACCATCACTGGTCCGGGGCCCGTACGGGGCTCTTTTCATTTATGGGTTAGGATTCACGTAGGTTCCGCCGTCTTGCGTACAGTAATAACTAGCACCCTGTGGTATATCTAGATCATTAGTCACGGTACATGGCGGAAGCACATTACCGCTAAAAGCAATTGCCCAAGTAGCGCCAAATTTCTTCAAAATTGCTGTATCCGTCCCATTGCAGGTTCGCTTAACAACTGCATAGGCATCATAAATCACGCTTTTTAACTCATATCCAACGTCGCTGCTAATCTTTCCGTTCACCGTACATTGTTTTTTAAACGTTTTATAGTCATCCATGATAAATTTCTGTAAATCGACCGGTGCACTCTGAAAATTGATGATTTCGCTAGCTCGTTGTTTTTTCGTACCAATAATACGAATTAAGTCTGCCTCTGTTTTTGCAGCGATAAACATACCATTAGCCGTCTTTGCACTAGCTTGTAATGATTTATTTGTTTCGAGTATCGATTGTTTTACAACTATCCACGTTATAGCGACCGCAATGCTAAGCGTAGCTACAACCACCATTACAAACACTGAACGCCTAACACGTATTCGGGCATATTTTTTTATATGCACTTTTGGCTTGGATTTTTTTACTTTCTTTTTGGGTGCAGGTTTAGGTACGCTAACTTTTTTTGGACGCGCAACATAAACTTCTTCGGGTTGTAGCCGTACTTTTTTTCTATTGTTCTTGGCGCTTTTTCTAGTGGCCATTACGTTATACCTAGCCGTGACGTTCTTTTACTTCGTCGTCAAGGAACCATTGGTTGGCAATACGAGTTGTATTGATATCTTTATTTTGCTCATCAAGCATCTTAATAATTTTTTTCACAAGCTGCTCTGGGTCTTCGTCAAAAATAACAAGCTTACGATGTGGCGGTTCAAGCTTCTCCATAAGTTCAGGGATAATATCAGCAGTGCCACCACTACCAATGAGAAAGCCGCACGGCATATTGCTTTCGAGTGCGGTAGTAAATTCGTGCAAGCTACCAAATCGACCACCAACAGTGATGACTGCATCACTTGATTGCACGAGATATACGTCTCGGCCAACATAATGAAGACCGGTAAAATTAATGTAATCAAACATACCAATAGGCAGGCGGTATTTATGAATGTGTTCTCGCAGGCTACTTGCTGGTGAAAATCCAATACTCATACCACCTGCGTTATGCGCAGCACGTGCCGCATAAAACGGCAAACCAACAGTGGCGCCCGTTGTAAGCACGTGACCAGAATTTGCAACTGCAACACCAAGCCGTTCGGCTAGCGCCCGCGACTTTTCGACTGTCTCACCACTTGCTGCACCAGAAACACAAATAGAATAATTCACTAAAAGCCCCGACCCTTTAGGCTTGAATGAATATCTTCGGGTGCAATCAGGTTGTTATCAAGTTGCTTAAGCACTTGTTGTTCGAGCACCTTTTCACCCATGTATCGCTCAAAAAGTTCGTTCCATAAGCTTTCCCTAAAATGATAGACAGCTCGTTCATTATACGGAGTGTTATTGCTATAGCTCACTGCGATGTCCATAAGATTAAATGTAACGGGGCGATTTTGGTGCATAACGCCTACATAATCAAGATCTCGCCACCAGCCAAGTTCTGGGTCAATATCATATAAAATACTCTCTGCCTTACGCCAATGCAGGTCTTCGGGCTGAACGTGTGGTTCAAACATCTCAGGATGATATTCGTTTTCGAGCTTACCGAAATATCGTTGAATGACGCGCCAGTGTACTTGTTGGCCTGCCATAACTGCCGCTTCACCCGGATCGGCAATAAGTGTATCAACGACAATCTTCGCAAAATCAGGCTTAACTTGCTGCAACTTAAAGAAAGCACTATACAATCGAATTTCATTAATATAGTGGAATAAGAGTGGCATAACGGTCATCGTGATGCCGGGCATTTTATCTATAGCAACTGGTAACATTAAAATCACACCAAGCTCTTTTAAGTGCGTTATGTTATGGCGTTTTTTGTGTACAAATTCAGCCGATATATCACCCCATCTTTCAGCAGGCATCTCTACTATTTCTATCTGCCGCTCCTCGAAGTCGCTTGGCTTCATACTGTCATAATGGCTATCAAATTCATTAAGCCACTCGGGGCCTTCAGCAAAGCGTAACGCGCCGTAAATTTCGAAAATATTTTCATTTTTCAACATGCTATCAATGCTCTTATAGCCAAGGCGCTTCATGATGTTTGGTGGTGGCGTTCGCTTTAAGAATTCTTTTGCGACAGATTTTTTTAACACCCAGCAACTGCGAGGAATTTTTACATCCTCGGCAGCTTTTTTCATAAGAGGCATCAGCGTTGCGACGTCTTCAGCATCCTTACCACCAATAGCACGAGCCAAGTGTTGGTCATTCCTTTTTAAATGCGCCAGCAGTGCATGATACAGCTCTTTACCGGTTGTATCCTTAGGATCCAGCCCGAGTTCGCGGGTTTTAAGTTGTACTAGACCAATAATTTCAGCCGTAAGGCGGACATCGACACCAGGTTTACCACTCGCTTGTTCAAGCTGTTTTACTGCGATGCTGAACATAGGTTCAGTAGCGCCCAATAGTTCTGATATAAGTCGTGACATATCTAGTATTTTCTCTTTACCCTATCTTACCATAAGCATTTTATAGTTCGACTACTTTTAGCGGCATTTCGTGGATTTTGGCTTCGCGATTTAGAATACCTGCTTTGGCACCAATCGTCGTCACAACATTGGTTGAGTTTGCACTTGCAAATGTGACTGCATGCTCAAGGCTCTCATCAGCTGCAATCATTGCTGTAAAACCGCTACTAAATGCATCACCCGCACCAGTGCGATCAATAACCGGCACATCTTCGTACATGCCAGCGGTTACTAAATGCCAACGATCGGCCGCAGCCGCACCATTTGGCCCATCAGTCACGATGACATAATGCACATCTTTATTAGCCGCTTTGACAAGGTCCTCTATAGTCTTACCGTCATACAGTTCGGACATTTCCTCTTTATTCATAGAAAGAATTGTAAGCTGTGGAATTAACTTCTTAAGCTTGTCCTTAGCTTCTAGCTCTTTTTTACCAGGATTCATAGCAATTTTAATATTATGGTGCTTTGCATATTCAAAGACATTCTCGAGCACCTCAAAATTACCTTCCATTGACGTAATAAATATCCAGTCGACATCTACATCATGAAAATCTGCCTGGTGGATTTCATAATGCGAGCTAGCACCTCGATATGACATAATTGTTCGTTCACCGTTTGGTGCCAGTAATACGCACGAATAGCCACTTCCGAAATCCTTAGAATACCCAACTAGGCTGGTGTCTACACCTTCTTTGTGTAAATCATCTAAAATTGCCTTGCCTGCAACATCATGGCCAATCTTGCCCATATACATGGCGTGTAGTCCTTGGCGTGCGAACGTAACACTCGCATTCGTAGCACCACCACCAGTGCTAAAGACAACACCCTCGAGTTCGTTCTTTGACCCAAGCTCAAATTCCTCTACCAGCTCTTTATGTTCTTTGCGCGGTGTAAACAGCTTACCCTGCAAATATACGTCTTGTACTGCAGCGCCAATTGATAATACCTTTGTTTCGTGCCTATGTTTTTGTTGACTCATATAGGGGTAGTATACCACTTATGCTTTGTAGAGGGCAGTCATTGACCATTCACTCATTATGTTGTATAATTTACGTTTGTATGATAAATCCTAATGCTCGAAACGAAGCGCGAACGATACGGCACACAGCCTGCGAATTAGGTGGGTTTTCAGTCATGCAGTCAGAATCGGGCGATGGCCTAGTAACCTACAACCGCTTTCGTCCAGAATATTATGGCTTGCTATCGCACATTGTCATTGATAGCGCAGAAAAGACGATTACCTCGGCAGAGTCGCTACCTCCGTATGGAATGACGTTTTATAATGGAAAGCCTGTCTCCTACCTGAATAGCTGGGAGGATTTTCAGCTTGGTGCATACAATACCTTGCGATACAACGCGGATAGACTTTACTTCCATGCGCCAGAACCATCGCCAGTTGTTACGCGGCTACAAACCGTCATGCACGCAATGGCAGCAATAGAGCCAAATTCGTACAAAGATCCCGAAGATGCCATTCGTGACGGCATATTAACTGCCGTATCTTCTATGTGGCAGATTATGATTCCGATGGCTTCATATCTCAAAACCGCATATCCCTCCATGACGCAAGGCGAGCGAATACAGGTAATAACCAGTAGCCCGAATACTTACATGCAGCTTTCATTTGCAAATATCTTTCAGCTTGATGCGATTGGCAAGGTATCTGGTGCATTTTGTAGCCAAGACTTTCAACTTACAAACGGTAGCCTGCAGCTTCGTTGCGGAAAGTTGGCTGACTTCCCCGTCGAGTCCCATGCTGCGCTACGTATTGGCGTCACTGATGGGACCGCAGAACACGCGACGCTATCTGATATTACATTTCCCTATGCACACCTAGGATGCCCAATCACACTCAAACCAAAAACCGTTACCGGATTATGGCAGTGGGGCTCACACGCAGCAGCTACGGCTGAGCTGCTTTAGACGAGAGCTTTTCCAATAGAATTGTAACTTTGCAGTTTACTTTCTACTACTGCCTGGACGGCACCGTAGACTTCTGGCATTAACTTTACAACTGCATACTCGTCGGGGTTATCACGAAGAACCTTTTCGAGCGTGTCTCGAAACGCTTTACGCATATCGCTATTAACATTAATTTTGGTTACACCAATGCGGACAGCTTCCTCGAAGAAGTGTCCTGGTGTTCCACTACCACCATGCAAACTGATATTACAGGTAATCTCTTTGCGAATCCGTTCTAATAAGTCTAGGTCAAGTGCTTTTGGTACCGGGTAGCTACCGTGTAAATTACCAACTGCAGCCGCAAATGTATCGATACCTGTAGCATCCACAAACTGCTTTGCACCCTTTGGCGTGCTAAAGGTCTTTTTGATATCTTCGTAATCAAATGCTTCTTTATGGACATTTGAGGAACCACCAAAATAATGTGGCTCGCTTTCAACAAGCGCACCGGTAAACTTTGCATACTCGACAACTTCTTTGGTTGCGTTTACAATCTCGTCATCAGTCGCATCATGGTTTGCTTGGCTAACATCAATATGAATAAATTCAAACCCTGCCTCGATACCTCGTTTTGCGTCTTCGACAGATGGGCTATGGTCAAGATTAATATACATCTCGATACCAAACTCACGTTTATAGTTATCGACGAGATCACGTACGTTATCAAGACCCATAGCCTTAACTTCACCATCACTTACTTCAACCATCACCGGCGCTTGTGTCTTTTGGGCGGCCTTAGCGATTGCGATTAGTGTTTCTTGGTTATCGATATTAAATGCACCAATAGCGTAGTGTTCGCTACGTGCACGGGTTATTGATTCTCGTGCCTTAGCACAGTTTTCTCTTATTTCTCTTACAGATAATGCCATATTTTTTAGCATAACCTTTTAAAATTACTATGTCTAGCTAAGTACAAAGGCTAAACCAACTATCGATACACTCAGCGCAAGAATACGCATCGGGATATTATTTCGCTCCTTCAGGAAAACGGCAGCCAACACAACGGTTAGCGTAGCTTTGGCACTCGTTGCCATCATTGTTGAGCTCAATGTACCCTTACTTAAGGCATAGATAAATAAGCCGCCGGCTATTGCAGTAAGTAAGCCGATAAACAGGCTGTTTTTTATGAGCCCTTTGGGGACCTTTTTTAGCTCGTCTCTACCAAGTAGCGCGAATAGTATTGCTGCGCCAACGAATTGCATACCCCAACCGTATGCCGAATAGCTCCACACACCTAGTGCTGTAATCGCCTGTTTCTCGCAAAGCAACCCAACTGCAATTGCAAGCGCCGACCCTAGAACGAGGCTAACTTTAAGAATTAAGCTAGCAGAGTTTTTATGCTTTTCGTCCGGCTGAATACGTAACGCGAGATACATACCTGCCAGCAGAAAAACACACCCTATAATAAACGGGATTGATACAGTCTCGTTCAAAAAAATAACGCCAAAAATTGCCGTAATCACAAAACTAGCAAGCCCAGCAATAACGCCGTTTGATGCGCCAACTATTGATATCAACTTATAGCCCAAGAGCCACGACAAGGGGATAAAAATACCAACGCCCAACAAATATATATAACTGCTAGAGGTTGGTAAGGACGGTAGGCCGTGGCTTGAAATAATCGCGAGCCCTGTCCCTATGAGCGCAATGACTGCATAATTACAAAATGCTACAATATAGAATGCATTCTTGTAATTAAGCGTCAGTCTGCGAGCCCATAATGTCATTAGCGAACTTGCAATAACTTGCAGAACAATCGTGACTTGCCAGGTCATAGTTACTGTTTGCCAAGAGATGTTAGCAATTGGTGCGCTTGCATCGCAATGTGTTTGGGCGTCAATCCAAACGCTTCAAACAATTCAACTGGCTTACCACTCTCGCCGTATCGATCTTTCATGCCCATCCGCACTAATTTGGTTGGTTGTTGCTCGCTTAGTAACTCTGCAACGGCACCGCCAAGGCCACCAGCAATCTGTGCTTCTTCAACAGTAATAACAGCGCCCGTTTTTGCTGCACTTTGTAAAATCGTAACCGCATCAAGTGGCTTAATGGTAGGAACATGCACAACCTCGGCATCAATCCCATCTTTAAATAGTAGCTGCGCGGCAACTAAGGCCTTATGAGTCATAGTACCAGTTGCGATAATCGTTACGTCCTGACCTGGTTCGAGTACATATGCCTTACCGATTTCGAATGGTGTCTTTTCTGTCGTGAATACCGGTGTAGCTTCTCGTGCTAAACGCATATAGTTTGGACGAGAATCTTTTGCCATAGCCAGTGTAGCCTTTTCGGCCTCAACTGCATCCCCTGGGGCAATAACAACCATATTCGGCATCACGCGCATTAGGGCAATATCCTCAAGCATCTGGTGCGTTGCGCCGTCGGCGCCTGTATACAAACCTGCATGGGAGCCAATAATTTTTACTGGTAAATCGTTGAGTGCAATCGTGGTTTTAATCTGCTCCCAGTTACGGCCTGGGCTAAACGCTGCATAGCTACTCACAAATGGAATCTTGCCCATAGCCGCTAAGCCCGAACCAACGGTCACCAGGTTCTGTTCGGCAATTCCGATTTCAAAAAATCTATCCGGAAATGCCTCGCGAAAAATATGCATCTGCACACTTTCGGTTAAATCCGCACAGGCTGCAACGATATTTTCGTCGAGCTCACCAGCCTTTTTCAAGCCTTCGCCAAATCCTTTACGCGTGGGTACTAACGCAACATCATCAGCTAAATAATCAGTTAGGTGCATATTACTCATGTTCGCTCCTGATCTTACCGCCTAATGTTCGTAGTTCTTTTAGGGCAATCATGGCTTGTTCATGATTCGGTGGCATACCATGCCAGTGAAAATCGTATTCCATAAAATCGACGCCTTTGCCTGGTATGGTATGAGCAATGATCATGACTGGCTTTTCTACGATCGCACGAGCCATAGCACATGCATCAATTACAGCCTCGATATTATTCCCATCAACTTCGATTACATGCCATCCAAATGATTCCCATTTACCTTTTAGATCTTCGAGCGGTACAACACTCTCCGTTGGCCCATCGATTTGAATATTGTTTCTGTCGATGATGCCAATAATATTGTGTAAGCCATGTTTTGGTGCAAGCATGGCTGCTTCCCAAATATTGCCTTCATCGAGCTCACCATCACCCATGACAACGTATATCCAGCGATGATTTTGCTTATTCAGCCTTAGGCCAAGCCCCATACCGATTGCTTGGCTTAAACCACTACCCAGTGGACCACTAGTATTTTCGACTCCAGGTAATTTCGTACGTTCTGGGTGACCTTGTAATCGTGAGCCAAACTGACGCAAGGTAAGCAGTTCTTTTTTATTAAAGTAGCCCGATTCTGCCATTGCTGCATATCGGACAGGGGCGCAGTGCCCATTACTTAGTAGCAAGATGTCACGCTCTTCCCAATCTGGATTCTTTGGGTCATGGCGCAGTACATCAAAATAAAGTGCAGTAAAAATATCAGCCAAACCCAACGGACCTGCCGAATGGCCACTACCAGCATGCTCTAACATACTAATGATGTCTTTTCTGATTGTGTTAGCAATTTGCTCTAGTTCGATTTCGGAATATTTTTTAGACATGGTTAGCTGAACCTGCTTTTGCTTTCATTGTAGCATAAGCAGCTTTAGGATTGTCAGCTTTATGAATACCGCCACCAACGTTAACAACGTTTATGCCTGCAGCTAGTAGCGCATCTAGATTTTCTAGATTAGCACCACCATCCCAGCCAAATTCAAGCTGACGATGTATCTTTTGTAGTTGTTCAACTTTTGATAGTTGTGATACATCCGCTTGCCCGCCGTGGTAACCTAGATGACCGCCAAAAATTAACGCGTGCTGCGTATGCGGCAAAATATACCGAACATCTTCGGCAGTCGTTTCGGGCAATAAGGCTACACCTGTCTTAATGTTATGGCTTCGCAGCGTGCTTGCGAGCAAAGGAATGTCAGCGTTGCTTTCGGCGTGAACAATTATGAGACTTGGCTTAAACGAAATAAGCCGCTCGAGAATTGTCTCGGGGTTTCGATACATAACATGAATATCAACCTCAACCCCTTCTGGCACCCATAATTGATCAGGATTTGGAGTAGTTGTTGGCGCAAAATCTCCGTCCATTAAATCAATATGGATTCTATCTGCAAAGCCCGAAACAAGTTCGAGTTGTTCTCGATAAGTGTGTACGTCAAACGCTGTAACCGTAGGGCAAATACAATGCATGTGCTAACTATACCCTACCATGTTGAACTGAGGCTAGCTGTTGCAGTTTGCCATGTCGCGCGGTTAAGAATATCATCACAGACGGCTTGGCTAGCTTTACGTGGAATATTACTCGATTGCTCAAAGCACCTACTCGCGTAGGTTACAGATATCGCTGGGCGCTTCGTAACTTTTGGACGTATTTGCGCTAAGCAATCATCCTGGAACAACTTGCAATCGGTAACCGACTGGTAAGCGGCAATGGTGGCTGCGTCATTAATCTCAAGTGTTAGACCGACACCAAGGCTTAAGATTGTATCTTTGCCTAACGATTGTTGGTCAAACATAAAATTGCCTGTCGAATACACAATCAACCTCCCCTTGTAGTTCTCACTATTCTGCACGACGTGGGGGTGCGCGCCAATAACCACATCGGCTCCGTTGTCTATCAATTGATGATAGACGGCAACTTTTGCTTCTTCGGCCGTTGGCCGATATTCTACCCCCATATGAGGCATGGCAACAACGGGCATCACAGTACTATATTGTTTCATAACACTTAGCTGCGTCTGGGTTGTAGCTACATTACCAACATAATCATAGCCACACAGTGCAATTGGAACTGACGTCTTTTGGGTTGTCCCAGCACTATTTATTAATTGTGCAGGCATCGCAATTACCTCGCATATTTTGTCTAGATTTTGCATATTATAATCACCAAAATACTGCACTTTATTGGCTTCAAGATTCTTGCGCGTCTGTTCAATCCCCCATACGCCACCATTATTATCGGTATGATTGTTAGCAAGCGTTAAGACATCAAACCATTTTGCTGCTTCTGGCGCATATTCGGGCCTGCAGTTAAATAAAAGACTATCTACCTGCGTTTGATAGGGAATATCTTTTGCCGTGATTGGACATTCCATATCTCCAACCCAGGCATCAAAATCCTGCTTATCGGCAACCGTCAAACCACTAAAGGGAAAGGCGTAGCCAAGCGGGCTTTTTTTGGCATAATACTCGATTCCTCGACCCCAAAAAACCTCGCCTACAAATAACATACGGCTACGTACAGTTTGTTGAATAGATTGGGCTTGGTTTGGTTTTTGAGCAACTGCAATTGGAGCAGATTGTGGCTGTGGTGTAGATTTACGACTTACGAACCACCGCCATCCCAAAAATATATCTATTGCAATCACTGCAACAATAAGTAATAAAAGCACCACCCAACGCTTTTTTGTCATTATACAAATAATACCACTAATTAAAGACTAAAGATTATCAAGCTCGTTTTTGCGGCGTATATACCGAGCTGCGCCGGCAAACGGCGTATTAAGCCATGCCTCTAGCACCACAAACGCCTTTTGGCGACTATCTTTAAAAAGGTCAGCCGGAATTGCCAATACATTGCTATCTTCATCGTTACGAATGCCTTTTGCTGCATCAATACTCCAACCAAGCCCGGCTCGTATGCCCTTAATGCGATTTGCTGCCATAATCATGCCTTGTCCGCTACCACAAATTAAAACAGCACGCGGATCAGGGTCGCGGCTTGAAAGAACATGCCGAGCCGCAGCAGAAGCAAAAACTGGAAAATCGTCTTCGGGATCAAATTCTTTATCGCCAATATCGACTGCGTCGTACCCGGCAGATTTAAGATACTTTAATACCTCGCCCTTCAGGCCGTAGCCTCTATGGTCAGCGCCAACAAATATTTTCACGTTTACTCCTTATGATAAGTGAGCTTCTTCGGGACCGGGGAAGTTTTGATCGGGAGCAGCCGCACCTTGTAACAAGCGTCCCGTATCAGAAACGAGCTCTACGAGGCGATTACTATAACCCCATTCATTGTCGTACCATGCAACAACTTTAAGCATATTGCCCGCAACTACGGCTGTAAGAGGAAGGTCTACTGTAGTGCTATGGCTATTACCAATGAAATCACTGCTCACGAGTTCTTCCTCGGTAACGGCTAAAATGCCCTGGTAGTATGGCTCTGCCGCTGCTTTTCGGAATGCATCATTTACCTCATCAACGGTAACGTCACGCTTGGTAATAATGACAAAATCACTGAGCGACACAACTGGGGTTGGTACGCGCACACTTAAGCCACCAAAGATACCTGCTATCGCTGGAAGTGCCTGTCCAGCAGCAATAGAAGCGCCGGTTGTGGTTGGTACTATATTTTCAGCAGCGGCTCGAGCTTCGCGCAAGTCTTTAGCTGGCGCATCTTGCAAACGCTGGCTTGCAGTGTAGCTATGCACCGTCGTCATCATTGCTTTTTCGATACCAAAGTTTTGATGAATCACGTCCATAACAGGCGTAATACAGTTAGTAGTACAGCTTGCATTGCTAATAATGTCGCTTGCATCTTGTAGCTTGTCTTCGTTGACGCCAATAACAATAGTGGTTGCGCCATCGCCTTTTGCCGGCGCACTAATCACAACTTTTTTAGCACCTGCAGAATCAATGTGCGCTCGTGCCTTTGCTGGGTCGACAAAAAATCCAGTCGATTCAATAACAACGTCAACCCCTAAATCACCCCAAGGTAACAAAGCTGGGTCAGTTTGCTTGTAGACATGGATAGCTTTACCATCAACAATAATATTGTCTTCGTCAAAACCTACCTCTCGGTGATAGGTGCCATAGGTTGAGTCATGCTTTAGCAGATGTGCAAGCGTCTTGGTATCCGTTAGGTCATTTAACGCAACAATTTCTAAGTCATCACGCTCAAATGCAACCTTAAAAGCGTTTCGCCCAATGCGTCCGAAACCGTTAATAGCAACTTTCGTTTTCATCCTACCCCCTTTAAAAAATATAGTCGTTAGCCCTATTGTATACGCTAACGCTTATTCGTCGCAATACTTTAGTTATATGCTAGTTATTTTTTGCAAAAAATTCCTGAAGTTCGCGATGCGTTACTTTATTACTCGCTATAAAATTTAAGTCGTGATAGTCAAATTCGTCACTGCCAATATTTGCAACTGTCCCACCCGCTTCTTGTACCAGCAGTGCCCCAGGTGCATAGTCCCATAATTTGCCATAACCATTCACTTGCACGCGTGCTTCGAGGGCACCCTTTGCCACCAGACAAAAACCAAAACCAGCTGCGGCAAATTTAACAGTTGAATAGCGGGGCAGGTCAAAAAACATATCTCGGCTCTCTTGAGTAGTTGGTTGTATTTCAAATTCAATTGAAGCATGTTGTAAAAGTCTATCGCTAACTTTTATGGGTATACCATTGCGGGTAGCGCCCTTGCCTTTTATAGCACTATACATTTCGTCTAGTGGAAAATTATAAATTATAGATGCTTCTAGTTGACCGCCACGTATCAAGCACAACATGTTTGTACAAAATGGCATACCACGTAAAAATGCTTCGGTACCGTCAATAGGGTCGATAGTCCAAAAAATATCTTTACTGCCGGTAATACCAAATTCTTCACCATAAAAACCAACATCGTAACCAAAGTCTGTAATTGCGTTTTTTAAGATATTTTCAACTTGCATATCCAACGCGGTAACAGAGGTATTGTCTTGCTTTTTTTCGTGCTCAATAACACCAAAATGCTGCATTAACTCAGGTCGTAAATCTCTCAAAATTTGTTTAATAACCGGTAGAGCTGTGTCTATATACTTTGAGAGTTCTGTGTCTTGCATTTCTACTTCTTAAATCGTTCTATACATTCAGCTACGATTTTTTTCGCCTCTTCGGCATCACCCCAACCAAGCACCTTAGTGCTACCGGGCTTTTTCAAGTCTTTGTAATGCGTAAAGTGGTGTTCTATTTGCTGCTGCCAACGAGTACCCAAATCATTGAGTGTCTTAATCACATCGCCGGTGTTTCTATCATCCGAAGGTACGCAAACGATTTTATAATCCATTTCGCCGTCATCTTCAAAGTTCAGAATACCGACAATAGTTGCTTCAAGCCATACGCCGGTTGGAATTGGTTCGTCAGTAACAACAAGGGTATCAAGCTCGTCACCATCTTCGTCAAGAGTGCCGGGTATAAAACCGTAATTAACAGGTTTTGCAAAAATTGCAGGCTCTACCCTGTCGAGCATAAAAGCCGCGCGCTTTCTATCCCACTCAATCTTTAGGGTTGAACCTTTTGGAATTTCTACAACGGTGTTAATTGTTCCAGCTTGGTAATCGCCAGGTTCGAGGACCTGATTAAAATCTGCCATCATTACTCCTTTATTTCTTCTTTAGTAGTATACAATAAATGGGATGAAAACATGGCTAGTTGCACACCGCGGCGCACAAAATAATGCACGAGAAAATACGCTACAAGCCTTTAGCGATGCCCGAAAGTTTGACGTTGGTTATATTGAATTTGATGTCCGCGTTACGCTAGATAACATCGCCGTTATCCATCATGACCCATTGGTTGCTGGTGTGTCGATAGTAGACCATTCATACGCCGAACTCCTCAAGTTTGACCCCGAGCTTGCCCAATTTGAAGAAGTAATAGCTCAAAATGGCGCCCAAGCGCTTATTATCGAGCTAAAGGGTGCGGGTGCGGCTCGACATGTACAGCCTTACTTACAAAAACTACCCGACAGTTTTGCTACTAGTTTTTATGTAGATGAGCTACGCGCTCTGCAAGAACACGGAATTAGTCCCCACAGAATGTTTTTGGCCCAGTACAAACATCCCATTGGTCTCGTTAAAAAAGCTACAGATGCTGGCTTTGGCGGTATCACGCTTAATAAGTGGTACCTTAACCCCTTGTTATACAGACGAGCACAAAAGCACAACCTAACTATTTTTATATACACCGTCAATAATCGTCTTTGGGCTAAATGTATACGAAGATGGTACCCCGCTGTTTTGATTGCTACCGATAGACCCGATAAGCTAACCTCATTATCATAAAATGCGAAGAGTCTATATTGTACTGACAGTTTTAGGGGCAATGAGCGTATTGTTGTTTGCTTCGGTTATCTATTACCAATCACGCCGCACACTGCCCACCGTTACCAGTACGGCACAAGAAATAACCTTAGCTGCTGTAGCGCAACATAACACGACACAAAATTGCTGGATTATACTAGGCCAAAAGGTTTATAGCCTTACCAGCTATAACGTTAACCACCCCACAGACACAACTTACGCGTCGGTGTGTGGAACAGACGCCACAGATACCCTCAATGCAAGTACCCCAAGCGCAACATCAGCTGCGCTTCAAACTAAACTACAGCCATACTTTATTGGCGTAGTAGTGCCGTAACTTACTGCGGTAACAAAACGGCGTCAATAATATGAATTACGCCATTTTTTGCTTTTATATCCGACTTCGTAACTAACGCTTTGTTCCCTTTAGCGTCAATAAAGTACACATTGGTACCATCGATAGAGACGATTACTTCTTGACCATTGGCCGTTTTAACTTTCTGGCCATTCGTCAGTTGGCTCGAGAGCAGTGAGCCTGCTGCAATATGATAATTCATAATACTCGTAAGTGATTGCGCGTTCTCTGGCTTTAGGAGCCTATCGAGTGTTCCACTTGGCAACGCGTTAAACGCACTATTGCTTGGCGCTAGAACGGTGTAGGGGCCAACACCCGTGAGGGTAGCCGTAAGGTTAGCTGACTTTAAAGCATCGTTGAAGCTGCTCAGGTCACCCGTATCCGCAATCAATGTTGCTACATCCTTATCGCTCGCCGGCTTACTGGCCTCACTCTGAGTGGTCTGTTGTGTTTTATCATCCGAACTAGATGAGTTAAGTACGAAAAACCAATACGCCGCCACGCCACCGGCAATAATGAGTACTGCAATAATAATTAAAATTATGGTTTTTTTCTTCACGCCACCCTCCGGCTTATTATGTTCCTGCTAGGTTGTAGTATAAAGGAGCATTGCGTTTAGCAAAAGCGTCATATTATTTACGTTCGTTGGGTATATCCTTGTTCGCTAACAATCCCACAATAGTCAGGTAATCTTTAAGCATTGTTACATCAATATCATCAAGCCACGTAGCTGTCGCTTCACGTAATATGCCCTCAATATCGCATGTTTTTTGACCACCTTCTTGCGTTGCACGTATTCGCTTAGCTCGTCGATCAGTAGGATCAACTACACGGGTAACCCAGCCAGTAGCGACTGCGCGATTGGTAAGGTTTGTGATAACCGGCATCTCTACCCCAAGCGTATCTGCAAGTTCCGAAACTCTTACACCGTCTTTACCGCCATCAATAACAGACCCAATCATGAGCCATTCGGTAAGGGTTAAATCATGTTCTTTGAGCGTTTCTACTAAAAAGGACCGCAAATTCCGGAATGCGCGCGCCTGGGAAATGACCGCTTGATAGGTCGTCAGTTGTCGTTGAGGCATTACCTCTATCATTAGCACGTCTTGCAGATTAAGGCAAGGTTAGGGGTGCTGCAAATATTCTCGGATACGAAGCGCTGCGGTCGCACCTTCTCCTACTGCGCTCGCAATTTGCATGGTCGCGCCACTACGGACGTCGCCTGCCGCAAAAACGCCTTTTAGCTTCGTTTCAAGCTTATCGTTTGTCTTAATAAAGCCGATTTCATCAAATTCTATATCTGTTGTGCGCAAAAACTCGGTGGTTGGCTTTAGGCCTACAAACACAAACACACCGTCCGTCTCGAACGTTACTTGCTTGCCAGTATCGGTGTTCGTACCAATTACTTTTTCGAGCTTCGTTCCATCGCCAAGTATTTCATCAGTTGTAGTATGCAAATGGACGGTAATCTTGTCGTTCTTTTCGAGTTGATGTAGCAACACTTCGCTTGCCCGTAGCTCACTACGGACCAGTAAATCAATATGTGTTGCAAATCGTGTTAAAAATAATGCCTCTTGGACTGCTGAGTTACCCCCGCCCACAACAACGAGTTTCTTCTCGCGGTAAAATGCACCGTCACACGTTGCGCAGTAATGTACGCCACGCGCATAATAGGTATCCTCGCCGGGAATACCGAGTTTTTTATAGTCACTGCCTGTAGCAATTAAGACAGCTTTTGCATATCTATCACCATCGGTTGTTTCAAGCTTAACCAAGCCATCTTGACTTTCAAGTTTCGTAACTTCTCCAAGTTCGATAACTGCACCAAAGCGCTCGGCTTGCTTACGTAAGTTTTCAGCCAAATCAAGTCCGCTGATTCCATCTGCAAACCCGGGATAGTTATCGACCCAATCTGTTGTTGCTGCTAGACCACCAATAACGCCCTTTTCGTACAAAACAGTATCGATATCTTCGCGAGTAGTATACACGGCTGCGGCAAGAGCAGTTGGACCAGCACCAATCATAATGACATCCGTAACGTTTGCAGACTCCAACTTCGGTTCTATCTGTAATGCTTCGCTTAGTTGTGCAGCAGTTGGTTCTTGCATAATGGTGTCTCCTATAATGATGGTTGGTATTGCATATTTACCGTCAGTTATTGCAAGCATAGCTTCTTTCGCGCCAGGCTCATTATCAACGTCATGTGACTCATACGTAATTGCATGGCGCGCAAAAAATTCTTTTGCCATTTGGCAATCTGCGCACCAATCAGCGCCGTAATATACTACTTTTTGACTCGTCATACCTAGGCGACGGCTGGCGCTAGTTTGGCTAAATTATAACCAACGATTACTTCTTGCGTATCATCCTGCTTTGTAACAACCGTTACCGGTACGGCAAGTTGGCCACTCACAGCTAACGCTTCTTGCGTCCGCTCAGGGTGCTCATCAAGATTTACCTCACTATACTCGTGGCCTTTTGCAGTTAGCCATTTTTTGACCATAACGCAGTAGCCACAGGTATTTGTTGTATAGATAGTAATATCTTTTGCCATAATGAGAGTCCTTTTTATAACTTTACTTTTTATAGTTTACTATGTAATTTTTTTAAAATCAAACACTATATATAGTGTTTATTGACCAATTCCAACAAGTTCAACATCAAATACTAACGCTGCATTCGCTGGTATATCGGCGCTTGGGCTATTCGCACCATATGCTTGATCTGCTGGGATATACAAACGGCGTGTTCCACCAACTTTCATACCTGGAATACCATCTGACCATCCCTTGATGACCTGATTAAGACTTAATGGGATTGGTGCTCCTGAGTCTTTTGAACTTTGGAAAATCTTGCCAGTGGCAGCAACTGCTCCCGTATAGTGAACAGTTACGGTATCGCCTGCCGCGACCGTCTTGCCGGTGCCGACAACCGTATCTTCGGTCTTCAGTACGGTAATATTAGCGTTTGGTGTAAAGTTTTGTAGTTGTGTTCCCTGCAATTTAGCCCCCTGCGTTGTATTAGTTTGCTGCTTAATAGCTTCTTGTAAAGCTGCTTGATCCCTACGTTGATTTTTATCGGCTATGACGTAGTACACGACAATACCTATTGTCGAAACAATAAATAATACCGCTAAAATAAACGTCACAATCCTATGCGACAATGGTGTCGTTGATGCCATTTTATACTCCCCTACTTGCGTTTTATTATATCAGCCGCATGTCGTACAAACCATAAGCAAACTGTCGCAAAATAGACTACGACTTATTAGTGCCATTAGCTGCGGCGAAGTTTACGAGCGAACTTGCTACTTTTAACTCGTAAGAATTCAGCACCGAGGTAATAATACGGGAACACCGTAATTACCAAGAGAGTACTCGAAATCAATCCACAAACAAGTACGACTGCAAGCCCCTCCCAGAATGGGCTCGTGAGAGCCAGTGGGATAAGCGCAACAACTGCAGTTAAGCTTGTTGCTACTAGTGGGCGAAATCGCTCTTGTAGCGCCTCGACAGCAGCATCAACGCCCGATGCACCTCGCCGGCGAGCCTGGTTTGCAAAGTCGGTTAGCAAAATCGTGTTCTTGATACTAAGGCCAATAAGCGCAAAGAAACCAAGCATTGCAAAGAAGCTAAATGCGTTGTCTGTTAAGTACAAGCCAAGCGTAATACCAAATAGGCTAAATGGTATCGCCATAAAGATAAGCAACGGCTGCAAGAACGAGCGGAATTGGAACGCAAGCAAGACATAAATCACTGCAAGTAGCGCCGGGAAGGCAATCGCAAGTGTCTTAAAGCTATCCTGGTTCTCGCTTTCCTGGCCAAAGTCAAACTGCAACACATTGCTTTCAAGACCGTAGGTTGCAAGCTTTTCTTTGTTAAATTCTTTTTCAACGGCTGACTGCGCAAGTGTCACAAGCGTTGTCGTGTCCGTGCCATCAAACTCAGCAGTAACGCTCACGTACTGCACCCCGTTGTTGCGGATATACGAACCTGGGTCAGAAACACTTGTGCGGATTATCTTTGCCGTCGTGCCGCTGGCGCGTGTAAACTCTTTACCGTTTAGGAACTTGTTCATGTCATTCGCAAGTGCAAATGCCGCTGTACGATTATCGGTTTTGATCTTAACGACAAACGGCGAGCTTGGCGGACCAGCGTCCTGTTGGCCAACCTTAACCTCAGCGCCTTGGAATCCAACAAACGCACCCTCGAGCTGTTTGATTAACTCAGGCGAAGTCACATCACGACTCTTATACGAAATCAAATCGATATACAACGCGCCTTTTTGTGCGGTTGCCTGGCCGTAGTACGATGCAATCTTAAAGTTTTCACCGAGCGTTTTGCCGACAATTGCATCAGCCTTATCAGCAGTTGCCTGTGCCTGATCAATTGTTGAGCCAGGTGCAAAGCTTAGCGTAGTCGTAAGGCCATTGGAGTCTTTTGATGATGGGAAGATATTAAAGGTTACCTTCTGGAAGATAACGCCACTTGCCATAATAAAACCAAGGCCAATAAAGACTGCTGTTAAGCCCACTAAAACAAGTTTCTTCTTTGAGTCTTTTGCCCATATCATTGGCTTGCCAATAAAGCTAGCAACTTTTGCCTCAAAACCAGCAGCAATCTCGTCGTGGGTTTCGCCCATTTGCTTCTTACCAAGCAGCAAGTAGCGCGCAAACAGTGGAATAAATATCAACGCAACTACCAGGCTTGTTATAAGAGCGGTGATGATTGTTACAGGTATGGCTCGGATGAATCCGCCGAGAATGCCACCAACAAAAATGAGTGGCGCAAAGCTAAGTGCCGCTGTTGATGTAGCAGAGATCATTGCCTTACTGACGCGCTTGGTCGCTTCGCCGACAGCTTGACGAGCATCTTTTTGCCGCTTTCTCTGGGCATCGATAGCCTCAACCATAATGATTGTATCGTCAACTATCAAAGCTAACGCTAAGATAAGTGCAAACAGGGTAATCGTGTTAAGGGTGTAACCAATCAAGAATAGAATTCCGATGGTCGTAGCGAGCACCGTAATCATCGAGAGAACGGTAATGAGCGATGCTCGTACTGCAATCACAATCGAGCCAACGAGCAGAACTGCAATCAGCCCCTCGAGCAACACTCGTTGAAGTTCATCAATCTGGTCTCTGATTTGGGGCGCAAAACTTGCACTAATTACCGCTTCAAACTCACTGTCGTGATTGTATTTTGCAAGTGCTTCACGCACCTGATCATCAGCCTTTAGCGTGTCTGCACCCGCTTTTTTGGTCACGCCAATTGCAACTGAATTGTAGAAATTGTTTGCATTATCTTGTCTTTCACCGTACCTATCAAAGTTCTTTTGATTTACTTCGGGTTGGCCGGTTGTCGTATTTACACCAGCAACGAACGGATTAATAACAGATATATTTTCAATGAGGCTGAGATTTTGGGTATTAAGGTAATCAACTGTTTTTTGAGCTTCTGCGACCAGTGCTTTTGTGTCCGTGCTGTTTTCTTTAGAGTAGAAAGAAATCACCATGTCATCGCCACGTGATGTAAATCCAAACTTAAGTGGTTCAAACTTTGCCGTTGCTTGCGCGGGAATAATCTTTGCGTCAGTTACTTGTTTCTCAAGTGCTTTTGTAGCGGCACCCGAATCAGTACCTTCTTTATACTGAACCGTCACTAGATAAAAATTTGCCTGTGACTGCGTTTGCACTGATTTTACATCAGCGTTCTTGAGGATTTCGTCGCTTAGCGGCTTAGCGACAGTTGCATCTACCTTAGTAGGGTCGTTAACAAAGTACGCTCCTGTGACAAATGTGTAGGGCACTTGAATGCTTGGAAAGCCTTCTCGACGTAAGAATGTTGTGTAGCTTAGGATTCCGAATACCGTTATTACAAGCCAAATAATGGCAGCAACGCGTGGCCTGTCAAAAAAAAACAGACTTAGTTTCGGCAAGAGTCGTGCTTCGCCTTTGATATGTGTCGTCTGATTTGCTTTACCCTGTTTTTTTATCACAAAAACTCCCCTCAATTACTTAAGTATATTAACAATCTTATGCTGCGATTTCAAATGCTTTCAGGCGTTTCTTGGCAGATTCGTCTGTCTCTTTATTAATTGCCAGCAATTGCGCATAAATGCCATTTGTCTTAGCGAGCTCGGCAGGCGAACCCACCTCATCAATTTTGCCATTACGAATTGTAATGATTTTATCAACGTGGGCAATTGTCGTTAGACGGTGAGCAATAATGATTGTTGTACGACCTTTCATGAGCCTATCAAGCGCTTCTTGTACCTCAGACTCACTACGGCTATCAAGGCTACTCGTGGCCTCGTCTAATATGAGGATTGGAGCATCTTTAAGCAACGCCCTTGCAATCGCAATACGCTGCTTTTGGCCACCACTTAACTTTAACCCGCGCTCACCAATTTCGGTCTTATACCCCTTTTCGAACTTAGTAATAAAACCATGCGCGTTGGCTGCTTTTGCTGCAGCTTCCACCTGTTTTTCATCTGCCTTCGGGTTGGCGTAGGCAATATTCTCGTAGATTGTACCGCTAAATAAGGCGGGATCCTGGAACACAACACCAATATTTTCGCGTAAACTTTCTTGTGTAACCATATTGATATTTTGACCATCAATTAACACTTCGCCGCTTTGTGGCTCATATAAGCGAATAAGCAGGCTTGTGAGTGTAGTTTTCCCCTCACCACTTTCGCCAACAAGTGCGACTTTCGTATCTGGCTCAATGTCAAAGCTGATATCTTTCAGTACCTGCTTTTTATCATAGCCAAAGTTTACGCGCTTGAACGCAATGTTGCCGTTTGTAACTTGCAAGATTTTTGCGTCGCTCAAGTCAGTAATTTCTGGTTTAAACTCCATTACTTCAAAATAATCTTTGCTGTCAGCGATTGCCTTTTGTGTGTTATCCACCAAGAAGCTAATCGTAAAAATTGGAATTCGAATTTGCATTGCATATAAAATCAACGCTACCGCCTGCCCTGGGCTGTATACGCCCTTAGCTCCCTGTACAAAGATAAATAGATATACTAAAAAGAATATGACATTTAATATCAACCGTCGCTGCACATCTTTTGTGTGCCAGTATTTTGATTGCGGCGCATTAATAGATACTGCCTTTGAGAGATGCTTATTAAAAATGTTTAGTTCGCGTCGCTCCTGAATAAAGCTTTTAACAACCCGTATTTGCCCAATTGATTCAGCAAACCTGCCGCTGGCGATGTCGACATTGAGGTTTTTTTCTTGCTGGTATTTTTGCCAGGTATTGCTAGTTTTAAGTGTTAAAAATATATAAATCGGATAAAGCGCACCGAGCAAAAGCGCAACCTGCCAACTGTAGTAAGCAACAATCGCTAATGCGAAAATGGTACTAAAAATAAACTGCAAAAAATTGTTGCTAAGCATCTGCATGAAGTTAGTAATCTGATTGATGGAACGATTTAAGCGGTTGATAATTTTTCCGCTCAGCTCTGTATCAAAATACTGCTGAGGCAGACTTAGCAAATGCTCGTAGTAGTTATTACTTAACAATCGGTTAAGTTTTATCGCCAGTTGATCGCCCCAGTAGCCAGCAATATTATTGCCAACGGTAGATATGACTTCAATAACAAGTATTCCTAACGCCAAAAACGCCATATATCTTATATCAGCGCTGGTTCCCTTTTGCATTTCATCAATTGCCCAGCCAGACAATAACGGCATGAGTAGCGTGATTAAGCTCAAGAATATAGTAAATACGCTAATGGCCACATAGTAGCGCCATAGCGATTTGCTATAGGTAATAATCTTCCAAATCGATTGCATCGTCGCCTATTAGCATAAGGGACGAGCGATTATTACTCAAATACAATTATCGTTTCCGCAGGCCACAAGCTTTGTGGACTATGGGAACGGGCAGGTGTTATCAACCTGAGATGGGCGGTATTTCCGCCCAAATGCCTCCGCAAGGTAGGCTGCCAAGTTCCTGAAGAGACGTAGCAGGGCTACTTCTTCTCCATCGCCTTACGAGCAAGCCCGACCGGACAGCTGCAGTAGTGTTCACCACCGAAGCCAGCCAGAAGGACATACTTGCCCGTGTCATTGCACTTTCCGCACTTACCCATGCTTTTCACCTCCTTCGAGGTGTAGTAGGAATCTTGCGAAAGAACGTGCAGGTACCCGGAGGAATCTCACCTCCGGGCAGGTCGCGAGCCGTTTACCACGGCTACAAGCGAACCTGGCGCAATTCGTGCTGTCTCGTCTGGGCGGGGGCTTTGACGAAACACTTGCGCTACCTTTTCGGCAAGCGATATCAGCAACCAGCATCTTCCCCGATGCTGACTGCAACTTGCCGAGACTTTTGGTCGGAGTGATTGGATTTGAACCAATGACCTCTTTGTTACGAGAACAAAGCGCGCTACCGAGCTGCGCTACACCCCGCTTGGGCTACAAACCCAAGTTGGCGGTGGCCGGTCGCCACCTACTACAACCATCCTTTTGTTCCGCTCGGGTAAATCCACCGCACGAAACTAGGGAACAACCGGCCACCAGTGGCCCCGACAGGATTTGAACCTGCGACCTCTTGGCTCTTCGCCAAGCGCGCTACCAAGCTGCGCTACGGGGACGGAGAGTCTACAAACTGCATAGACATTCCTTGCAGACTACAAAATTTATAGCCTAAAAAGAATGCCTAGCGGTAAACCGCTCCGAAAATATTGATAACACCTGCTTGTAAAAGAACCATCTTTAACACATGTCAAAAACAGCTATACATTTATACCACTTTTACACATTTAATACAAGCGTTTTATATGCGTTCGGCGCCAAGTTTTTGATTAGCTACATCAGCAATGGCATCTAGGAGCGCATTAACATCTTCGGCAATAAGCGTACCTGTAAAACTTGCGATTTCTAACCGAAAAGTCACGTGTTTTTTTGATACATCTGCATCTTTGTCAGTATAAATATCTAGCGGCGAAAGGGTTGCACGAGAATCTTTTGGTTGTAAACCTGCAAGTGCCTCGTTAAGCGTCATATTGAGCTCGCTAAACGATATACCCGTATCGACTTTTAAGGAAATATCTTGTGATACTTTTGGAAATTTAGATATAGCCGTATACGTGCTCTTTGACGATACTGCGCCGAGCAACGCTGCTGTGTTCAACTCGAAACCAGCACTGTGCTTGGGCAATTTAAGTGTGGTAATCGCTTTTTGGGTAAACTCGCCAATAACGCCCAGTTTCGTCCCGTCAGGGGCGATAACTACCGCCGAGCGTTTTGCTTCATATGGCGATTCAACGGCATCGGTAACAGGTGCATAGAGAATTTCGACGTTAAGACTTTTAGCCAGATAGTCGAGGGCATACTTTGCTTTATAAAATGCAGCGCCTGCGTCTTTTTGCACAGCTTTAGCGCTGGCTGCATATACATATGCAAGCGCTTCGGTTTCTACCGGTACGCCGTCTTGCAAACCATTGCGTAGTGAATGAGCTTTACCAAGTTCAAACAATGCAAACTCATCAAACCCAGCTTTTTGATTTGGATGAACTTTTTCAAGCAAACTCGGAGTTATGCTGAGGCGATAAAACTGCAGGCTTGGGCTAAGCGCATTGCTTAGACTGTATGCATCTTGCGAGTCCTGCCCTACTCTATCGAGCAAATCCTTATGTACAAAGCTATACGTTAAGACTTCGTTTGCGCCACTATTCTTTAGTGTGTGCCGCACTGTTTTTTTGAGTTCAAGCATTGCGTCTTTGGGAGTGGGTTCTGTTGGGCGTTGTGGCAACGTAAGCGGCAATCGGTCAAAGCCATAAAGCCGACCAATTTCCTCGACAATATCTTCTGCAATACTGATATCAGTACGCCAAAAGGGTGCAGTCACCTGTAGTTCATCACCATCAACCGAAACCGCAAACTCAACATTATTAAGTAACGCGTGCATCTCGCCAATCGGTAAATTAAGGCCAAGACGTGCATTAATAAAGTCAGGCTTGATACGTAACGTTGGATTCTGCAGTAGCGCAGCCTTACTATCGATGACTTCACTGGCCTGTTCTGCTTCAGCGAGTTGTGCTAACTGCTCCATGGCATAGGCGAGTACTCTATCGTTTTGTAGTGGCGATTGCCCTTTATTGAATCGGGTCACAGCATCTGTAAATAAGCCATGCGCCATTGCGGTTCGCCGAATACTGTACATGTCAAAACTGGCAACTTCTAAAATTACATTGGTAGTTGATTCATCAACTTCGGTATCAGCGCCACCCATAACACCTCCGACACCAATGAGATCATTGCTGCTGGCAATCATGATAGCTTCGGCGCGAGGCGTAATTTGCTTACCACTCAAAAGCGTTATCTGCTCGTTATCCCGTGGGTGACGAACAATAATTTCTGCACCATCACCGCTGCTACGCTTTGCAACTTTATCGTAGTCATAGGCATGTAGTGGCTGAGCAGTCACATACATAACAAAATTAGTCACATCAACAACGTTATTAATCGGGCGAATACCAATGCGTGTTAGCGCTGATTGCAACCAATTCGGGCTCGGTTTAATATGCACATTTTTTAGCGCTACCGCCATAAATCGGGGCACAAGTTCTGGAATTTCTACAGATATTCGCAAATCTAAATCTGAAGCTTGGGCAAATTCTGGTGTTTCTAAATACCAGCTCGGGCTTATGTAGGCCTGCTGAGTAATGCCGGCAATCTCACGTGCAACCCCCAAGACGCCGAAGCAATCCGGACGATGCGTAAACATCTTGTTTTCAACATCAATAACAACGTCATCGAGGCTATAAATACTTACGAACGGTTCACCAACTGAAAGCTCTCTACCAGTTTCAGACTCATTAATCTCAAGTAATCCATCGTGATTATCACTTAAGCCAAGTTCGGCAGCACTCGCTAACATGCCATTACTAATAACGCCACGGAGCTCACGCTTGCCAAGTACAAACGGTTCTGAGGTATTAACGGTTGTAGGTACTGTTGCACCGGGCGGAATCCAAGCAACAAGTAAGCCTTCTCGAACATTCGGGGCACCACATACTACTTGTACATATCCGTTTTCGTCTCGCTCAACATCCTGCACAACACCGCCATCATCGACCTTACATATGTGTAGCGTATCGGCGTTCGGGTGATCAACGCAGCTTGCAACGCGAGCAATAACAATCCCTTCGTACTTTGGCGCCCAATCAACTACTTCGTCAACGGCACCAAGTTGTGAGCCAATTTTTTCTACTAATGCTTCTTTACCTATTGCCTTAAGGTCAACATTACTAAAATATTGAGCAGTATTTATGCTAATTTTCATTTAAATTGCCTCAAAAATTCTAATTTACCTGACTCGAGATGGCGTATATCTTCGATATCGTTTTTCATCATGACCAAACGATCAATGCCACTACCCCAAGCAAAACCGGTATAAACAGTTGGGTCAATACCTGCTTCTTGCAGGACATTTGGGTGAATCATGCCGCATCCAAGGAGCTCAATCCAACCGCTCTGGCTACAAATGCTACAGCCTGCTTTTTTACAAAATGGACAGCTAAGCGCAAATTCAAAACTTGGTTCGGTAAACGGGAAGTAGTAGGGTTGTGTTTTTACTTCTAAATCTTGTTGGTAATATTCTTGCAAAAAAGTCTTAAGCGTTGCAATCAGGTTCCCGGCATGAACATCCTTACCAACGTACACGCCTTCAAGCTGATAAAACGTATGTTCATGGCGAGCATCTAGATCTTCATTTCTAAATACTCGGCCTGGTATAACAACCGCAATCGGCTTTCCCTCTTCTAGACTGGCTTTATATTTTTGCAAAACACGATTCTGCATAGTGCTGGTATGTGCTGGTGCGATAAACTGCTTGCCATTAGCATCAGTTTGCGTTGTCATAAACGTATCGTAATCATCTCGCGCCGGATGCCCTTCGGGGAAATTCAAGGTTGCAAACATATGATAATCGTCATCAATCTCTCTCGATTCGACTGCCGTAAAACCCATGCGGTAAAAGATATCAATAATCGTTTCAAGCTCTGCCATGAGCGGGTGAATTGTACCTTCTTGCACAGGTAATAGCATGTTCCTTGATTCAGGTTTTGAATTTGTATCAAAAGGAGCAGTTACATCAATAGGAGCTCTGTCATCGCTGGCTATCGTTGCCTGCTCAACCCATGACTCTAGCTCTGATTTAAGAGCGTTTATTTCGGCGCCAAACAATTTACGTTGCTCAGGCGGGGCGGTTTTAATAGCTGCAAATAAATCTTTAATAACGGGCGAACGTAATATTACCCGCTTGTCGGCTAGGGTTTCGAACTCTTTTTTAAGTGCTTCGGCCGCATCAGCGACTTGTGGAATTGAATAAGACATACTTAAGTAAATATTATACGGCTATTTTACCCCTGACGCTACCTCTTGACGTATTACTTACATAGTTGTATTGTTTTTTTATCTTTTGGCACCAGCCAAGGGAGCGACCCAAGGGGGGTGGTACCTATCATACGGAAGCTTGTGCGCTCGTTCTTGCACTACTCCGAAAGGAACGAGCCCGAAGTGTCTGTTCTCGGCAAGCTCGAAATCACCGTGCCGAAGCTGGACATGTACGTTGCCGTACGGCAGCACGGCGGCGAATGCTGTAGCGATAATTGCGAGTCCGCGCTGGGCCACCTCACAGGGGAACCCCAATACGATTCGCAACACGAAAGCATCTTCGTCGTCGTCACACCGCTTAGCGAACAGCAGGTTGCTAAGCGCGTCGTTCTCGCAAAACGCTCCAAGTGGGGCATCTGGCGCGCGACTGGCAAGCAAATCGGCACTACCAAGAAGAAGATCCCCGTGCAACGCGAGGCAGTCGAGGTCGAAAGCCAAGAGCTTTCGACCAACTGATGAGGACAAGGGGGAGCGGCGTACAAGAGAGTACGCTGCCCCAAAAGCAGTGGTTTCAAATGAAACCGCTCCCCCAAGCCCACCACCCCCTATACACAACGCATGATAGACTATTGGTATGGCAGTATTTTCATTCGACATAGTTTCAGATTACGACAAAAGTGAACTCAACAACGTTGTTGACCAGGCGCAACGCGAAATAGCGAATCGTTATGATCTAAAAGGCACAAAAGCCGCACTAGACTGGCTCGACGGCGACAAGAATGCGCTTAAAATTACCGGTGATAATGATTTTCATATCGACGCTATCCTAGATATTGTCAGAAAAAAGCTAGCAACTCGTGGCCAAAGCCAAAAAACGCTCGATACGTCAAAAGAGGCTACTACCACGAATCTTCAAACTGTCAAAATCGTACCACTCAAAAAGGGGCTTGACCAAGAAAAAGCAAAAAAAATAACTTCGCTGATTAGAGAACAATTGCCAAAAGTTAAGACACAAATCCAAGGTGACGAAGTACGCGTGATGAGCCCCAAGAAAGACGACTTACAGGCTGTCATGACCTTACTCAAAAGCCAAGATTTTGACTTCCCTCTCGACTTTACGAATTACCGATAAATAATTATCAAAGTTCCGTATACTTATAAGCATATGGATATTCTTTCTGAGCAGTGCGAATCAGTTCTTCGTGCTAATGACCGCGGCACATACACCGTTCCATCGCCAAGCTTGTACCCTCACCAATGGTTGTGGGATAGCTCATTTTCTGCAATTGGTTGGGCGCATCTTGATACCGCTCGGGCCGAACAAGAAATTCTGAGTCTACTGCACGCCCAGTGGAGTAATGGCATGATTCCGCATATGATTTTTAATATGTCGCCAAAATATGCACAAGACCGTGGTGCATGGCGAAGCTGGGTTGCAGCCCAGTCACCGAGCGACGTTGCAACAAGCGGCATAACACAACCTCCTGTTATCGCCGAGGCTGTTGTACGTATTGGTGCACAGCTCAACAAACCTGCTCGCCAGCAGTTTTATAAAAAAGTGCTGCCCAAACTTATTAAATATCATGAATGGTTATATACCGAACGTGACCCCCATAAAGAGGGTCTGGTGCTACAGGTTCATCCGTATGAAACGGGGTTTGATAATACACCTCCATGGATGAATCAGCTGCGTGAGCACAGCCGACCATGGTGGATAGCGGCAATCGAAAAACTACATCTTGATGCAATCATTAACGTAGCGCGTCGTGACACACGTTCACTTCCCGCCGAGCAACGTATGAAAAATATTGACGCGCTGGTTATATGGGATGTCATTCGCCGCTTACGTCGTAAACACTATGATATTGATAAAATTCTGCACCGTTCATTGTTTGTCATCGAAGATGTTGCATTTAATAGTATATTCATACGCAATAACACCCTCCTGCGTGAGATTGCCGACGAAGCACGTATTAAACTTCCAGAGGAACTCATCGCAAATATGCAGCGTAGCGAGCAAGCACTTGAAGATTTATGGGATGAGCAGTTCAATATGTATTTTAGTCGTGATTTTATTTCTAATCATTTATTACGCGAGCCCACCATTGCAGGCCTCATGCCGCTATATGCTGGCACCATACGTAAAGAACGTGCCGACAAATTAGTAAAAATTCTATTAAACGACCACGTGTACTGGCTCAATCATCCAATCCCTTCGGTGCCACGAAATGTGCGAGGTTTCGATCAAAACCGTTATTGGCAGGGGCCAACCTGGATTAATACCAACTGGATGATTATCGACGGACTCAAGCGTATGGGCTACAGTAACGAGGCCAATGCGCTCAAGAGCCATACCATCGAACTAATGCGCGAACACGGGATATGGGAATATTACAATCCAATGACAGGCCAGGGCCTGGGAAGTGCCGACTTTAGCTGGAGCGCCGCGCTGGCGTTAGATTTACTTAACGCATAAGAATCTACCCTGGGGTAATTCGCAATAATTGCTATGCTAATTATCAATGTTTGGCTTATCTAAGAGTAGCGGCTCAACGGCCTCGGTTGTACCGGCAATCTTGACAACATCTTTATCCATTTTCTTTAGTTCTTTATGTGCAGCATTGTAATGGTTAACGGTCGTGCCTAGGCTGCCACCAAGTTTTTGCATAAACCCCTCGTGAGCAGCGATATGCTTGCCTAAATCGCCTACCCTTTTCTGGATTTCTTTCGCTTGCTCTTCAATTTGCAAACTCCTCAGACCCTGCATGACAGTCTGCAGATATGCAAGGAGCGTAGTGGGGCTAACAATAATAACTTTTTTATCGATAAACGCATATTCGATTAAATCCCGAGAAGACGTACTGGCTGCACCAACATTATTCACTAGCAAGTCGTAGTAAATTGCTTCACTCGGTATAAACATAAATGCATAGTCAAGCGTACCTTCTGCTGGGCGAATATATTTTGCGGTCTCATCAATGCGATTTTTAAGGTCACTCTTAAACGCTTTAACGTATATCTCACGCTGTGTTTTATCCTTTTCTTCAATAAAGCGATTATAATTTTCAAGCGTGAACTTGCTATCAATTGGCAATATTCGTTCCTTATCGAGAATAATTACAGCGTCAACAATCTCACCATCCTTGAACTTGTACTGGGTCTTGTATCCATTTGGAGGTAAAACGTTTCCGAGTACAGTATCAAGATAATACTCCCCCAAGCCACCTCGCTGCTTTGGGTTTTGCAAAATATTCTGAAGCATCTTAAGTTCATCGGCGACATCCACCACGCGCTTATTTGTCTCATCGAGTTTAGTTAAACGCTGAGTTACTTCAGTGATAAGCTTTGAGCTTTCGCTAAACTGCTTCTGAATACTGTTCTGCATGAGCTCATTATTTTTATCAAGACGAGTATTTACCGTCGTATTTAGGCTGTCCTTAAGTGCTTCTATGCCTTGATTGAGCGAAGTAATATCCTGCTTTATCAAACCTGCAGTTGTATCATTTTTGAGCGCTCCAAGTTTTTGAGACATCACAAAAAATAATATGCCGAAGCCAAGAATGACCACCACTAATAGCACTATAAGAATTACTGTTATCATTTCTGCTTTGCCTTTTTACGTACTTTCGCAGTAACTGGCTTGGGTGCTTCTTGTTGCTTAGCCACCCTTGCAGCCTCGAGCTCTTCGAGATGCCTACGCAGTGCTTCCTCAGCTGGGCTCTTCTTAACATGTCTATGAGCATGGCGAGCATACCAAACAAGTAAACCCACTGCCACTACTGCCTCGGCTACGATTAACCATCCAATAATACTCATCAACACTATTGTAGTGCAAAACCTCTTATGCTGCGAGATAAAAATGTACAAACTTAAAACCGGGATGTTTCACCCGGCTTTATCGGAGACATGTAAGCCTCCATTTCTAGACTAAACCTGCATGTATAAATTTACAAGTACGAAAACTGCCCCAGATTGGGGCAGTTTTACAGCTTCATATATAACTATTTCTTACCGTTATGCGCATCCTTTGCCATAAAGCCAAGTGCGATTTCCATCGAACCACTCACGAGGGCATAAAAGCCAACAACCCACACCCAAGCAAGTGTTGCGGCACCAGGGTACCAAACAACTATAAGACCTGCGAGCACCGCTAGCGCACCGATGATTGCATTAAACCATCGAACGCCACCAGAGACTTGGCTATCAAATGCAAGCACAATACCAATTACACCACGTGTTACAAAACTGATAGCAATAAGGAGCGCCAGTGTTGCAACCGCCAACCCGCTACCAACGTGCCGCAGCAAGTATACTGATACACCAATTTCAAGCAGGCCTAGTACTAAGCGCAATAGAGCACCAAAAAAATTATGGCCAAACTTTCGTACTGAACGCACGATATTAATAACACCATCAATACCGATAAATACTGCCAATAGCAGCGCAAGTACACCAACCGTAATTCCCGGCCAAATAATCGCTACAAAGCCAAAAATTACTGATAACACTCCTCCGACAACAAGCGTCCACCATGCTCGTTTGTCATCCTCTTCAAACTCATAGACTTCTGTCGTTGCCATAGCCCGAATGCCTCCTTGTTAGTTATAGCCTTACTGTAAACGCACTTGCGGCATACGGTCAAGCTGTTTTATCAGTTTTACGTGGCTTTTTTGCGCGTTTAACGGGATGAGTAAGCATCTTTGAATCAACAAGTTCGTGCCTGTTTGAATAGGCACGTATTCCTTCTTGGGCAATTGCCGCAACCGGCAATGCTAATAGAGCACCTACCACCCCTGCAATACTGCCACCCGCCAAGGCTGCCCCAAACGCAACAGCCGGGTGTAGCTCCATGGTATGCGCAGTAATCTTTGGGCTTAAAAGATAGTTTTCTATTTGTTGATAAATGATAATAAAGATCAGTAGTACAAGCGCGGTCGATGGGCTATGTAACAGTGCAACAAAGAGTGGCACAACAGCAGCCAGATATGTGCCAATTACGGGCAAAAACTGCGAAACGACTCCCATCCATAGCGCTAACGGCAACGCAAACGGAACGTCTAAAACAATTAATACAAGAAAGGTGACAGTCGCTGACAATAGCCCAAGTAACGCTCGTGAATATATGTAAGCCCCCGTTTTTTCGATTGCAACTTCCCAGGTTTTAAGAATCACCTTCTGTTTATCTTGCGGCAAGAACGAACAGACAAAACGCCTAAATTGATGTGCATCTTTTACGAGGTAATAGGTAAATAAAATAATCGCTAAAACTTGTAATATGCCTACGAATATCTGCTTGCTGAGGCCAAAAATATTACCCGCGACGTCAGTGGCATAATTTGCGACGACAACATTTGCCGACTTTAACTGGTCGAGGAGATTATCCTGCGAGATTGTCAGGCCAAACCAATTATGTAGGGTATTTGCAATGCTCGTAAGCCAGCGTGGTGCGGTCTCAACAATACCATTTACCTGGCTAATAACAAGTGGCACCATCGCGCCAATAACAAGCCCCGCAGCAAGAATAAATCCAAAGATTACTGTAACTGTTGCAATATTACGTTTCCATCCGCGATGAACAAGCCCATTTACGAGCGGTTCCAATGCAAATGAGATAAATAAGGCAATTAAAAGCCAGCTAATAAATGACGAGAGCTTCCAAAGTAAAAATATCGAGGCGCCAACGACAAGTACTGAAACAATAACCGTCACAACTAGACGTGGAATCCACGATGGCATTGCTTGAGTTGAGTTATTTTTTTGAGACCCCATATACTACGCTTATTGTAGCATTATGAGATAGGGCCATTACTTGTGTTTTGCTACTCTGCAGAATGATGCAATCACTTCAAGGGAAAGCACTGCGATGCCACTAGTGATTAAAGCGGTGATGACCCCGCTCGTTGTTGGAGGAATGCGAAGTGCAAATGCAGCATATGCAACCCCAGTAAGCGTCCAGGCAATCACTACTCTATTGTGGGCAACCCAAACTAGCCATTTTGGAGCCACTAGCCGTGAGGCAAACTTTCCGAAGATCCAATCGAGCCCTTGGCGCATTTTGGTTCGCAGCCATACTATCCATGATTCACCCGAAGTTATCAGTATAACTCCAAGGACAGATGCAAATAATAGTGCGAAGCCTTGGGTTTGCTCAACAAGGCCAATCGAAATAATACGATATACAGCAGAACCTGCAGCCGCATATTGACCCGCCTCAAGGACGCTATTTACCTGTGTTGCCCCAATGCGAACCGCTAAGAGCGTTGCGAACATAAACAACAAGCTGAAACTAAGAAGGCCGATTACCATACTCCCTCGACGCTTGCTCAGGCCAATTGCAAGCAATGTAAATACGACTGATGCGATTGCAAGTTCTTTGGTTACCTTATCGAGAACATTCAATGCTTGTCTTGCTTTTGGTAGCCAGGTTATTTCTTTAACCGTAATTGACCCTACTGAACTAGGCAGGTTCTTCCCAAACAGGAAGCCAATTTGGCTATCTTTTAATTTATCACCGACAGTAGTGTAGATTTCATCAACACTAATCTTGCCATCATTGTTTGGATTCTGAATATATGCAATAAGTTTTTCGTGAGTAGTGCTTAATACCGATGTCCATATCTCAGCAACTTGGGGGGTTTGGAGAACTTCGCCAATCTTATCAGTAGTGAAGCTCTTTACTTGGCCCGCAAATGGTGCCGCAATAAAATCAAGATTCTCTGGTAATACTTTTTCTAGTTCAGCCTGGACATCAATCCTACTGAAGATTTCATTAGAAATTTCTGTCTTCAGTGCGTTCTGCACATCTGGATCTTTAATAACTGGAGAGACAGCCGCAACAAATTTATCATTATCAACAATGGTTTGTTGTGCCCAATACGAAACGTTAAACAACATAAACGCAACAATCGCTATAACTGCGCTGAGTCCTGCAAAGAATGAGCGCCAAAAACTACGCTTTTTTACGACCGATTCTTTTTTCGTCTTTAAAATTGCAACTTCTTGTTTCAAAAGATCGTTCTCCTGCTTAAGAAGCGCCAACTCCTTTGCGGAGTTCTTACTTGTTGCGCTAGATGATTTACCTGCTTTGTTCTGTGCACTACGGGCCATTTGTCGCTCCCTTGCTCTTTCAAAATAATTATGTCACAATATTGCTCAAAGTCAACATAATTTCAAACAATAAAATTTGCCCGATACTCCTCGTGCCATATAATAAGCACAAAGAGGAAACAATATGACTAATTCCAAGAAACGCACCCTATCAATCGCCGTAATTATTGCACTGATTTTTGGTGCTTACTTTCTACGTGGCTACTTCTCACTTATCGCCCTTGCCGCTATCTTGGCTTTTATCTATAACCCTAGCTATTTGTGGATTATGCGTAAAACCAACGGCAAATCAGGTATTTCAATTGCACTGACAATGTTATTTGCGCTCTTCACAATTATCATCCCCTTGGCTGTTTTACTTGCCTTAACTGTTAACCAGGCTATCGAGTTCGTTGATGCCGTTAAAAAGGCCAACATTGACAGCAATTCCCTACACCAAACCATTACAAACCTACTTGATTCGGCAAATCATGCAGTTCATAGAATCCCAGGTATGACGAACACCAACCTTAGTTTTGATTCAATTTTTTCTTGGGTCAAGGATAACATTTCTGGCTTTACTAAGTCGGTAGCGAGCTATTTATTATCGTTCCTCGGTGGCTTTAGCACCTTCTTTACAAAAGCAATTATCTTTATTTTTGTGTTTATGTCGATGCTTAAAAACCAAGAGGCTATTCTTCGTACCGTTAAAAAATTAAACCCACTCGGCGAAGATGTATCAGAACTCTACCAAGAGAAAATATCTGCAATGACAAAAGCAATGGTCAAAGGTCAGTTTATAATTGCATTCTGTCAAGGGCTTGTAGACGCGCTACTCCTTTGGGCAGTCGGCATAGACTATTTCTTCTTCTGGCTCGTGCTTCTTACGTTCTTATCAATTATTCCGCTCGGTGGTGGTATTGTGGTAATTCCTGTTGGTATTGCCATGATACTTACTGGTCATATCTGGCAAGGGCTTGTTTTGATTCTGGGTCATATTCTCATCGTGACTAATATAGATAATGTTCTACGCCCTCGCTTGGTGCCAAAAACTGCTCGGCTAGATTCCGCACTTACAATTCTTTCAGTTTTTGCAGGAATCGCAATGTTTGGTTTCTTAGGAATAGTTATTGGACCTGTGGTTATGATTGTGATTGTGACCACTGTTCAGGGGTATATGCAGCTCGTCGAAACAAACAAGGCTGAAGACGCAAAGTCGCCTATGGCGAAACTGTTTAAGGGTAAAAAAACGAAGTAACTATTTAGTCGCTTTAGCTGCTTGTTTGCTTAGATATATTCTAAGACCAAACAAAACATTGATTGCAAGGAAAGAAACAAACGACATGAATGGTATGGTCATAAAGCCAAACCAGTTAATTTGGACGTCCGTACACGAAACCGCAGAGTTTATCGAACAATCAACGATTGTTTCACGAATAACTCCCCACTGCAGTAGCGTGTGATAAAAAGCAATTATCATTCCCGTAATACTAAGTGGCAGCACGTAGTACATAACCTTAGGGTCTTTGCGTAGAATTGCAACCGACATGATAAATGCTGTTGGGTACATAAAGATACGTTGCCACCAACAAAGCATGCAAGGCTGTAGTTTCATGACCTCACTAAAGTACAGACTCCCAAACAGCGACCCCGTCGCAATAAACCAGACAAAATAATCACTGTAGCCATCAAGTTTTTCAAGATATTTTTTTATGTTCATGTAACCTCCAAATATTCATATACAGTATATCAAAATCGCCCCCGGTATGGAGGCGATTTTTGTAAGACTACCTGTTTCCCTAAAGCAGGTCGTTCAAGTCTTGATCTAGAGAGCTACTATCAAGATCGGCATCAACAGTTGCACTATCAAGCGTCGTTTGTACTTTTTCAACATCGCTTTTTGAAGTTATCGGAGCAATTTCAGATTGCGATGCAACCGTATTAGTTGATGTGGCAGTTTTTGCAGTCGAAAGCGACTTTTGGGCGTCAAACACCCTCCACCCGATAAGACCAACAAGGCCTACAATCACCGCAATAAGTAATACAGCTACAACCGAAAATCCATTTTGTGAAGATTGAGGTTTCATTATTAGTTACCTGCTGGAGTAGAAGAGGTACTACTGTTAGTTGTTGATGGTGTTGCGGTAGTCGTTGCAGGTGGAATACTTGCCTTGACTGCAACAATCAAATCCTTGATGGATGTGCGGTATGTCTTAAGTGAATCGCGAGTGCTCTTTAAGGCCTCGCGGAATGCGGCAACCTTATTAGCAGCGGCATCAACTTGCGTACAATCAACAGTGGTATCAAATCCCTTAAGTGTTGCAATCGCGGCATCTGCGTTGGCCTGAGCAGTATCAACATTGGCTACGAGTGTTGCATAGTTGGCCGTATCAAGCTTTTTAGCGTCATGGAAATCTTTTACTCGTGTAAAAATCTTATCAAACACTGCCTTGTGCTTGGTAGCATCGGCAACTTTCTTGTTAAGCTTCTTTGTTAATTCTGCAGAACGACTTTCGCAAGACTTCTGGCGCTCTTGTTCGGTGTGCTTTTTAGCATCTTCCTTCTTTGCTTCAAGAGCCTTTATCTCTGTCTTTGCTTTTTCGTTAAGACTTTCAATGCGACTCTTTACTTCAGACGTAGATAAGCTTTTATGCACCTCTACTTCTGTCTCTGTCTCGTCTTCAGCCGTCTTACTAGATGAACTTGATTTGCCAGAACCAGAACCCGAGCCTGACGTTGAATCGTCTCCGTTCCTCGCGTAAGCTGGCGCCGTAGCGATGAGCGGGACGGCGATGACAGACAGCAACAGAAGTGCCGTCCGACGAATAGTTTGTTTCATATGCTTGTTCTCCTTAGTTTTTATATGCATGCGTTTGTGCTTAATGCATATGGTTACATACTTTTACAATCCCTACAACTACTAATGTATTAGTAATTGGAGCTGTATGTTGAAACGAAGTGTCATATAGTTTGTTACAAAGTTTTTACAATTTGCTCCCAAGGATACTCAGCATGCCCAAAATGACCATAGGACGCAGTTTGTTGATAAATCGGCCTTCGCAACTGAAACGCGGTAATAATTCCCGCCACCGAGCAGTCCAGTAAGTCATCTGCAAAGTTGCGAATAGTTTGTTTTTCGGTTGTTTCGGTGTTAAACGTTTCAATTTCTTTAATAATCGGCGCTTTGGCTCCAATATAATATGCAAGACAAACCTCGGCACGCTTAGCGAGGCCTGCCGCGACAATGTTTTTGGCAATGTATCGTGCGGCATACGCTCCAGACCTATCTACTTTACTTGGATCTTTGCCAGAAAATGCACCACCGCCTACTCTTGCTGCACCTCCGTAGGTGTCAACAACAATCTTTCGTCCCGTAAGACCGACATCGCTTGCTGGGCCAGGCTGGTGCCAAACACCAGTACCATTAATAATGACTTCTTTTGGTAGCGATAAACCATAAGCACCAAGCACCGGACTGATAACACATTCTGTTATATCTTTCGTGACTTGTTCTAGCGAGACATCTTCGTTGTGTGGTACAGCAATGGTGATATGTTCGGTTTCATACTTGGTGCCATCAAATGCGAGGACTACCTGCGACTTACCGTCGGGACGCAAATAGGGCAATGTAGTAGCTCTGGCTATATCAATTGCATGGGTCAACTTATGGGCAACAGTAATTGCTAGGGGAGTAAGTTCTGGGGTCTCATCGGTGGCATAGCCATACATAAGTCCCTGGTCGCCAGCGCCACCATCATCAACGCCAACAGCAATTTCAGGAGATTGCTCATGCAGTAAATTAATTACTGGGGATGTGCTACTGAACCCCCACTCGGGATGTACGTACCCCTCTTTAGCGATTACCGAGCGAGCAATAGCCTCGTAGTCAAGCTGTGCTTTAGCGGTAATTTCCCCGGCAAGTACAATATGATCTTGGGCAAGCAACGTCTCAGCCGCAACTCGCGAACTTGGGTCAGCTGCAAGCGCCGCGTCTAAAATTGCATCACTAATCTGGTCGGCAAGTTTATCTGGATGCCCTGCACAGACTGACTCACTGACAATATATTTTTTTGGCATAAAAAAACCTTTCATAATGCTCACGCGAGTGCTGCACCTATAAAAGGATGAAACATATATCTTTCCGCATACGCGGACTAGATGGGGCACCGTTCCGATTAAGGGGTGGTTGCCGGCGGGTCATAGAGCTAGTTCTCTCACCGCACTCACGATATCAAATTGTTAACTGCTAAATTGTAGCACGGCCGTTTGCATAAACACAAACGGCCGTAGATTAATTAGAAATGTTCACGCAAATGGGACATACTAAAGTCCCAGTCGCTATCGGTTTTCTTATGTGGATTAAAGATATTTGCTGGATCAAAAATCTCTTTCACTGTTTTAAAGTGCGCAAATATTTCTGGACCATACATATCTTCAAGCCACGGACCTCTGATCATGCCATCATTATGCTCGCCGCTTAAACTACCGCCATATTTCAGTACAAGCGCATTGATTTCACGCATAGCAGGCTCGAGTTTGGCTTTTTCTTTCGGATCCTCAATCTTCATCAGTGGAATAATATGGAAGTTACCATCCCCCATATGTCCAGCTATTGTTGCGAGCAGCTTATATTTGCTAATGATTTGACGAACTTCAGGCAAAAATTGCGGCAAGGTTGCTGGCGGCACAATCAAGTCATCCATAAATGGTGCTGTGTGCTTATCTTTAACCTTCTTCCGAAGAATCTGGAAGCTTTCGCGGCGCATAATCCAGAACTTCTTTGCTTTTGCTTCTGTAGCATCTTCTTCGAACAAGGCTTCGTGACCAAACGGTTTTAGAGCCTCATGCATCGCTTTTACTTTTGCTCGTGTCTCTTCCGGCGATGGGCTGTTAAATTCAATCAGTAGCACCATCTTGGGAATGCCACGAAGTAACATCAAGGCGTCAGGAATCAACTTAAACGCGAGCTTAATCATACCCCACCAACCAAGTGTTTTCCTGAAGAAGAAGAACAATTTAAAGCTCAACATCAATGTGTAATTATCAAATCCTTCGAACGTAGATGGATTGTATTCAAGCACTTTATCAATTAATTCGCCCAAATCATCAATACTTCGTAAAAATACAACAAGGGTGCCCGAGTTTTGAGGAGCCGGCACAAGCTTGAAATTGATGTCCGTGACGAGACCTAATGTACCTTGCGAACCAACGATTAAGCGAGTTAAGTCAAAAATGCCCGTTTCACGGTCCCAAACGTTCCATAAATGATAGCCGGTTGAGTCTTTGCTAACGTGAGGTTTAGCTGCTTTAATAGCATCATAATTCGTATCGACTAGCTCAAAAACTTTACGGTAAATCTCGCCCTCGTAATCTCCTTGCGCAATCTTTGCATCAAGTTCGGCTTTTGTAAGCGCTTTAACGGCATACTCGTTACCATCGCCAAAAACAACTTTTAATTCATTGATAAACTCTTCAGTTTTTCCAAATTGTAATGATTTTTCACCGCCAGCATTGTTGGCTACCATACCACCTATTGTGCACAGGTCTCGTGAGGCAGGATAGCTTGGCATGATTGCGTCGTTTTTCAAGGTCTCTTTTTCAAAGTCCCGGTACCACATTCCAGGCTGAGCACTTGCCGATGTCGCCGATGCAACACCAAACGCATTCATATGTTTATTAAAATCAACGACTATCGATTCGCCAACCGCACCGCCGGACATGCATGTTCCACCACTCCGCGCTGTGATAGCAAGATTGGGTTGGTCTTTTTTATTTTTTGCAACGTACGAGACAATCGCTTTAATATCTTCTGCTGAATTTGGATACACGATAACTTCTGGCTTTAGCTCGAACATGCTTGCATCGTGACTATAAAATTCACGCGACTCTTCACTTGTATCGACTTCACCAGAAATAATATCTTGTATTTGTTTTGCTAAATTTTCCATCCCTTATAGATTACCTCGAACAAATCACAAGCGCAATGGCGCAATTATTGATACAATACTGCTTATGTTACGCAAGCACCTTGTCGTCGTAGGCAGCGGATGGGCCGGTCTCCGGTTAGTTCGTGAACTCAAGGACGTTTCCAATACAAAAATACGCATTACATTAGTTTCAGATATAAGCACATTCCGTTATAGCGCCGCTCTCTACCGCGTTGCAACTGGCCGCCGCGAGCGTGAAGCAATTATTCCACTCGGAGAAGTCCTTGACGATTTGCCAAATGTTACATTTGTCAAAGCAAGCTTAAAGACAATTGATCGGGCAGCAAAGACACTTACAATGGCTGACGGCAAAACATTGCATTACGACTATGCTGTGCTAGCGCTCGGCGTTGTAACAAGCTATTTTGGCATACCAGGGCTCGAGAAATGGTCATACAGTATTAAAACAAGTCGCGAGCTTCGACTATTACGAACACATCTACACCAAGAACTTATGAATGAGCATGCACCTGACAAAAATTACGTCGTTATTGGTGCCGGACCTACAGGGGTAGAGCTATCTGCAGCGCTCACGTCGTATATGAAAGAAGTTGTCAAAAAACATGGGCTTCCAAGACGTCGCATCAACATCAGCCTTGTAGAGGCAGCACCGCGGGTACTGCCAAATAGTGACGCCCGGGTATCAAAAAAGGCTGCCCAGCATTTACGCAAACTTGGCGTCAAAGTCTTACTCAGTAAAAAAGTTGAAGGCGAAACCGGTGATCAGCTTATTGTGAGTGGCAAAACCATTCCAACAAGAACTGTAGTCTGGACCGCAGGTGTAACAAATAATCCATTTTACGAGGCAAATCAGAGCGAGTTCACCCTCAACGAGCGTCGAAAGGTAGTTGTTGATGACCATCTACGCGTTGATAATTCCGTATATGTCATTGGCGATAATGCTGATACACCCCACTCAGGACTTGGCTTAACTGCTGTTCATAATGCTCGATATGTTGGTATGGATATTAAGAAGCGACTTGCAGATGCAAAACATACCCCACCATACAAACCGATGACCCCCGCTACTGCAGTGCCAGTTGGACCTCGTTGGGGGGTGTTCCAATACCACTCGATAATATTATGGGGTATACCCGCAGCAATCCTACGAAGCCTTGCGGATTTAGTTGCCTATAATGACATTGTTGGGCCGTTAAAAGCGGTAAAAATTTGGCTGCGTAGTGATAGCCGCGAAGAAATTTGTACGATATGCCAAACCGCACTTGAAAACGAGCATAAAGGTTCGGTGCTACAAACGCACTAGTATTTGTCTTGATGTGCTCTAAGCGCATTAACAATAACAATAATATCTACAAGTTCCTGAAGCATTGCGCCATACACTGGCTTTATGACACCCGTCACGCCCGCTAATACCATTAGTCCAATACTAAGCCCAATGCCAACAAATATACTTTGTTTTGCAATCACTATCGACCGATGGCTAATGTGCACGCTGTCAGCTACCTTGCCAAAATCATCAAGCATAATAACGACATCGGCTGTTTCGCTCGCGGCCGTAGAGCCTTTCGCGCCAAGCGCAATACCAACATCAGCAGCAGCAAGCGATGGAGCATCATTAATACCATCACCAACAAATGCAAGCGGACTGTGACGCTTTTGGAATTTTTTCAGAGCACTCAACTTGTCTGCGGGTAAAAGCTCTGCCACAACATGTGTTATGCCCACTTTCTGGGCAATGCGTTCTGCGACACTTCTTTTATCGCCAGTAAGCATCATCATGTTACGAACATGATCTCGCTTAAGTCGAGAAATCGTTTCGGCCGTCTCAGGCCGTAAACTATCACTAAACGTTACAGCTCCTATATACACGCCGTCCAAAGCTATAAAAACAGCTGTCTCGCCTTCTGCGTCGCCTAATTGTTTTCCGGAGGGCAGTGTAATCCCAGCTTCATGTAAAAAAGCATATTTGCCAACCATGAGTTGTTGCTTGGCAAGGTGTGCCGTAATTCCGCTACCAATTTTTTCTTCTACACTTCGAACATCTCTAAGTGCGAGCTTTTGTCGTTTCGCTTCCTCAACTACCGCATGAGCTAATGTATGGCCCGAATGGCTTTCGGCACTCGCAGCAAGCACAAGGAGCTCGTTAGCCGAAATCTGCTTGCCATGCGGAATAATATGTTGAACTGCAGGCGTACCCCGAGTCAGGGTGCCAGTTTTATCAAAAGCAATCGCCCTTAGCCGTGCTAATGTTTCAAGAGCGGCGCCATTCTTAATAATAATTCCGTGTTTTGCTGCTCGGCTCATACCAGAGACTATCGCTACTGGCGTAGCAATCAGTAACGGACAGGGCGTAGCGACTACAAGCACTTCTAGTGCGCGCACGGGATTACCAGAAAAAATCCAAGCAACTCCTGCAATCAAAAAAGCCACAGCCGTAAACTGCAAGCTATACGTATCAGCCAGACGAACAAGCGGTGATCTACTTGATGCAGCCTCAGAAACCATAGCGATAATTTGTTCATATTGGCTTTCGTGACTGGTTTTTTGCGCTTTAATTTCTAAAACAGCCTGCTGATTAATACTACCGCTCATCACTAGATCGGCTTTTTTCTTATCAATCGGCATACTCTCGCCCGTTAAGGCAGACTCGTCCACAAGGCTAAAACCACTCACAATAATGCCGTCAACCGGAATTACTTCTCCTGGCTTAATCCGTAGAATATCGCCGACCTGAACCGTGCCGATTGCAACATCCTTGAATGTTTTACCAAACTTCTTATGTGCAATCTTTGGAGCACGTTTTAAGAGCTCATTAAGTTCTTTTTTTGCTCGTTCTTGGGCAAAGTCCTCTAAGGCTTCGCCCCCAGTCAACATAAAGATAATAACAATAGCAGCTAGATACTCGCCAAGCGCCAGCGAAGCCGTCACTGCGGTAACGGCCAACAAGTCTAGGCCGTACTCTTTTTTGGCTATCGACTTTACCATATCAACGACAATTGGAAGCAATACTACAATTGATGTAGCAGCATAAAGAATATTGGCGATTGTTTTATAGCCTGCAGCATACAGCGCGAGGCCAATACAAAGAATCAGAATTACTGATGCAAAAGTTTTATATCGTAAAATAGCATTTTTAATAGTCACAGCTATTAATAATACCTCATTGCGGTGCTCTAGTGGTACTGAATTTATGCTGCATGTAAGACAACTAAAAAGGTTGTGCCCTTTTTAGAGGTTTTTTCGACGCGAATCACACCATCATGCAAATCAACGATTTTTTTAGCGATAGATAAGCCAAGGCCATAACCGCCGGTGTCGTGCTTGGTTCTAGATGAATCAGCACGGTAAAATCTATCAAAAATATGCTCGATATCTTCTTTAGCAATACCTACACCTTGGTCTTTTACGCGAATTTCAACGTGATTATTCGGCGATTTCAGTGTGACCTCAATAGTAGTTTTTTGGTCGCTGTATTTAATTGCATTGTCGAGTAAGATTGCGACTACTTCTGCTATCGCGCCAGTGTCTCCCTTTGCGGTAGCATTTATAGAGTCAGCAAAGCTAAGGGTGACCTTCTTTGCATCGGCTTGCTTAGATACATGGTCAACTGCAAGCTCAATTGATTCGGCAACATTTGCTTTTGATTGCGTGAGTTTCTGGCCATTGTTTTGCGCAAGACGTAATAAGCCATCTGATAGCCTTCTAAGTTTTTCTACTTCTTCTAAATTGCTTTCAAGTAACTCTTTGGCTTCCTCTTTTGTAAGGTTTTTGTCACGTAAAGCTACTTCAATTTCTGTTTGCATGGCGGTAAGCGGCGTTCTAAGCTCATGACTGGCATCAGCCGTGAATCTCATCTGAGATTCCATTGCTTCTTCGATTGGCTCAAGTGTTTTACGCGCCAACAAATAGCTTGCTGCAAATCCTGCACCAAACGTAATAATATTCAGTAATACGAGGTTGCTTTTAAGATTTTGCCTTCCCTCACTTAAACGAGTTTCGCGAAAAGCATCAAAATTATAATAACTAGTTTCTCGGAATACCGGTTCACCGGGTCGACGCAAACCTCGGTTTAATTCTCCGTCAGATATGTGATATAACGTCACACTGAATGCTATACTCAGCGCCATAATGATGAATAAATACGCAAATGTCAGTTTTAAAACAGCAGAACGAATCACGACTTTATTCCAAAGACATACCCAAAGCCTCGTTGCGTATGAATGAGTTGGTTACCCTTGAATGGTTTTTCAATTTTATTGCGTAAGTATCCCATATAGACTTCCACCGTATTTGGTAGAATGTCAGCATCAAAGTCCCACACATGACTCATTATTGCATCTTTAGATAAAACACGATTTTGGTTTCGCATTAGATACTCTAACAGTGCAAATTCGCGTCTTGATAAGCTAATATCAGAACCGGCTCTTTTAACGGTAAAAGCGGCGGGGTCTAATATTAAATCATCAGTTGTAAGCACGGTGCTTTCTGTATCGTGAGGACGACGTAACAAGGCTCTGATGCGTGCCAAGAGTTCTTCGAACGCGAATGGTTTAACTAAGTAATCATCGGCACCAGCATCAAGGCCTGCTACCCTATCTCGTACTTGATCTTTAGCAGTCAAAAACAGTATTGGCGAATGATTGTCTGCCTCTCGAATAGCCTTACAAACACCAACTCCGTCCATACTCCCCGGAAGCATCCTGTCCAAAATAATGACATCGTACTCATCGGCAAGCGCACTCGCCAAACCAGAATCTGCGTCATAATTAACATCCACAGCGTACGACTCTTGCTCAAGCCCACGCTTAATTGCATTGGCAATTTTATGTTCATCTTCAACAACTAGAATCCGCATAATCATATTGTACGCCAAGTTGCCTGAGATTAGGCTGAACACTTACAAGTCATTAATAAGTGCATAGAACATAAATATCGCAGCCGAAAGCATTACGACAAACGCCATACGCACAAAGAAATTAGATAACAGTCCATTCTTATGCGAGCCCATGATTTCTTTGTTATTGCCGATTTTTGCAATCAATAATAGGAGTGGCACTGCTGCCACGCCGTTAAATACCGCCGAAAATACTAAAGCTTTAATTGGGTCGATACCTAAAAAGTTAATTGCAAGTCCCGTTAAGGTAGCGACGATAATTACTCCATAAAATCCTACCGCTCGCTTATATCGCCGATGCAGTCCCTCTTTCCAATGCAAAGTTTCGCTAATTGCGTACGATGAAGACCCTGCTAAAACAGGCACTGCAAGAAGCCCCAATCCCAAAATTCCAATCGAAAATATTATTTTTGCCACCAAACCCGCATTAGGGAAATTCTGCACAAGTGGCTCGAGTGCCTTCGCGGCATCTGCTGCAGAATTTATCTCGGTGACACCGCTTGCATTTAGTACCGATGCACATGTAATTACAATAAACCACGCGCCTAGCGTTGCAATGAGCATGCCCGTTAAATTATCTACTCGTAAATTATGCATAAACCGTTTTGTGATTTTGGGTTCTCGTTTTGCGCTCTCGGTAAGGCGATGGTGCATTATTTCATCCTCAACAACCTCAGACGTATCCCAAAAGAATAGGTATGGAGAAATCGTAGTGCCAAGCATGCCAACCAAGATGTATAACATTGCGCTATTAAAATGAATAGTCGGGTGAACGGTGGCCTCAATAACTTTCCCCCAATCTTGCCCAACTAAAAAGGCAGTGATTGGATACGCCAGTAGCGCAAGCGCGAGCCATTTAAGAATTCGAGTATAGGTTTTATATTGAACAAAAACTTCAAGAAGCAGAATTACGACCGCGTAAAAAATTGCCAACCAAGCAAAATTTATATCAACGAACAGCTGCGTCGTGGCTGCCATTGCACCAAGGTCTGCACCGATGTTTATCGTGTTGGCAATCACAACGAGCATAACGGCCCCATATAATAACTTTCGGCTGTAGTTGTCTCTAATTACTGCCGCTAAACCCTTACCAGTTATCGCCCCAATACGCGCACATGATTCCTGGACAGCAAGAAGCATCGGAAACATAAATGGGAAAGCCCATAATAGTCCAAAGCCGTATAACGCTCCGGCTTGCGAATACGTTGCAATACCAGACGGGTCATCATCAGCCGCACCGGTAACAACGCCTGGGCCAAGCACACGCAAAAAACGGTTAAACCGTTTATAGCTGAGCATACTTTTGGCAATATTTTTGGCGTGACGCTCAGATCTCACAATTTCGGTTTGAGCCTTCTTGAGCGTCTTCTGGGCAGCTGACTTTTTTTGTGTCATATATATGTAACCCTAGGGTTGTAAAAATAATATCATTCTTATGCTTATAAATACATGGCCGGCCACTCTGGCTATTGACCGTTTGACTAAATTGTGCTAATATTAACAACATTGTTCTAATGAATCCGGGTTTGGTCGCTTGTTACTCGATTTCATTGTCGGCAATCAAGTAACCAAACTAAACTAAAGGATTCTTTTTTTATGTATTCAAATAATTCACGTTTTACGCGCCAACGGCGCGTCAGTGGCGGTAATCGTCAACAAAGCGGAAGCTATTCCGTAGGCGGTAATCGCTATAATTCTCGCCCAAAACGCGGGAACCAAAAACAAAACATTCACCCAAGTAAATTTATTAAACAGGCAAAACTCACTGAGCAGGCTGCATACGTTCCAACGCATTCATTCGCTGATTTTGAAATCAATGAGCTAATAAAAAACAATCTTATCGCTAAAGGATATGAGACCCCTTCTGCTATTCAGGACCAAGCTATTCCTCTTGCGCTGCAAGGCCGAGACATAGTTGGAATTGCTAACACCGGTACAGGCAAGACTGCCGCTTTCGCTATTCCTATGCTTAACGCAATGCTTAACGATAAATCTAAGCGCGCACTTATTATCGCGCCAACTCGTGAACTTGCCGAGCAAATCGAGCAAGAATGCCGTTCGTTCGCCAAGGGCAGTGGTCTATTTGGTACTCTGCTTATTGGTGGCGCCCCAATGGGTCCGCAGCTTCGTGATTTACGAGATCGACCAAATGTAGTCATTGGTACACCAGGACGAATTAAAGATCATGCCGAGCGCGGTACGTTACATCTCGAAGACTTCAGCATTGTTGTACTTGACGAGGTAGACCGTATGTTAGATATGGGCTTTATTAACGATATTCGTTTCTTGCTTGGAGAGACAAACCCTGTGCGCCAGTCGTTATTCTTCTCTGCTACGCTCGATCCAAAAATTAAGCAATTGATTGGTTCGTTCCTTACAGATCCAGAAACTATTTCTGTTCGTACAAGTGAAAACAGTGATAGCGTTCATCAAGATGTTATTTACTACGCTCATAACACTGAAAAAATCGATAAGCTCCATGACGTACTTATTACAGACGGTGTAGAAAAGATTATAATTTTTGATGAAACCAAGCGCGGCGTAGAGCGACTTGGTCAAGAGCTCCATAACCGTGGCTTTAAAGTTGACGCCCTACACGGGGATAAAACGCAAGGTCAACGCGCTAAGGCAATGCGTCGTTTTAAGAATAATGAGATTAATGTTCTCGTTGCTACCGACGTTGCAGCTCGCGGTATTGATGTCGCCGACATAACGCATGTTATCAACTACTCAACACCGAACACATACGACGACTATACGCACCGTATCGGTCGCGCAGGTCGTGCTGGTAAGATTGGCTACGCCTTAACGTTTGTCAATAAATAAGACTAAGCAGTACTTACATATAATAACCGCCCATAAGGCGGTTATTATATTTTACGATTGGTTGTGTGCCAGCGCATGATTCGCGCGCCACGCAATTTCATATGATTCGTCTGTCGTAACAACAATAATGTTCTTTTGGCGGGTTCGTGGATTAATTTTTGTCGGAGTTGATGGCTCATATACTGCATTGTTTATTGCAGGCTTGATAGTTAAGTTTAAGAACTCTAGGCCTTCGATTACCCGTTCGCGCACCGTCGCTGAACGAGCGCCAACAGTGCCGGTAAATACAAGCGTATCGACGCCACCAAGCACTGCCGCCATTTGCCCAATAGATTTCTTAACAGCATAGACGTACATTGCTAAGGCGAGCGTGGCACGATAATTTCCTTGCAATTCAGCCTCAAGTAGCTCGCGTATATCATTTGAGAATCCACTAATACCGAGCAAACCACTCTGTTGATTCAGCACTATCTCAAGTTCATCATCAGTAATGCCAAGTTGATGCTTCACCTCGTGTGCGGCAGCAATATCTATCGAACCACTCCGTGTAGCCATCAGGAGCCCCTCTAGCGGAGAATACCCCATTGTCGTTTCGACACTCACACCGGACTTTACTGCCGTAACAGATGCGCCACTACCTAGGTGGCACACGATAAGCTTTTGTTCTAGTAATTGCTCTTTAGCTAACGTTTGCACGATTGATTCAACAGAAATGCCATGGTAGCCAAACCGCTTAATTTCATGTGCGTCAGCAAGCTCTAGTGAGATACCATAGTTCCACGCATAGTCTGGTTTATTGGCATGAAACGCGCTGTCCGAAACACCAAATATCGGTACATTTGGTAGCGCTTTTTGCAGTACAGCAATTTCAGCCAACGAGGCTGCAATATGCAACGGCGCTCGTTTCACAAGACCTTCAAGCCTTTTTATTGCTGCCTTATCGATGAATCGGTGCCGCAAGAAATAACTTGTAGGCGCAACAATACGCATGCCAATTACATCAATCGTTTGATCTGGTTTAATATAGCCAGCCTGCTTAAGAATATCGAGCACAGCGTGCGGTGCATCATGCAAGTCCTTGACGCCTACGTCTACCGTCTGCACAACTTCCCCAGCAGTTAGCGTGCCCACAATTGTGCTTTTAACATGCTCAAAATGTATATCGGCAAGTAATCGCTTGCCTTTATACAGCGCATACTTTTTGCTTGCGCTACCAGGATTGACTACTAAAACTAACGATCCCACTGCCATGCATCAATCTCCGGCAAATCCACGCCATTCTGCTTGATGTAAGAAGTATTTTCGTCAATTTTGTTTCGATATTTTTGTACAAGTCCATCTGCATCTTCATGACTAATTGAGCCAAAAGTAGCCAGTTTTTCATAGGCGTCGATGAGCAAATCATATCGACTTGTTTTATTGCGAACATGCATATCGAATGGAGTAGTTGTTGAGCCATTCTCAGTGTATCCATGCACTGAATAACGGTGGCTATTATCATCAATGTATTCGAACAATATCGACTTAAGTGTCTCTGGGTAGCCATGGAAATTAAACACAGCAGGTTTATCACTGGTAAAGATTTGCTCGAATTGTGGCTTCGTAATACACAGACCGCTTCCCCCGAGTCCGCAAGATGTCAGCGAAAGAATATTTACAAATCGACACCTAATATCTGGCCTATCCTGCTTTAGTAGGTCAATCGCGGCTAAAGCTTCTTTCGTCATGTAATCACCCGCCGCAGAAAATACAATGTGTGGATCTTCTTCGCTCGCAAAATCCCAAATGTTAATGCCTAAGCCAAGATCTTGACGGGCCTGGTTTGGTGTTCGCCAGCGTGGCTCAAGTGTCTTTGCGGCATTAAGCACATTAATCATATTTGGCGTCGATAACATCGCTTCTAGTACGGCGATAGTAGAGTTACCGTCAGCCGGGAAATAAACATTCACAAGACCTTCGTGTCGACGCAAGACATCATCGATAAATCCAGGGTTTTGGTGCGAGAACCCATTATGATCCTGGCGCCAACCACTTGATGTAAGCATATAGTTAAACGATGCAACGTCACCCCGCCACGGCATTTCACGCGCGTGCGTCAAGAACTTTGCATACTGATCCATCATACTAACTACAACCTGGATAAAGGCTTCATAGCTTGCAAATACGGCATGACGTCCGGTTAGAACATACCCTTGTGTTAAGCCCTGTAAGTTATGCTCGCTGAGCATTTCCATAACACGCCCATCAGGAGCCATATCTTTGTCCCATGGTTCAATAGGCCATACCCACGCCCGTTTTGCTTCTTTGAAAATATCATCAATTTTGTTTGAATATGTTTCGTCTGGTGACATAACGCGGAAGTTCTTGTTCTCACGATTCAGCTTGAACACTTCGCTCATATATAACCCAGCGCGACGCATACTACTCGATCCCATTGTCCCTGGCTTTGATGCATCCTCGGCATACAGTTCAATATTTGGCAAAATAAGTGGTTTATAAATCGGCTCGCCACTGTGTGCATGCTTAGACATACCCATGCGTAGGTTTGGATCATCGGGTATAATTTCTTTAACAAAATCCCCAAAGCCATGTTCGCGGCTAAATAACTCTTCAAACTTATAGCTTCGCAACCACTCATCAAGCATGTGCAACTGATTTGCATCTGTTTTTGCTTCCATTAGAACGACTTGGTGAGACAGCGCGTTACCTTCAATTTTTTCACCATTCAGTTCTTTTGGACCAGAAAAGCCTTTTGGCGTACGCAAAATAATCATTGGCAAATGCGGCGTCGCCGAACGATGGCTCGATTTAATATCTTTGATTGTTGTGTATGCCCAGTCAAGCGCTTCTTCAAGTTGCTCGTGCACGCCTTCAAAATTCACAATACGTGGCTGGTAACCGTAACCTCTAAATAAATCGAGCAATTCTTTATCTGTCATGCGGCCATAAATAGTTGGCGCAGAAATCTTATAGCCGTTTAAGTGCAAAATAGGCAGCACAACACCATTTGTGCGAGGATCAACAAGCTTATTGAGATGCCAGGCGCCCGCAGTCGGGCCCGTTTCTGCTTCACCATCACCAACAAGACACGCAGTAATCAAATCAGGATTATCAAGCACCGAACCATACGAGGTAGCGAGTGAATATCCAAGCTCACCACCCTCTAATATGACACCTGGGGTGCCTGGGTTGCTGTGGCTTGGAAATCCGTAAGGCCAGCTAAATTGTCGACATATATAGCCAATACCGTCCAACGACCGTTGTGCTTCAGGGTAAAAACGACCAAGTGTTTCTTCCATGAACAAGTTTGCCTGTAAGGCAGGGAACGCGTGACCCGGCCCTAATACAAACATCATATCTTGGTTGTATTTCTTTATTAAATGGCTAAGATGAGCGTAAACAATGTTTACCCCTGGCCCAGAACCCCAGTGGCCAAGAAGCCTTGGCTTAACGTCATCTGCGGTGAGTGGCCGCTCTAATAAAAAATTATCTTTTAAAAATATTTGTGCCACTGTTAAGTAGTTTGCGGCACGAACATACTTCTCGAACGCCTGATGCATTTCACTCATTAATTTGCCCACTCTTTTATTATTTGCTTATGCTTTTATTGTACTCTTTTGTAACACCGATGCAAAAAAAGTTAGTTTGTTTGAATATCCCGTTTACTAAACCCGACAAATCCAATCGTTCCAAGCACAATTCCAATACAAATATATACACCAATAACAGACCACTTCATCGATACGGCTGGGGCAAGTGGAAGATGATGCAACAATGACGTATCTAAAATGTAGTGATTCAAATTAAGAATAGAGCCAAGCATTTCGATAATAAACGCCCAACCGATAAAGCTATACAACACTACTGCAGTAAGGCGTGGCTTAAGACCATATATAGCGAGACCAAATCCTACAATCACAAATCCAGCCGCAATCATATTGATGCTCGCAAGAAGCAATTTATACAGCGAAATATCTGCATGCTGGCTAATACCACCAAACCACCCTGCAACTGCGGTTACAAGTGAAAAGATTAGTATCCCAACTACAAATAGTGCTGTTTTGCTTGAGATAAACGATAACCTCCCTATCGGACGTACCAAAATATTATCAGTGTAGCCTTCTGCTTCTTCTTCGCGCATTGACGCAAGCATCCCCGCGACCATCAAAAGTAGCACTAAGGTAAAAATCAAGAATATAAAGCCATAGTATGTTTCTACGCCAAAATTAGATGACTGCGTCAGGCGCCCTAAAATATTTTGTACAAAATTGGACGAGTTAAAAGCATCACCAGCCGATTTCGCGACAGTGCCAAAAATCACAGCCATAAACGAAATACCTGCAAGCCATCCCAACAATGGTCCTTTCATTAGACGAATATTGAAGGTAGTCATATTTCGCAGTAGCCCCAATTTTGGTTCCGCTTGCTCGCTATCACCAATGATGCTTGCGCCAACATCTCGCCTTCCTGCAAGCCACCACGACAACACAAGGCTCACTACGATTAACGTAATAGAAGGTATTAGCCACTGCCAATGGCTGCCAGTTAATGGCTGCAAATTTTCTATCCACCCAAGTGGGCTGAACGTCGCCATCCAGCCAAGGCTCGATACAGAAGCGGCCAACCCTCGCATCAAAAAAAACATTCCAAATACCACAGCGCTTGCTCGAAGCGCCTGTGCGCGAGTGGCAAACAGCTGACTCATTACCGAGCCAAGACTTGCAAAGATAGCAATACACACAACAAGGCTAAGGGCAAAGAATGCATTGCTAGCGACACTGATACCTGTTTGTTTATAGGCAGCTGATGCAATTGTAGCAATTGTGAGAATTACGAATATTACGATAAGCAAGATGCCAATTGCACTACTAACTTGTAGTGCAATCTTTCTGAGTGTTGTCTTCCCTGCCAACATAAGTTCGGTTCTGCCAGCCTGCTCCTCGCCGCGAAATAAGCGCGTGGCAAGCATCAACCCCCAAATAGATCCAATCAGAATTAACATTCCAAGCGAGCGCCACGACACAAACCCTCCAACGGTTTCAATTGCGTGTGGCGTACCTAATAGAACTTTCAAACCAATATTATTTCCAAAACTATCTGCTAATTGCTGTCGAGATAATTCGGTTGGATAGCCGTTGATAAACCCGATAAAGGATGATGCAGCCATAAGCGCGCCCAAATATGCAATAACAAGCGCCTGGCGCATATTCTTTTTTGCGTAAAACTTGGTAATTACATGATTATTGTCGCTACGTTTAGAAGCCATTCTATGATTCCTTGGTATTTTCGCTTTGACCGTACAGCGCCAAGAACAACTCTTCGAGTGAAGGTTCGCTACTTATTAACGTTTCCGGTTTTGCAGCAGCGATGATAGCCAGGAGTTCTGCAATCGGACCACGAACTTGGCACGTCAACTGATTACCTGCAACGACAACATTGCTGACACCCGCTAAGTGGCTAACCTTTGGTGGTGTCTTTTTAAAAACTGCCTGAATTGTTAAAGCCGATAAATGTCGCATTTGTTCGAGCGTTCCCACTTCGATAAGTTTGCCTGCGCGTAAAATTGCAACCCTATCACACAACGCCTCTACTTCGCTCAAAATGTGTGATGATAAAAATATCGTTTGACCGTTAGCTTTTGCCTCCTCAACGCACGTACGGAATGCTTGCTCCATTAGTGGGTCAAGGCCACTTGTTGGCTCGTCAAGAATCAATAATTCAGCGCGAGTCATGAAAGCAGCAATCAAGCTAATCTTCTGTTTGTTGCCTTTTGAATACGTGCGCACTTTTTTATTTGGCTCAAACTGGAATCGCTCAATCAGTACTTTTTTGTAATCATCGTCGACAGACCCATGGAGTTGTCCAAGCAAGTGCAATGTTTCGGCGCCGGTTAGTGATGGCCAAAGCATCGTCTCGCCGGGTACATATGCTAGCCTCTTGTGAATCTCAATTTTGTTTTTTTGGCTGTCGAGCCCAAATAGTGTGGCACTACCGCTAGTTGGTCGAATTAAGCCTAGCAGTAAGCGAATTGTTGTGGTCTTGCCAGCACCATTTGGCCCTAAATAGCCCAGTACTTCACCCTTTTTAAGCTCTAGGTCTAACGGTTCTAGCGCAGCGACACCAGAATATACCTTTGATAAACCCTGTATTTGTATTATCGATTCCACTTTTTTCCTCGATTCTTATACCATAAGTATCTCAGAATTTTCGCAATCGCCCAAACCTAAGTTATACATGGAATTGTAAGGTGTTTTTTGCTAAAATATGCAGGATATTATCTTCGATAAAACACGCTTTGGGCTTCTAGCCGAGATATCATTATTAATGCAAAATCAGCAGTCCTCTCATCATTTTCATACGTCTCGGCGCCTAAAACGTGCCCTATTTAGCATATCGACAGTACTGCTGCTGGTTGCCACATGTCTCTGGGCTTTGCAGTCACCGTTGCTAATATTTGCTATCGTCAAAGTATCAAGTGTATTAATTTTGGCGTTTTCGTTATACAAAATCGAAAAACAACCACTACCAACCTCAATGATGTATGGTGTTTTGTCACTATTGCTACTTGGAACTACGTTCACGCCTTTCTCGCTTAATATTGCCGAGGCTACGTCGTACGGACTTGAGTTCATAGTATTTTTTCTAGCAATTATTTGCATAGCAAAAGCGAAGCTGGTTGTTAACAATGCATTTTTTTGGCTTGGAATTCTCTTAACAGCGTTAGTATTTTACGCAAACCTCGCCCTTATTCCACTAATGGCCATTACTGCACTTCTTATCACCGCAACCTATGCGATTTGGAGAAACTGGAAAATAACAATATTGGGCATAAAATGGCTATGTGTTAACGCCATTGGCATTGGTGTAATGGCTCTTGCAAGCGCAGTAACCAGGCATCTATTTTCAAATCATGATTTTTTTGTAACGGATAGATTGTTCAAGACACTAAACAGCATCAACTCACTCGAAGCACAGACATCTCAGAATTCTATAATCCAAAATTCTTTTACATTTACGCCTTCAGTAATTCTCATACTCATCACAAGCATAATGACCGTTATTGTTGGCACTGTTATGACGGCACTTTTTGTCAGAGCAACGCTCGTCACGAAGCCACCAAAATCACATAAGCTCCCTACCGCTCCGTTAGTATCAATAATGCTGATATTTACCGGGGCTACAGCAATTGGCTTATACCTATTGCAATATCACACGGCTAGCTATTTATTTTTCGCCGTCCTAGCATCAATTTATGCAGTTATTTTTTCTTCGCTAACGTACAGCAAAACCGCAACAGTGAGCATACCGCGCTTGCTCGTCATTAGTATGTTTGCCAGCATGCTCATAGTGGGCTGCATGTTCGCAATGTCTGATACGGCAATTCATACACGCACCGAACGTCTATCTACATACGGCAGTCGTAACCAAGATATTACTGATGCACTAAAAAATCATCGGGTGAGCAATGTCGTAGGCGACTATTGGCGGCTACTCCCGCTTAGTACTAAGTTTCGAAGCCATAATCTTACTGTCGCGGGTTCTGATGCTTGTAGCCAATATACGGGCAACATGGCGATCGGGCATAACCGAGAAACTAACGATGCATCTCTTGCCTATATATTAACGCTTGATAATCCCCAAGCACCAAACTGCAATCTTGTGGCAATCGAGAAAGAGTATGGACAACCAAACTCGAGCCTTATTATTGCCGGTAGCCCAAATCATCCAAAGGAACTTTTGCTCTTCTATGACAAAGGTAAAAACACGATTCAATCAAAAACGTCGCAAAGCACACCGCGGGCTCCTCGTTCAATAGCTGCAGACGTATCACCGGCATGTAGTGATAAGACAATTCTTGTGAGCGTTGCCCATGAGGATGATGACATCTTATTTATGAATCCGGATATTAATGCAAAGATTGCGGCAGGCTTTTGCATACGGACAATCTTTATGACAGCAGGCGATAATGGCGCGGGGAATTTTCACTGGCTTCGCAGAAAACAAGGTAGTCAGGCAGCCTACAGTACTATGCTTGGTAATCCTGACCTCGAATGGGTAGAAAAAACTATTCAAATCGATAAATCAGCATTCTTAACCATCGCAAGCCCAAAGCAAAACCCTAATGTTTCACTTATATTTCTCAATGTACCCGATGGCAATCTTGCAGGACAGGGTTTTGATGGTTCAGCAAATCAATCACTGGCGAATCTTTGGAATAATAAGATAGGTGCCATTCAAACCGTAGATGGGCAATCCAAGTTTACTGCTGGTGAGTTATCAAACGCTCTGGCGACGCTCATGCAAACATATCACCCACAGCAAATATGGACGCAAGGCTACACATACCATACCGATTCAGACCACAGTGACCACCATTTTGCCGGCCAATTTACAAAAAAAGCATACGACAGATACGTTTCACAGTTTACCGCCGAACAGCCCCTGCCACCTCTATATTTTTATATAGGCTATGCCATACGAGCACTCCCAGAGAATCTTACACCCGAGGAATCATTTAGAAAGCGGGACGTTTTTGAATCATACGCAAGATTTGATATGACAATCTGTCGAGAGAACATTCGCTGTAGTAGAATTGGCACGTATGATGCATACCTATTTCGCCAATACCGCGAAGATCAATTAGAACTATCGAAATAACGCACTCTGGATTCTTGCAGAATCATATAGCAGTACGGTACTACCGTCTGATAATTGCGTTTCGCTAATCCAATCGCCAAGCTTGCTCTTAATCGTATTTTTGTCACAGCTATTGGGGTAGTTTTTTATCATATCGCCATCGAGTATAAATGGCGTTTCGGTCTGGATGCTACTTCGAAGATTCGTATAGTATGCTTTGTCGAAAAAAAGATACGCTGGTGCTAGCACGCCATTGGGTTCGCACTGTATTGGTAATAAATGTGCCTCACCGACGCTTAAGTAATTCGCCGGTAGCGCAACATCCATACTGGCAAAGCCATATCTAAAATTTCCTGATTTCATAAACTGCACCGCTGCGTTGGTATGCGTATCTTGCGTAAAATGTATATCCCATGCGCGGAAAAATGCGATTCCGAGACTTACCGTATTTATTGCCAAAACGATTGCTGTAATGATTAATACATAACGCTTAATTCTACTTTTCGTGGCAATAACCATCGTGGCAAACAATACAAAAAACGGTGCAGTCATTATTAGGTAGCGCGACGTTCCACCTTGTAATGCTTGGCCACTCAAAACATAGACGCCGACATTCACAATCCAGACAATGCTTATCAGCGCGACGAACTTACGTGATATGAGTTGCTTCCAGGCGTAGTAACAACCAAGGACAGCAACGAGAGCAACAAACAGAAGAGCTACGGCTTCTGCAAAACGCCCGAGTTCATATCCACCCGAATACATCTGCAGTGCCTGCTTTGTAAACGGCACGACACTATCGACAATTGTAGCCAAAATCGAATGTGTTCTTTGATTTGCAACAACCAAAAATTCAGGCTTAAAGAGCGTTTCGACGAGTTTTGTAATAAGTCGAGAAACAATAACCCCAACCGCAAGCGCACCAACAATGGCAGCAATTTTTCGTGCCACGTTCTTTGATTTTGAGAAAACTATATCTGCAATGACAAACATCGTTACCGGCAGTGCAGTCATATACAGTTGCAGCGGATCAGCAAAAAATACTAGGCCGGCCAATAATCCGAGAAGGACTGTGAGCTTATAGCTAGCACCCGTGCGCATTCGCAGTAAGATATAAGCCAGCAACAGGCCACCTACTACCTCGAGATTTCTTGAGTTACTAAATTGTATCCAAAAAATCGAGCCTGCCGCCAGGGCAAACCACAACATCATGGCATAAAAAGCTAGGGGAATTTTCTCGTTAAAAAGCAGCCAGATTTTTTCTAGTAACACTAGAATTAGAACGAAGGTTGCGATATTGATCACTACGGTAAGCCAGATTAATTTTGCACGTTGAGATATGTTCACTGCATCCAACGGCATATACAGCAGTAGCATTTTTAGAATATAGTTGGTTGGCCCAATAATAGCGCCTCCGTGCACGCCACTGAGCCATTGATGCGCTAATACCTGCTGCCCTACTAAGTCAAAGATTGTCGGCTTCGAGAAAAACCGCAATAGCGTCCACGTACTAATAAACACGCTTCCCAGCACTAATGTCACAATTTTTACATTGTTTACAATCCAAGCATGCAGAGTATTTGCTTTTTTAGAGATGGCTGCCATTGCGACTCATTATATCTTAAACACCGCATTCGCGTACGTATGCGTATGAGCAACCGTGGCAATAATTTGATACGCTGTAAGCATGAAGAAATTAGAACGCTCTGAAACTGATAAACAATTAGCTGGTGTTTGTGGCGGAATAGCAGAATATTTTGCAGTTGATCCGACCTTGGTACGTGCAATTTTTGCAATCGTAACATTCGTAACGGGTATCTTGCCGGGCATACTAGCCTACGTTGTACTTATTCTCATTATCCCCGCAAAAGGCGGAAAAAGTATTATAGAAGCAGAGATTGTCGATAAAAAGGATTAGCCATGTCATTTCAAGCCTACATAGACAACATATATGCAAAAACCGGAAAAACTCCTGAAGATTTCAAATTGTTAGCAGAACAAAAAGGATTACTTAAAAGTGGCGCAAAGGCCGGCGCAATTGTCGCATGGCTAAAAGAAGACTTCGGCCTAGGCCATGGGCATGCTATGGCAATCTACGCCACGCTTAAGCCACACATTGGTGCGTAAACTAGATTTTAAGCGCGGCAAGTAGGGCATCAACAGAAGCGTCGAGCGTGAAGTGCTCTTTTGCAAAGGTACGTTCTTTTTTGGTTGCTGATCCAAGCGCAACGGCATGCTCAATTCCCTCCACAAGCGCACGAGGATCGCGAGGTTCTACAAGCGTTAGTAAGCCACAGTTTGTTTCTGGCAAACCGCCAATATTACTGGCTACGACCCTACACCCAGTGTGCTGAGCTTCAACCGATAGCATGCCGAACGGTTCGGCGTACACGGACGGGACTAATAAAATATCATTTTGCGCTAAAAGCTGCGCCATTGCCGTAACGCTTTTAAGTGGTTCAATTAATCGTGCGTAGGGATAGCCTTTTAACATACGCGCGATAGTCTGCCCCGTTTCTACATGCTGTCCTGCAGTAACAATGCTCATAATAAAGCCATTTTTTTGCATTTCTTTTTCGTGCATCATTTCTAGTAACGTAAAAATACCCTTGTCAGGATGCAACCTCCCTGCAAAAACGATACGTGTTTTCTTTGCGGGTTTTGAACGTTTAACATTACCAAAAACCGGGTCAGCAAATGGCAAAACAATATTGATTCTGCTGTACGGAATATCTAGATACACCGCCCACTGCTGGCCATTATAAATACTTGTCGCAATAATAATTTTATTAGCTACCTCGGCCTTCATGACTGTATTTTTGGCTGTTTTACTGGTTGCACAGTGCAATATAATTACGGCTTTATTTTTTGTTGGTACATCATACGCTCGGTTAACAAATACTACTGTTCCGCTCAGGCTACTTAACTCGTCAGCCCTTCCTAATGACAAAAAAGGGATATCCGGGAAATCCTTACGGCCATCCTTTTTGCCATGCCCAATTGATACTACTTGCGCAGGTATTCCCCGCCGTAATAATTCTCGTACATGGCCAGCGGTAAACGTTTCCGAGCCACCCGTTCCGGCGAGCATTGGCACGCCAGGCGGCCAGACAAGTGAAATCATATAAAACTCCTTCTAGTTATAACTAAAAAGAATTAAGTCAGCGATTTGCCAAAAAAGAGTTCCTAAAAGGATTTAGTTGTATTTATTATAACATATTACCCTCTAAATAGCACGTGAGCCATGTGCGATAATGTCTACTAACAAGGAGCACCCATGAAAGAACCCGAAAAAATCCAACCTAAGAATGATGCAGACTATCTACGAATAATGACAAAAGCCGTGTTTCAGGCAGGCTTTAATTGGGCGGTTATAGAAAAAAAATGGCCCGGATTCGAAGAAGCATTTAACGGCTTTGAACCGCTCGTAGTCGCAGCATACGATTCGCAAAAAGTTTCGGAGCTCGCCCAAGATGCACGCATCGTGCGAAATCTATCAAAAATAGAGGCAACCGTTTTTAATGCCCAAAAGATAGTCGAAAAATCTCAGGAATATGGTAGTTTTAAGCACTATCTTGGTTCGTTTGACGATTTTGAATCTGCGGTTACAGCGCTACGCAAAACCTTTAAGTGGCTTGGTGATTTAGGTGCATACTACTTCTTATGGGTAGTTAATGAACCTGTTCCGTCCTACGAGGAATGGTGCAAATCACGAGGTATTAAACCCCGTACTGCAGAAGCCTAGTACTCTGTTTTATCGTAGTAATGTTTCTTTTCGATAAAGTCATAGCCTGGCTGTTTTGCAAGCTTTGCCATTTCAATTATCGATTCAAACACCTTGCCCTTTTGAATAATCTCTTCGTCGGTAAGCCACTCGTTGTGGTGTCCCTCCATGTCTACTACTAACTTACCCTTTGGATTCGTGCCATATACAATCAAAAAGTACTTATCCTCTAAAAACTCACCTGATTCTTTGTCGTAATCCATTTTGTGATACAAGCCCGACTCGCGTAAGTCTGCCGTAAGGCCGGTTTCTTCGGCAAGCTCTCGAGCCGCAGCTTCAAGAACAGTTTCACCCCACCTAACCTTACCAGTTGCCTGGCCCCAAAACCCAAAGTACGGCTGCTTAAGTCGCTCCTGTCGCAAAATTTTTCCGTCTTCTCGCTCAATAACCAAGACAACTGACAATTTTGGTTGTTTTTCGATTACATTGTCATCAGTATCCATGCGGTTGGCATATTCTTTACCCGAACGTGATAACACATATACCTCGTTTGTCTTTTCAACATAGCCAACGTCAACTAATTTCTTTATATGAAAATTAAAATGATCACTGGTAAGCCCGGTACTTTTTTGCAGTTCGGCAAACGAGGCATGTGGCGACAATAGCAAATGTCGTAATATTTTCATTTGTGCTTCGTGTGCTGATGCTTCATAACTCATAGTAGGCTCCTTTGTTCAGTAATTATCCTTACCTTAGCAGGGCTTCGCACATGAATCTAGTAAAGTCGACTTTAGTTCTTGACTGGGCTTACTCGAAAGTCTCAAACAGTACTGATTGTTCGCCTTGCTTGGCTGGTTCTACCGGCAATGGGAATCGTAATCGGCGACCACGAATAATAATATTACCGCCAACGTAGTACTGAGTTCCGGGTATGTTATGTTTGCACGTTTTCTCAATTGGGCAAACACCGCATGCCGAGGCGTATGCCGCTTGCTGGGTTGGGTTCGACATATCAACCGGAGCCGGGATTAAATACGAAGAGCGCCCGTTGCGATTATCTCTCCCGAGCGGCTCCAGCGTAGAATTGCCCGGGTGTCTACCACACGATGACTCTGATAGCATCCAGACAGCATCACATAATCTAAGTGGGTTCACGTTGTTGTCAGCTGCAAAATCAAAATACAGTTTTCGGAGCGCTGCTAGGGTTTCTTTTGTAAATAAATTCGTACCCTTTGGAGCGCCAGGAAACGTAAGAAACTCATTGGCTATGCTTATACGCATAACATGCAAATCAACTGGAATCGGGAAATTGAATGGTTCGATTAATTCATCATCCATCAGATAGTAAATAATCATGCTGGTCATTTTTTCTTGGAACCCCAAAAAACCACGCCCTTTACCGGTATTCTGAATTCGCTCCTGACATTCTTCGTATGTGCCAATGTCTGTAAATATATTTCGTGGGTCACCGTCGTATCGCTCTAGTAGTCTGCGCGAATTTTCAATCCATTGACCCGCAACGGTCGCCTGAAAGCCTAGCCCATTATCTGTTAAGACTTTTACGATATCGTCTGTCGTTGCGCTACTCGCTGATTTGCAATCAAACAAATCAGGCCGTTTATCATACACCCTAGACATACGCTTAACAGCATCATTTGATTTAATACCACCACGCATGTAGTAACAAACATTGAAAAAGAACATGGCATGGTCAACGCTACCCCTGACGAGCGTTTCGGGCATATGCCGAGGGTCGTGGGGTAATCGGACTCTGTCTTGGTCGTATGGCGGTGCATTATTTTCGTAGGCATCAAGCAAAATACCGAGCGTCTCATAGGCATGCTTTTTATGAACTCGTATCGTCAGCTTTTCGCCAGAATACGGCAAGACTTCCGGAACATAATCGTCGGGTATCGTCTTTGGAGCATTCTCTACGACAAGAGCCGCTTCTTCGTCTTCGGTAAAGAGTGATGGTATGTAGGGTACTTCCATGGGTCAACTCATATTTATACCGAGGCCCTCCATTAAAGGCAACCATAAGCAAAAAAGATGAATACTACATCAACGAACGCAATCTAAGGATTTGGCTGCTTGGGTTGGTGGTATACCTGATAAAGTTTAGTGCATAAAATACTGAGGCAATGTGAAGGCCCTGAAATGTTTGTTCTTTTTGAGGCACCGTGCACATTTCATAAAATTCCCTGAAGTGTATTTTAGTAATTTTGAAATCTGCACCTAATTCTTCGTGCTGTTCTCCTGTAATCATTCCGCCTAAAGCCAGGAATGTATATACTTTATTGTTTTGATTGGATGGATTTGCATATAGAACCCCTGTTTGATGGACCTCTCCACCATCAAGCCCAACTTCTTCATGCAATTCACGCTTAATAGTCTCTAAAGGCGAGGTATTGGAAGTATCTGCTACACCGCCAATAATTTCAGTTACTGTAGCGTTAATGCCGTGACGATAATGGGATAACAAAATAACATTGTCTTCCTTATCAATAACTACGCAGTTTACCCATTCAGGATATTCCAGAACGTACCACGGACTAATCATTTTACCCTCAGGAGAGAGCAGGGTATCAACCCGAACCGTAAGCCATCTATCATTTACGGCATAGCTAGACTCAACTATTTTCCACTGTGATCCATCAGAAGCCATGATTAATCTTTACTTTCTTCACTCAAGAAAGCGTACGTGCCTTCATTGTAGTGAGATTCTGTTGTCGTGAGAACTACTCGTGGGTCATGTTCGATGCTGCCTAAATGTTTGCCTGTGAACACAAACTCAACATCATGTCCCTGCTGGCCAAAAAAGCGTGCCATCTCATAATCTGAGACATTATCTCCAAAACAAATATACTTTGTACTATTAGCAACGGGAGTACGCTTAAGCCAATCATTTATTAATTGTGCGCCGGCCCATTTCCCCGCTTCTGGTGTCGTCACATCAATAGCATCAGGGTTTACATTTATCTTTACATGTTTTCCCTCAAAAATACGTTGTAACGAGTCTTTAATTACAGTGGCTTCGGTAATAAAGGCAGACGATTCAACGCCGGCAGGCTTGTAAATAGTTGCCATCGATATTTTTCCGTCATACCAGCTAACGGTGTTGCTTTCAGTAAGTGAATCATACACTTGCCTTACCTGCTCTATTTGCTCTGGTAGAAGGCTAAACGCAGTACGCTCATCGAATTCAATTCCATCTCTGAACTCAACAGTCACACCCCCCATTTCTGCTGATACAAAAACATGCTCGAGCATTTTATCAGTAATATCGCGACGTACGTCATTTAGTATGTTTTCTTTAACCCATGGGTAACCTCGGCCAGTATTGATGGCAACGTAAACTCCGCTGTTTAATAATCTAGCAATCTGCTTTATCACACGAATATCTGGTTCGTATGTAGTTATATTATTAATTACACCATCAACATCAAAAATATATACTGGCTTAGTCATCTAATAACTATATCAAAAAAGACTTCCGGGGAAATCTTTTGTCATTACTCGTAATTGGCTGGGGATGAGGGATTCGAACCCCCGATCTCGGGACCAGAACCCGGTGCCTTACCACTTGGCCAATCCCCACTATAGCAATAACGAGCTGTCAAATTATACCTTGCAACAGTGGTGAAGTGCAAGTTACAGACCGAGCTTAGCGGTAATAAAAGCCTGGATTGTCTGTGAAATTTCAGATAGCGAGGGTGATTGTTGGCCACTTGGGCTACTTAAGTCGTGCTCGGCATTGCTAACCGTAATAACACGATACGTCACGCCACTGTCTTTTAGCTTGTTTGCAAAACTTGTATCTTGTGCCGCAAGACCAATAGAATCCTTGTCACCACGAATAAGCAAAAACGGAGGGTCATCGTCGCTCACATACGACACTGGTGCGCCAACGCTCGGCGGCAACCCTTGCATCAGGTTACGAATATTCGCAACACTGTTTGGTTTTAAGTTTTTCGAAAAATCAAAAACTCCCGCAATCGTTACAACTGCACTAACCTGCGATGTTTCGTCACGATACGGCCCATTGTTAAAAGGATTCTGTGTTGGTAGCACGCCAATCATTGCTGCTAGTTGACCGCCGGCGCTAAATCCCATAGCTGCAAATCTACTTTCATCCAAATTGTACAAGTTGGCATGTGCTCGTAAATAGCGCACCGAACACAATGCATCCTCAACAGGTGCGGGGAACTGGTTCTTAGGAGTCTGTCTATAATTAATCGAGGCAATCGCAAACCCTTTATCGCGCAGTCCATCAACCAATGCAAAAATATTTTTGTCGCTATTCTTATTATTTGCGTGCCAGCCACCACCATGAATAAAAATAAGTAGGGGTGCTTTATCGTACTGCTTTGTTCGCGGTAAATACAAATCTAACTTCTGATTGCCACAATACGTAATATTTCGCTGCACGGCTCCAGTACTAATCGAGCCAGCCAGTCTGTAGCTGCCCATTGCAGGCGCGCCAACTGAGGCCTCAAAAATAGTCGGTTTTTGCAATAAAATATGCACAAAAAGATATAGCAGTATCGCAGACAACAGGGTTCCTACTACTATAAATTCTCGTTTGTATTTCATTTGTATTATCATTTAAAAGTTTTTATTACAACACCACGGATAGTATTCATTGGTATTGTGCCATACGTACGGCTATCAGTGCTAATGCTTTTATTGTCTCCCTCTATGAATACGCCGTCAAGCGACAGGGAAGTAATGCGTTTTATTACCTCCCTGCCCCCGACGTTCGCAATAACAATGTCACCAACATTCGGCGCTTTTTTACGTGCAATAACGACGGAGCCTTCAGCTAATGTCGGCTCCATACTCTGCCCAATAATACGCCGTATTATGATCATTACTAGGCTTTAGATTGTTCAAATAGCTCAGCTACATGAGCAACCTGATGCAACAATTCATCGCACTCTTCCCTGCTGACAGTTTGCTTTACTTTACTTGCCTGTTTGATTGCCGTCCAAAAAGTAGTGTGCAAATCAGGAAACTTCTCTAGGTGCTCTGGTTTAAAATAATCGCTCCACAGCACATAAAGTTGATCTTTCACTTTCTGAGCATGTTCTTCTTTGATATGCACAGCTCGTACAAAATTATTATGCTTTTCAGCGCTATCGATTTCGCCAAGACTTTCAATTTTTTCTATCATCCGCAAGCAGGTTGCTGCTGCATTTTTTACGGTATCTGTTTCATATATGCCACATGGTAAATCACAGTGCGCATATACCGGTTTGATAAATCGCTTGAACATACGTTACCTCCAATATATCTAGTATAAAGTATTGCTTTTATCAACTTAATATTGTATTATTGGTTTTTATGAAACGCTTTCGTACAGACGTGTTTACTCCAGAGCGAGCACATGGGCCAGATCATGTTGGCATAGTGATGCTCAATACTGCTGGCGCTACAACTAAAAATACCGCCTTATTTAGAGGTGATACCGTAGGCGATGCTATCGATGCAGCTAATACACTTGGCGTTACGGTGATTGCAGCTGATCGCCCATTTAGCGGCGTTCGTATGCCGAACCCTTTTAACGCACTTAATCGAGACACAACGCATGAGTACGAGAAGCTCCAACGCGAGATAGATTTTATCGTTAGCGGAATTGGGCTCAAGCGAATTATCGTTACTGGGCGTTCTGTGGCTGGTTTTGGTGCACTAGAGCTTGGCAAATTCGGACCAAGCGAAGTCGTTGCCTTTGAGCCAGGTGCTATGTACAATCAAAAAATCCTCCAAGGCTACATGCAATATCAACGCTATAACGCAGCAGAACACAAGGCCTTAAAAGATGGCACACTCGAGCTAGATATCCTACCTGAGCCAAGCGACCAAACCGGTCTAGCAGGCGTGCGTCGAGTAGCGACATTTCTAATCGGCAATGTCGTCGATACGGCAAATTATAGCCGAATACTAGCAACCGACCGTGGCGCCGAGAATGCTCGCTTTATTGCCAGCAATCTACCGCAAACACGTTTATCACTTATTTATGCCGAAGATAGCCTCGTTGCACCAGACCTAGACCCAGTAGCGCTTCAAGGTTCTCTACAATCACTCCGTGATGCAGCGGATGGTGCGGTCAAAGAAGATATTGTTGTCGAGCAAGTACCAAATACAAGCCATATCTCCTTTAATAATCGTGGTTTTATAGCTAAAGTGCTTGCAAAGTCTGTCGAATATCAGGCAGATCAGCCCCAAAACTAGCTTACCGTACTTGTTCGTTGCGCCACTTTTCGATTTCGGCGTGATGACCACTGAGTAGCACATCAGGAACTTTCATCCCTTTAAATTCTTCGGGGCGGGTGTATTGCGGGAATTCCCTATTGTCACCATCACTAAAGCTTTCAATCTCCGCGCTCATCGCGCCGCCTAGTACGCCCGGTATAAGACGTACAATGCTATCTACAACGGCCATAGCGGCTATTTCACCGCCAGTCAGTACATAATGGCCCACACATACCTGTTCGTCTACAATCGAGGTTATACGTTCATCATATCCCTCGTAGCGCCCGCAAATAATAATTAAATCTTGCTTTTCTGCAGCTAAACGCTGGGCATCTTTTTGCTGATAGTCATACCCGCGAGGCGTCATAAGCAGTACTTTGGCATTCGGGCTTGTTTGTTTACAGTGTTCCACGGCAGCAAATAGTGGTTCAGGCTTAAGTAGCATACCGTCACCCCCACCATATGGCGTATCATCAACAGTTTTGCGTGGTCCTAAACCAAACTGACGCAAATCTACTGTTTCGAGCGTAGCGAGTTCTTTATCCTGCGCTTTCCACAACATGCTACTGCCAAAAACTCCGGTGAACATATCTGGAAATAACGTAATAACCTGTATTTTCATCAACTTGATTATACCTTATAAAACCAAAACCACCCCTTTTTACAGGAGTGGTTTTGTCACATAAAGCTCCCATTCCTTATTTTTTGGAGAAATGGCTCGCACGAGCTTTTGTTTTGTTCTTTTGGGATTTAAGGTTTTAGACAAGCCGTAAACCGACTTAATTTGATTATACGTCTAGGTCGTCTAGGTCTTCAAGTTCTTTGCGAGTGTTACTTACAACACTGCTGTGGCTAGACTTGCTACTTTTGCTGGAATCTTCTGTGATATCATCGTCATCACTTGTAGCAACACTGTCATCATCACTGCGATGGCTACCTGAGCCTACGCCGTTGTCTACAATCTTAAGGTTATAGCGGGCATCATTCTTTGTACCTAGCGCACGCAACAGGCTACGAATACTTTGGGCTGTTGCGCCTCTTTTACCAATAACTCGGCCTAAATCTTCTGGATCTACTGTTAATTCTAGTAGCACTCCCTTTTCATCAATTCTTCGTTCGATACTTACTGCGTCTGGGTTACCGACCAGTGACTTTACAATAAACTCGACAAATTGTTCATCGATACTTGTGGACATACTGACCTCTCCTGATTAACTGATGATACTAGTATACAACAAAAAAGCTCGAGCTTTTTAGGCTCGAGCTTAAAAGTTTACGATATTCGTACTATGCTTCGGCTGGTTCTTCGGCAGGAGTTTCAACAACTTCTGCAGGAGCTTCAGCTTCGACATCAGCTACTACTTCTTCGGCAACGACTTCTGTAGCAGGTTGGTTTTTGCGGAGTTTATCCGCATTTTTAATCTGTTTCTGCTTCTTGGTATCAGCCAGTTCTACCCACTCAGGTAGCTTAACGCCTTCTTTTTTCAATAAAAGTGCAACGCGGTCTGATGGTTGCGCGCCATTACTTAGGTAAAAAGCTGCCTTTTCGACATCGATATTAGTTTCTTTAGTGTGTGGATTGTAGCTACCGAGTCCAGCGACAACACGACCGCTCGATGGCGTCTGACGGCTGTCCTGAACCACAACACGAAAATGAGCGTGTCCCTTACGGCCGGTGCGTTGCATACGTATTGCGAGCATAGAGTGGATCTGGTTCTTTCTTCCCTTAAACTTTGTAATTATATTCCGATGGGTTATTGTATCTGTTTTTCAGATAAAAGTCAAACCCTACTACCCCTTATTGGTATATGCACCAAGCGCAGTCTCTGCAGCGCGTTGCTGGGCAATCTGCTTGCTGGGCCCCATGCCTTCACCTTTTAGGTTGCCATCGACAAATACACCAATGGTAAATATCTTTTCGTGGTCTGGACCTTCTTCGCTCAAAACCTTGTAATGCGGTGTTGCGCTATCAACACTTTGGGCGAGTTCTTGTAGGCGCGATTTTGCATCCATCCAAGAACCTGATTCTAGAATTCCACCAAGCGTAGACAAAATATTATCAATAATAAATTGCTTGGCGGCATCATAGCCTTTATCGAGGTAAATCGCACCAATAACCGCCTCAAAACAATTGGCTAAAATCTGCTGGCGAGCACGTTCGCTACCGCGCTTTTCGCCCCTAGATAGGCGCAGATATTCATTAAAGCCAAGGCGCTCACCCGCAGCGCTGATGCTTTCGGTACGAACAAGTGCGCTCCGCCAGTTGGTCAAAATACCTTCTGGCTCAGAATAGTTACGATATAAATTCTCTGTTACTACTAATTCAAGCACCGCATCACCCAAAAACTCTAAGCGTTCGTTATGCTCTTTAACAGTTTTTTTGTGCTCGTTAAGGTACGAGCGGTGCGTAAAGGCGGTTACTAATATCTCTAGGTTCTCAAACTTACCACCTAGTTTTTCTTCGGCTAATTGTTGGTAAATACTAAAGTCCTGCATCTCGAATCTTTTTTAACCCTAATAGTATAATTTTGCCAATATCTTCGTACTCAATGCGGTCTAGGGCCTCGGTTGCTGGCAACCAATCGATGCCGTTCATCCAATCTTCTTTTTTAAGCTTGTTGGTGTCACCAAGTGCTTGTACGAGATAAATCTGCGTGCTCATAAGCACCAGGCTGTTCTGGCGACGATACCGAAAGTTGATTTTGCCTAACCAGCTCATTACTTTCATCTCTTGTAAACCGGTTTCTTCACGAATTTCACGCTCGGCAGTATCGCGGGGGCTTTCGCCCTCTTCGATATGGCCTTTTGGTATCGTCCAGCGGTCTTTTGCGTCTTGAATAAGCAATATTTCTATCTCGTTATTCTTTTCGGCCCGGCGCCATACAATACCACCAGCGGTTGGCTCGCGCACAACTTCGTTAATCGCAGGCTTTCTACGATTTAAGTAGTTCTTAAATCCCTGTAGAGGTTTTGGTCTCTTCATGCATTACACTTTCTTCTTGGATTTTGGCTTTTCAGCGTCTGCGGCTTCTTTTTGCCGTAGCGCAGTTCCAAGCACGCCGTTGACGAACTTAGAGGAGTTTTCGCTACCGAATGCTTTCGCAAGCTCGACAGCTTCATTTATGACCACCTTTGGTGGTACATCCTTTTCGTGGGTAAGCTCATATAAACCAATTCTTAAAACAATGCGGTCAATCCGTGCTATTTGCGCAAGAGGCCATTCAGGCGCGATTGGTTGCAATACGCCGTCTAGCTCCTCGCCACGTTTTGACACACCATTAACCAAGGCAACAATAAATGCCTTATCTTCGATGGTCTCACTATAGCGTTGGATATTTCGATCAAGGACGCTGTCTAGGTCAAAACTATCATCACCGCATTCCGCGCGAAAATCTTGCTCGTACAGTGTCTGCAGAGCAACGATTCTTCCAAGGTGACGATTTGATGCCATAAACTTCTCGTGCCTTTTCTCTTAATGTCCTAAGAGTTAATTTGTAAAATAACTACTATTTGCTAGTAGCTTCTGCTTTTACCTTACCGCTTTCACGGCGAGTGGTATATGCATGTACTGGTGACTTTGCGTTAACGCTGCGCGCTAACTTAACAACAAGATGACTCCGGCGAGTACCGGTGCGACGTGGTGTTGTTCGTTTTTTAGGCTTACCCAAGGTGCAAACTCCTGTTAGTTCGTTCTTAACAATTACTAAATCTTGGTAATTATAGCAGTTTTCTGGTGTAAAACTCAAGCTCTTATACTATTAAAGCCTAATATTGACAAAAAGTAACGCTTATGCTATTATGTATTCATGATCTACAACCCAGATGTACACAAAACAAAAAAGCTCAGTCGTGCAGAACGACTAAAAAATACCCTAACCGTTGCAGCCGCTGCCGGTGGAGTAGCAGTTACAGGCGCATTCTTGCTACATCATGCTCATGAAGCAGATGCAGAACTATTGCAAAGCCAGCCTAAAGAGACAACTATTAGCGTAGAAGTTTCAAGCCAAACAGAAATCATACCCGTAAAGGTTAATGACACGGTTGGCACCATCGTAGAAGCAAATACAAAGGTTACTACGACCGATGCAGCTAAGATTCCTAAGTATGTAGCGTTTGACGCAGCAGTTGATAAGGTTGAGGAACTTAATAAAGACGGTGCCCTTGCCGACGGTATACTACAGGCCGATAAAGAAACCCTTATTGTCCCCGACGAAATTACCGTAAGTCCCGATACTACAGATTCAAAATAACCTGTTTATTGCTATAATCTTTTATCATGAGTGATTACCAACCACGACAACCCGAACCTACAATGCTTGATAGAGTTCGCAGTAGCACTACAGCGCGGGCTGTTGGGTTAGTCGGTGCAGCGGCTCTTGGTGTAGGTATATTATCAGCAGGAACAATCGACAAAAAGTCTCCTGATAGCATTGAGATTTTATGTAGCGGTCACCATGCTTACCCTGTTAATCCGGGCGACTCGTTTGAGAAAGTCATGGATCAAGTATCAGATGATATAGCGGAACGCACGGGTATTACGCCTGCATCAATGTTTGTTAATGCTTCACTTTATGATGCGCTCAAAAAACGTGGCTTATCATGGGAGCGTAAAATGCCGAATAGTAGGCTTTCGTTTGAAGTGCCAGAGGGCGTAACCGTGATAGACGGCCCCGAAAAATGTGACCCTGAGCCAGCAAAATAGGCTTCTTAGCTACGTTTTATATAGTCACCACAGTGCTGGTGATTTTTTATTGCCTTGCTATTTACGTTATACTGCAGCAAAATAGACCCCATGAAAAATCCCGGCAATCCCTTTCCCGTTAGAGCCTCCTATGAATTCAACGATACCGAATCACTACGCGGTACAAACCCATACGTTAGTCGTGATTTATACGATAAACTTGCGCACAGTTCTTTTGATTGGCACACGTATCTCGAACCAAGACGAATAATCGCAGGCACTGCAGCTGCCGCACTCGCGCTAAGCAGTCTAGCTTTTTTTGGCGCAAACAGTGAACCTTCTCAACCGACAAGCGAATCGTCGCCATACCAGTGCAAAGGCACTCAACCAATGGCCATCGAGCCCTCCGAAGACCTTCGGCAAGTAATCGCCGATACGCAATCAAGCATTCAAACCGGAACGGGAGTTGTATTACCAGCTGCACAAGTACGAACAGAGTTAAACGCGCGTAACAGTCAGTTTATTTGGGTCCCGGGCGTCGAAGGAACCTGGCACGTCAAAGATGGTATATCTGCGGTAAGTATCCCATCATCCTGCGTAGTAATAGAGCGCTAAACGACAAAGTTTAGGATTTTGCCTGGAACGTATATAACTTTTCTGATGTCACCGCTTAAATAGCTGGCAACGTTTTCATGTGTCTTGGCTTCGGCCTCGATAGTTTCTTGAGTTGCATCATGAGGTACTTCTACTTCGCCACGTAATTTACCGTTAACCTGTACTGCAATTTTCATAACATGTTGTACTAGGTAGCTCTCGTCATGCACAGGCCATTGGCTAATGTGCACTGAGCCTTCGTAGCCAAGGTCTGCCCATAGTTCTTCGGTAATATGTGGTGCAAATGGCGCAAGAAGCTGTGTAAGCGTGCTCAGCGCAGCTTGCCATGCATCACGTGAGGCAAAGCCATAGTTCTTTTCTATCGCGTACAAATCATTGGTGTACTGCATAAGGCCGGCAATTGCGGTGTTGTAGCCCATAATCTCGATATCACGCGAAACTTTTTTAATAGCAGTATGCATCGCGACCATGAGTTCGCCCTCTGCCTCAGTGTTTTGGGTAGTAATGTCAGATTCGATAAACTTTTGGCTGATTGTCCAGACACGCTGCAAGAACCGGAAGACACCGGCGAGACCTTCGCTGCTCCATGGCGTAGATTTATCAAATGGTGCCAAAAATAGCACAATCATGCGCAGCGCATCAGCACCATATCCTTGATCGATAATTTCCTCTGGCTTGATGTCATTACCCTTGCTCTTACTGATTTTTTCGCCATCGGCGGCAAGTAACATGCCTTGGTTGCGCAGTGCTTTAAACGGCTCGTTAAACGTAATAAGGCCAGCATCTTGCATAACCTTCGTCCACATACGCGCATACAGCAGGTGCATCACCGCGTGCTCGGCGCCACCAACATATAAATCTACCGGAAGCCAATATTTGGCTTTTTCAGCATCAAAGGCTGCGGTGTTATTATGTGGGTCAGCAAAACGTAAGAAGTACCAACTACTGCAAGCAAAACCGTCCATGGTGTCAGTTTCGCGCTGCGCCGGGCCACCACATGTAGGGCAGTTTGTGTTAACCCAATCATCGGCGAGAGCTAATGGCGAACGGCCATCGCCACTTGGCTGGAACTTTTCAAGCACTGGTAGCTCGAGTGGTAACTGATCTGCTGGCACAGGCACAATGCCATCGGTTGGGCAGTGAATAATAGGGATTGGCGCACCCCAGTATCGTTGACGGCTAATAAGCCAGTCCCGAATTTTATAATTGACCTGCTCTTTAGCAACACCCTGCTCTGCCAAATCGGCAACGATTGTATCGCGAGCTTCTGCACTTGGTATACCATCATATTTTCCAGAATTAATCATTGTGCCTTCGCCGCTAAAACATCCCTCGGTATCAGACGGTGACTGCACGACCTCAATAATATCGATGCCAAACTTGGTGGCGAATTCGTTGTCGCGCTCGTCATGTGCAGGCACGGCCATAATGGCACCAGTACCGTAGCCCATTAATACGTAATCGGCTATCCAAATAGGGATTTGCCGACCATTGACTGGGTTTATGGCGTACGCGCCAGTAAATACGCCAGTTTTATCCTTGGCGGCTTCTTCTTGGCGCTCTATCTCGTTTTTTCGGCCAGCCTCGGCGACATATTCATCGACTAATTGTTTTTGCTCGGCGCTCGTAATTGAGGCAACAAGCGGATGTTCTGGGGCCAGTACCATAAAGGTTGCACCAAACAAGGTATCAGGTCGGGTCGTAAATACCTCAATTGTGTCTTCAGAATCTGCAACGCCAAACGTTACGCGCGCTCCTTTGCTTTTGCCAATCCAGTTACGCTGCATCAATTTGATGCCTTCTGGCCAGTCTAAATCGTCTAAATCTTCAACTAATCTATCCGCATAATCAGTAATCTTAAAGAACCATTGTTTAAGGTTCTTTTTAACAACCAAATTGCCACAACGCCAACAACGTCCGGCTTCTACTTGCTCGTTGGCAAGTACGGTTTTGTCGGTTTCACACCACCACTGTGGACTTTCTTGCTGGTATGCGAGGCCTCGTTCTAGTAGTAGCAAAAAGAACCATTGTGTCCATTTGTAGTAACTAGGGTCACTCGAACTAAATTCGCGGGACCAATCAATAGAAAGACCTAGGCGCTTACATTGTGCACGAAAATTATCGGTATTTTGTTGTGTCGTAATTTGTGGCGCAATACCAGTTTTAATTGCATAGTTTTCACCTGGTAAGCCAAAGCTATCCCAACCCATAGGGTGCAAAACATTGTAGCCCTGCATGCGCTTAGCGCGCGCGGCAACATCGGTAATCGAAAAATTAAACGTATGTCCAATATGTAAGCCGACACCACTAGGGTACGGAAAGAAAGATAGCGCATAGTACTTAGGCTTTTCGCTATTATCAACAGCACTATAAACGTCTGATTCTGCCCAAATCTGTTGCCACTTGGGTTCTATCTCTTTAGGATTGTATCGCTTCATCAGTAGCAATTATACCGTATAACAGATTAAAAATCAGAGGTAAAGTCGTGCTCGGCAAAAAATAGTTCACCCTCGGGAGTATTTTGCAGTAATTCAAATATTTCTGGGTGGCCCTTAAACCTATTATCAACATAGAGTTCATCTTTATCACCCCAATAGCATTTAAAGTAAGGTCTTTCAAATAGTAGCGGCTCAACAGTATCAACTGTGCCACTAAACACATAGCCAATAATATGATTTACAACTTCTTTATCGTTAAAATACCTCATTACAAAATTACCGCGAAATACAAGAGTAGTATCAGTAAAACCCGCCTTTTCTTCGAGTTCTCTAAGTGCTGCATCCTGTAATGATTCACCATAATGAATCTTGCCCGACGGGAACCCTTTGTGATTAATAAATGGTTGGTGAAGTCGCTCTAGAATAAGCTGTTTGCCAGCTTTGTTTTGAATCGCTAATATTGTAATCGTTTTGGGCTGGACTCTTATTTTTAAAGAAACAAGATTTGACCTATCAACAAATTGCTTTCCCTTGTACGTAAGTGCATAGCCGTTTTGAACTTTTTCGACTAAACCATCTTTTATTAATGTTTTCAGGTGGTACATAAATATATTCGATTCAAGCCCATCGGGTTTTAAGTCTTTGAACCGAGCATCGGGCACAAGCAATAAGCTTCGCAAAATTTCGCGCTGAATATGATGCATCACCTTTGGCTCCAGTGTCTGGGACATAGGTCAAGTGTAGTTGACTCAAATAACTATTGTCTAGTTTTTAATGTTATGGGCTCGTAGTATACGCATCATAAAGGAGGGTACGTTATGAGCAAGCTAAAGCCATACATTGGGATAAATGGGCCTTCGTGGGAAGGATTTTTAAGAAGCTATGGTTCTTCAGTACCTAATTTTGAAAACAGTGGACGGCAAATTATTAAAGGGATCCAAGCATCAGAAAAAACCCAAATACTAGACATCGAAAATCGTTTTGGTAGCGATTGGTATCCTGTAGGCAATACAATGCGAGCTTGGTGGGGTTCAAGCGCAAACAGAATGCTCCATATGAACTTCGAGGATAAGTCACCAAGAGCCATATCAATTGCGGCAAAATTTATGCTTGAACGAACAATAGTTGTTGGGACAGCGTTATCTGACAACGATAATCTATATCCAGCACTTGAATCTTACTGCCGTAAAGTTCAGCTCAATAATTTGCCACTCCGCTGGGCCGATTATCGCCCGATGTTTGAAGCATTGAAGTCACCCCGTAACGGCTCGCCAGTTGATTTAGAGCATATTGTCCTACAAGTTAATCAGCGGTCTCTTGACGAACAAACGCCATCTGAGCTTGCCCACACAATAGCTTTATACGGAGATACTGTATCGGGAGTACTTTTAGACGGATCTGGTGGTACAGGTATCCCGTTAAATGCCGAAAAGCTACGGCCATATATTGCAGAGCTATATGAAAAGGCTGATTCTGTTGCCGTTGGTATTGCAGGTGGACTGAATGCAGCAACTGTTGAACCGCTTGCCGCAGAACTACTACGCGACTTTCCGGGTTTGAGTGTAGATGCTGAATCGGGATTACGCGACAACTATTCCGCAAAAGATCCAAAAAGCTCAACTTTCTCTATCCAAAAAGCTATTGATTTTATAGATGCGGTTGTTAAGATAGTTGCCTAGCTTTAGGCGTACTCTAACTCTGGACGCCTACTTTTGCCAAAGCCTTTTAGGGCTATGTTCGCTGCATAGCGAAGAGTCCGTTCAAATGCCTCTTCGTGCACAAGCCATAAATTTGGGTGGTCTTTAACGGCTTCTAGGTTTGCGTCGCATTGTTTGATTGCCTCTGTAGCTGATTCGTATCGGTGTGGATTATTACCCGATAGTGTTTCATATTGCTTTGTGCTTATTTTAGCAACAGTTGGTAAGTATAGTAATGTATCAATTTGGGTGTAAAACGGTGGGGCCATATATCCCAATGATGTATAAGCTTGTCTATATAAATCAGGACTTACATAAGCACCAATATCGGGCCTATCAACGAGTACAAGCATGTCACTGTGGCGCGTTGCCTGTATTTGTTTGCATCGACGAATACCCCTATCAACCATGCGCAATATTTCTATCTGAAATAAAAGATGCTCTTCGGGATCTTGGGCAATATCAGCATAGGTGAGCCCTCTTTGGGCTAGTAGCTCAAGCTGACGTGAGGCTGGCTCGTGAATGACTTCAGAATCGATATCAAACGCGCGAGCGTTATCCGAAATGTAATCAATAGCCGTGGTTTTACCACCACATGGACCACCCTCTATGCCGACGACTTTTAACATATAATGCTCCTTTTGAATAACTAGAGCATAGCCGGCTTATGGCCATAAAACAGTGCATAGTTTTTGCGTCAAAAATTTTTGACTAAGCAATAGCGAGATTTACAAGCGCATCCATTAATTGGGGCGCTGACATGCCGGCTGCCTTGGCTGCGCGCGGAAAAAGGCTTTCTTTAGTCATGCCTGGCAAAGTATTAATTTCGAGTACGTATATGTTTCCCTTGCTATCAATCATCATATCGGTACGCGAAAAATGACGACATTTCATCGTTCTGTGAAGTGTTAGCGCGATTTCTTGCGCTTGTAGTTGTAAATCTTCACCAACAAATTTTGGTGGGCAGTTTTCGGCCGTAGCGCCATTGTATTTGTTTGAAAAATCAAAATCCTGGCCTTTTGGCGGAATAATCTCTACTACCGGCAATGGCTCATCGCCTAAGACCGCCACAGTTATTTCTTGACCTTCAATTAACTCTTCTAGCAGTAGCTCATCGTTATATTTATCAAAAATTTGGTCTAGCTTTTTTACATCAAAATCCTTAGGATCACGGACTATAAACGTATCTACGCTTGAGCCCTCGGCGCGCGGTTTAATTACATAGGGTTTAGCCAGCAATCGCGATTGTGTTATTGATTCTCTACTTACAAGTTCGGTCGCAGGAAACTGCACGTGTTTGGCATGTTGGATGGTTTGCCATTTATCAAAACAAGCAGCCGAAACTTCTGAATTTGAGCCAACAAAAATTGCATTTTCGCGTTCGAGCGCTCGCTGAATAAAACCATCTTCTCCGCCCGTACCGTGCAAAATCGGAAACACAACATCAATGCCCCGTAGTGCATCTGTTAGAGTATGCAATCCCGATGCAGGGTCAAAATAGCTAACTGTATGCCCTGCTGCAACTAAGCCTTCACCGACATTCGTGCCAGAAATCAGCGAAATATCACGCTCGGACGAACTGCCGCCATAAATTACGAGTACGTTCATCCGGGATAGTCCGAAAATTGCTGGCGTTTTTTAGCAAGCCAAAAGTCAGATTGTCGGACCAACTTGCGTATATCTGCTGGGTCGGCAAGCAAAACTTTAATTGCTTCTTCGGAGAATACGCGATTCTGTGAGCCTTTAACCAGTACTACACCGCCCTCTTTTACATTTTCGGCAATAATTTTGCCAGCTTCATATGGGCTGGCTGTAGTAATAACCTTGCAGCCGTTAGCTTCGGCAATAGGTGCAGCATAAGTGTTGACATCAGGTCCCAGCGTTACTACTAAATCTAGCTGTTTAGGGTCGCACAGTGCGCCAATTTTTTCGTGCGAGGCTTGTGATGTCTCGCCAAGCTCGTTCATGTTGCCCAGTAGCACGATTCGTTGGGGAGTTTTTACGCTATATAAAGCCGCAAGTGCAGCTGCTACCGCAAGTGGGCTCGCGTTATAACTATCATCAATAACCATGCTGTTATTAATGCCCTTTAGTAACTGCATACGGCCAGGAGGCGACGTAACTTTTGCAGCGCCAGCACTAAGCTCTTCGTTTGTCATGCCCATTAACTGGCCAACAACTGTTGCCGCCAAAACTGTCTTAAAACTGTGCAATGCAATCAACGGGCTTTCAAAAGATACTGCATGTTTTCCAAAGTCTAGGCTTAGCGTAACCTTGCTACCCGTTGCACTCGATTTGCTCTTAAAGGAATTTTCGTCTGAAGCCTCCCCATACGCGTGGAGCTTTGCGTCATTACTGACATATTTTTCTATAAAGTCAGCATCAATATCATCAACATTCAGTACTAATGTATTAGAAAATTCACTTACAGATAACTCTTCTTTTGCAACAGCATCTAACGTACCAAAGAATTCCATATGCTCATCGCTTACTGCCGTAACGACGCTAATATCAGGTCGTAAGATATCTTTAAATTCTACAACATCACCTGGCTTATCTGTACCGATCTCTACAACCACAACGTCATACGGGAAATCGCCACGAATAATTTTATTGCCAGCCAGCCAAGCAGCAAACCAACCAAACGGGTTGTACAAATTAGGTAACGAACGATTTAAAAAGATGAATGGCACACTAATTGGTGCGTTATAATTGCCCGCCTGCGACAACACCCTGTATCGTTCTGCTAATACAGTGGCTATAGCAAATTTTGTACTTGTTTTACCGACACTACCAACAACTGCAATAATTTTAGGTTGATGTAGAGCAATTATGCGCTTCATCTGCGCAGTGAATATTGCGGTTAGTAATTGTTTAACAAATTGCTTCATGAAATAGACTTATGTCTATTATACGGCAAATCACGAGCCATTAAGCCATGAATAGCCGATGTTTTCGGCAAGTTCATCAGCACCAAGCGGGCCCCAAGTTCCTTTATGATATGTTTCTGGTTGTTGTCTGTCGTTTTTCCAGGCATCAATGATTGGCTGAATAATATTCCAACACGCCAGCACCTCATCACTACTTGCAAACAGTGTTTGGTCGCCGTTCATAGCATCAACCAATACTCGCTCGTACGCATCAGGCTGCCATTCACTAAAAGATGCGTCATAACTAAAGTTCATATGCACCGGCTGAAGTTCATGTTTAAACCCAGGCTTTTTTGCCTGCATAACAATAGAGATGCCTTCGTTGGGCTGAATCCTTATCGTCAGAATATTAGGTTCAACACTTCTACGCGATCTGTCCTTAAACACAACATTAATTTCGGTGAATTTTTTAGCAAGAGCTTTGCCGGTTCTGAGCAAAATAGGTACTCCACCCCATCGTGAATTATTCACTTCGAGCTCTATAGCTACATAGGTTTCAATGTTTGATTTCATATTACTAGTTTCTTCGCGATATTCCACGTACTGGCCTCTGACAACTTGTTCGCTAATACGTGATTCTTTTAGCGGCCGTACTGCATTTAATACCTGTAACTTCTCGGCATGGATACTTGCCGACACTAAACGCTCTGGCACATCCATAAGTGTTAGTGCCATAAGTTGCAGCAAGTGGCTCTGTACTAAATCTCGTAGCGCACCCATGCCCTCATAAAAATTAGATCTGCCTTCTATATCAATGGTCTCGGCTGCTGTAATCTGAATATGATCAATAAACTGCCTACCCCACAAATTTTCGATAATTGGATTACTATGCCGAAAGGTAAGAATGTTTTGCGCGGTTTCCTTGGCAAGATAGTGATCAATTCGATATACTTGTTCCTCTGCAAAATATTTTTCGATATGCCCAATCAGCCGCTGTGCTGATTCAAAATCTGTACCAAACGGTTTTTCAACCAAAATTCGCCGCGCATTTCCTTCTGCTTCAACATTAAGCCCCGTCTCGCCAAGGCATGTGATTACATGCGTGAATATATCGGGTGGAATTGCTAAATAGTATAAGCAATTGTGCGTGGCGTTTGCCCTTTTATCTATCGCTGCAAGGGCATCTTTAAGTTTTGTATAATCAGTTGCTTTTGTACTGTCCATTACTACCAATGTAAGCCTGCTTTTCAGTTCGGCAACTACATCTTCCTCAACGATGTGGTCTTGTCTCGCCAGCGCCGTGCGGGCTTTATCTAGTAAATGATCAAGCGAAGCCGATGGATTGCGGGCAATACATACAATCTTAAACTCTTTAGGCAATACACCGCCACGCAATAAATGATATAGGGCTGGCAATAATTTTTTTTGCGCCAAATCACCGGTTGCGCCAAAAATTACAAGAACAGTAGGGTGGTTTGCGGATGATTGCTTCATATCTCAACTCCTAGTTATAGCATGCTAAACGTATAATACACTTACCTACTTACTATACTTTGTATAGTTACTATTGTCTATCATTTTAGTTAGCGGTATAATTCAATCTGTTTTACGGGGCATTAGCGCAGTTGGCTAGCGCGCTTCCATGGCATGGAAGAGGTCAAGGGT
>CAZMHM010000003.1:0-3130 GCA_964566135.1 uncultured Candidatus Saccharibacteria bacterium
GTGCGGACCAGATAAGCGCTGAAAGCATATTAAGCGCGAAACTGATCCCAAGATTGCATTTCCCTATGAGACCCCTGAAAGACGATCAGGTTGATAGGCGCGAGGTGTACGCACAGTAATGTGTTCAGCCGAAGCGTACTAATAGGTCCATCGACTTTTTATGCTTCTCATACCTAGGAGTATCGTTTTATTCCGTGGTATGAGAGATTTGGATGCTAACTAGCTATTAGTGTTTGTCATTGCCGTGCTAAAACCGTTATACGTAACCGTGTATTCTTGGACATTGACACCGATATGAGCCCACATTGTGGTGGGCTGATATCGGTGCCCATGGCGCTAGGGAAACACCTGTTCCCATGCCGAACACAGCAGTTAAGCCTAGCCGCGGTTACAATACTTGGCCAATCAAAGCCTGGGAAAATAGCACGGTGCCGAATTATATAAAGCCCCTCCGAATAGGAGGGGCTTTATCTTTTGTAAAAGACCCATATTGTGGGTCTTTTTTATTAGTTTATTTTGGGTCCTGTGGATAACCGAGATAATATTTTTAGCTATGTTGTAAAAAATAATATCATTAGTAATTGTTATGAACGAGCTGAAAAGTGTTCCAACAGGTAAGTCGATGTTATAAGTACATCAAAAAATATGCAAAATTTCGTACAAAATTACTAAAAAGCCCGGGTAGTATTTTTATACAAAACTAGCTTGAAACAGGGGCGGTAACATCGTACGCTGAGGGCATAAAATATATATTTATATATAAAATAAAACAAAACAAACAGTTTAAAACAGATATGCATACTGCAAAAAAACAAATTAGCAGCCTTCAGACGTATAGCGTCTTGGCTGCTATTTTTGTTGTCTTGGCGCTACAGCCAGCGGTGATGGCGCTTGCAGCGGATGTATCACGCGCATTTAACAGTTCTGAAACGCTTGTGGCTGGTACGCTCGTAAGCCTTGATGCAACCAAAAAAGACACTGTTGTACCGGCTAACTCAACAGATACAAGACAGCTTATCGGTGTTGTGGTTGCGAAGAATGGCTCACTGCTCAGCATCGATGACACTGCGACTACGGCACAGGTTGCGGTAAGTGGCAGGGCTAACGCGCTAGTGAGTACGCTAAACGGGCCCGTAAAAACTGGTGATATGATTGCTGAATCACCAATTACCGGAGTTGGCGCCTTGGCGTTGTCTGGCGAAAAGGTAGTTGGTATAGCACAAGGTGATTTTACCGAAACAAGCCAAAATACAAGCAAACAGACTATTACCCAAACAGATGGTAAACCTAAAGAAGTTATCATTGGTAGCGTGCCCTTGATTGTCGCTGTTGGGCAAGCTGCAGGTGGCCAGGGCGAGGGCAACTACGGGGGCGGGCTTAAAGGCTTACTTTCTGGCATCGCCGGTAAAGAAGTTTCATCCGCCCGGGTTGTTATGACTGGATTTATTGCGTTTATGACCATTATCGTGCTGGGTGTAATGGTTTACTCTGCAATTCGTAACGGTATAACTGCTTCAAGCCGAAATCCACTAGCCAAGCCAGTCATCTTTGAAAGCCTAGCCCAAGTATTTGTAATGATTATTTTAATCAGTTTAGTCAGTCTTGTGATTAATTACGCAATCTTGCGATTGTAGAAGGAAACGCCTATGTAAACTCACGAAAAATTGAACAAAAAAACTGCGCAAACTCGCAACAAAGCAAATAACAAAAGAACATCAAAACGTTCTAAAACAACAAGAAAACTGCAAATAAAAAACAAAAATGCTTCCTGACCAACCACAGGGCATACAACCTGAAGATCCAATCTTAACTACAGGGCCAATCTCATTAGAGACATTTGGGCCTGATTCGTCATATTCAGCTTCATCGATAGATATTATTAATAATGCGGCAAAAAAGCGCCGTGTATTCTGGATGACGACCGCAGCGCTCGCGGCAATAGCGCTATTTGGTATGGTTGCATTGATTGTTTTTAAATCGAATGACACGAACAGGCATCAATCAGCTGCGAACGCCACGAACTATCAGCCGGCAAATATACCCCTTGCTGATATAGCCGACAAGGCTCAGATTAACTTTGGTCAGATTTCGCAGCTAGACGTAAACGGCTCGCTACGGGTTAATGGCTCGTTGATTTTGCCTGTTGGCCAAGTTCCTCAAAACGCGCAAGAGGGCCAGATTTACTACGACAAGACATCCTCTAAAGTGTATTACTACAACGGCCAAGAATTTAAAGCGGTAGCGAGTACCGGTGACTTTGTAAGTTCTATAAGCGGGCTTAAGGGTGATATTGTACTTGGGCAGGGCTTTAATGTTTCTAACGGTACGATATCTGTGGCCCCACAAGGCACGGCAACAAACAATGGCGTAACGAGTTTTCAGGGTCAGGCTGGGGCGGTTGTATTAACTCCAGGTGCGGGCATTATCATTAACGGTACAACCATCACGAATGCTGGCGTCACTAGTGTTGGTGGGCTGACTGGTGCGTTGTTGCCCGGTAAAGGCTTAGGCGTTGTTGCTGGTCAGCTAACCAATACTTCTACTATTACATCAGGGAGCGCTACATTAAGTGTTACTGATGATGGCAATGGTAACTATACAATTAGCCAGGTTGGGGTTGGCGCTGGTGGTACGGTCGCCCTTGGGCCTGTTACGGCACAAGCCGACAGTTCAAACAATCCATCCTTATATATAGATAAAACTGGCACAGGGAATTTATTGCACTTTATGGTCAATGGTGTTGATACTTTTGTAGTTGATCAGTCGGGTGTGATTACGAAGGGAACTATTTTATACGCTAATGTTACTGGCCGTCCTGCCACAACCGTGCAGAGTGTTGGTGGGGCAACAGGCACGATTACACTCGGCGCTGGGCTTAGCATGGTTGGCAATGTCCTTGCCAACACCGGGGCTGGTGTAAGCGCGGTTAACGGTACACCAAATCAGGTAAATGCTTCTACGGTTGCCGGTGTTGTAACGCTAAGCTTGCCGCAGAGTATTAGTACGCTATCGAGTCCTAGCTTTGCTGGGCTCGCCGTAACGGGCGCTTTAAGTGTTGCTGGCACTATTAACTCGGCCACTATCTCCGGTGGCTCATTAACCGGTGGTGCGGTGAGTGGCGGTAGCTTAA
>CAZMHM010000003.1:3230-145470 GCA_964566135.1 uncultured Candidatus Saccharibacteria bacterium
CTGGCTCATACGCTGACCCATCATGGATAACCAGTCTTGCAAAGAGCAAGGTAGGTCTCGGCAACGTCGAGAACACGGCACTCAGCACTTGGGCTGGCAGTAACAACTTAACTACTGTAGGTACTGTTGCGACCGGTACCTGGAACGGTACGGTTATTACTGATGGGTATGTAGCCGACAACCTAACAATTAGTAGTGGTGGTACGGTAGACTTTGCAGCCTTAAACAATTACCCAGCAGCTTGTGCTGCCGGTAGTGCTATTACCGCTCTTGGTGATACACCAACCTGCCAGAGCTTTGCAGCTAGCAGTGGCAGCGGTAATTACATCCAAAACACTACTACCTTACAAACTAACGCTAACTCGTACACCCAAACTAACAACGTCAACAACGTAACTGCTAAGTACCAAGCGCTCACATCTCAGAACGCTGATATCTTACAAGTACGCGATGCAACCGATACCACTACTGTCTTTGCAGTAGCACCAAACGGTAACATCACTGGCGGTTCTATTAACACCGCAACCATTAGTGGTGGTTCGTTGAGTGCTACAACCGTTAACGGCATTACAACAGCAAATGTTGCTCTTACTACCGGCTCATACGCTGACCCAAGCTGGATAACCAGTCTTGCAAAGAGCAAGGTAGGCCTCGGTAACGTCGAGAACACCGCACTCAGCACCTGGGCTGGCAGCACGAACCTCAACACCCTCGGCACTATTACAACCGGTACCTGGAACGGCACTGTCATAACAGATACCTACGTAGCAGATAATCTTACTGTAAGCTCTGCTGGTACCGTAGACTGGACAGCTCTCAACAACTATCCAGCTGCTTGTAGTGCAGGTCAGGCCATCACTGCCCTTGGTGATAGTGTGACGTGTACTACATTCGCTGCAGGCTCAGGCAGCGGTAACTATATTCAGAACCAATACGCCGGTACACAAACGGCAAACTTTAATATTCAATCAGCAAGTACAAGCGCACCCGCCGCTGTATTAGTCGGTGCGATTTCGCAGGCTGGAGAAATATTTAGAGTACAAAATAGTGGTGGTACAGGCTATGTAAACGTTTGGAATGACGGAGGGCTTGGTGTCCAGACATCCTCTGCACAAGCATTCTATATTAACGATGCAAGCGGATACAATGTTCTGAGTGTTAGCTCGAATGTACCGCAGATAGTTATTGGTAATGCAAATGGCCCACAGAATGCCAAGCTTACATTCAATAACTCTTCTAACTCAAATAACATCAGCATTCAGTCTGGCGCAACTGCCGCAAACTTTACACTAACCCTACCAACCAGTGCCGGAAACGCAAACGAATGTCTCAAGAATAGCGGTACAGCCGGTACTTTACTATTTGGTAGCTGCTCGAGCGTAGTGACACTGCAGAATGCATATGATTCAGGCAGTGCCGGTGATCAGATTATTCAACTTAGCAGCGCTAATGACTCGCTAATATTTAGGAACCCAGCTAGTAGTGGTTCTGACAGTTCTCAGGTACTTACAATAGACCAACTTAATACAGGCTCAAAAGATGCTTTAGTTGTTAGCAATTCGGGGACCGGTGCCTTATTGAATCTGCAAGATTCAGGTACGAGTGTTCTTAAGGTTGTAGATGGCGGTCATATCACTGCAGTCGCTGCTTCTACGGGCACTACTGGTACGACGAGTGGCACAGGTGGTACTAACACGACTACAATCGTACTTGCTTCGGCAGGGTCATTTGCTAACAACGACATTATTTTTGTAGATAATACCGGTGGAACCGGGCAAGATTATTACACACGTATCGTAAGCGGTGGTGGTACGACAACACTTACCGTCAGCCCAGAAGTAAGCTATGGCACGGCAGCTGGCTTTACCGGTAACGCTACAATTATAAAGTATATTGCCCAAAATATCGGCGCTACTGCATCCGACTATACAACTCAAAGTAATCGCTTCTTCCAGGGATACTTCTTGGGTGGTGTAGTGACGGGCGCTGGTTCAACAACCTTAAGTGACGGGTCGCTCAAGAGTAGTACTTATTTGCGCTTAGCGGCAAGCAGCGCGGGAGTAAGCGTCAAGAACGCTGCTAATTCAGCTACTGCATTCCAGGTGCAAAATGCTGCAGGCACTGGCTATGCACTTAATGTCGACACTACAAACTTACGGGTAGGTATCGGCACCAACTCACCTTCATATGATTTATCATTTGGCGGTACGGCTGATCGTACAATTCGGGTCGAAACGCAAGCAACATTGAATACAGCAGGCAATGCGTTAACGTTAGCTTCTGCAACAGGTAATGGCACCGGCAATGGTGGTGCCATTACACTCCAGGCAGGAAATAGTGGCTTTGGCGCTACGGGCAACGGTGGCGCAGTAAACATTACTGCTGGCACAGCGAATACAACGAACGGTAACGGAGGCACAATTACTCTAGTAGCTGGTGCAAAATCTGGTACCGGTAACGGCGGCCAAGTAATTGTTAAGCCTGGAACTTCGAGCGATCGAACAGACTTCTTCCAAGTCCAAAACGCTGCTGGCTCAGCCCAATTCCAAGCTGATACAACCAACAGTATTTTGTATACGACGACGCTTAAGCCGTTTAATGATGCCGCAACGTACGAGGAGGGCGCGACCACTACGACGACTACGCTGACGTCAGCTGGCGTGGGTTATGTAGGTTCAATTAGTCTTGGGCTAGATGGATTTTATAGGATAGTGAACGCAACGCCACAGCTAATACGCTGTACGAACGCTGACTGTTCGACAAAGGTTACAACCACCCTTAGTGGTGTAGCCGCTGGTGTAAACGTCGGGCTTGTTGGCACAGATGGATTTATGCGTATTTTAAATACCCCCGGTGCCGATATAGGCACTGTGGACGTGAATTTTATTCAATGTACAAACGCCGACTGTACAACAAAAGTTACAACCGCTATACAAACGTTTTATCCAGCAGATATCCCTACGTTTCAGCTCGGCTCTGATGGCTTTGCCCGCATAGCCTATTCTGATACACAGTCTGGATTTACTAAGTTCATTCGTTGTACTAACGCAAGTTGCTCGACTAATGTCCAGACAAACGTATCAACCGGTGGTATTACCTGGACAGATCCAACTTCTATGAAGATTGGCTCTGATGGCTTTGCCCGAATTGTTGGTATAAGAGAATCAACAGATGAGCTTGTATTAGTGCGATGTACAAACGCCGACTGTACAACAAACGTTGTTACTGTTGTTGATGACATGCCTTCTTCGACCGGTTTATCGCAGCCAGTTTCGATTGCATTTGCTAGCGATGGTTTCTTGCGCCTAGCATATCAAGATAGGTCTGTATCTGATCTTAAATATACTCGTTGTTTAGATGCCGATTGTACTACTAAAAACACCACGGTCATTGATGCTTCCACCAATAATGTTGGCATAAATGTATCAATGCAAGTAGGCTCTGATGGCTTTGCCCGCATCGTCTATAACGATTCTACAATTAACAAAATTAAATTTATATCATGTACAAACGCCGACTGTACTACAAAGAAGACTAACTCAGAGGTAGCAACATCCAGCACATTGTATTACGGCAATCCGCTAATATTGTCGGGCACTAACCTTGCGCGAATTGTTTATCACGACTTAACTGCAACTGTTCAGAAGCTTGCGTTGTTTGGCAACGATGTTGGTTATGTTGGAACATCGGGCGCAGACATAGGTACAGTATCGCAAAGGTTTGCGAACCTTAATGCGGTTTATGGTCAAACAGAACGACTTGTCGTTAAAACTGTTAATAATTCAACTGCCGCGCTTCAGGTACAAACATCTGTTGGCAATAATGTATTGGTTGTTGATACCGCAAACCAAAGAGTAGGGATTACCATGGGAACTACTGCGCCTCAGTACGATTTGACCCTTGGTAACGGGGCGGATAGAGTTGTTGGTGTTGCTGATCAGACTGCTACAAATAATGGCAACGCTCTCACTGTCAAAGGCGGCAACTCAGGCTCAGGCGCAACAGGCAACGGTGGTGCTTTGACATTTAATGGCGGTTCGGCATTATCAACAAATGGCAATGGCGGCTCTGTTACGTTAGTAGCTGGCGCAAAGTCTGGTTCGGGTACCGGTGGCCAAGTAATTGTTAAGCCTGGAGCTTCAAGCGATCGAACAGACTTCTTCCAAGTACAAAATGCAGCAGGTACATATGTGTTAAATGTTAATACGACTAACGGTAGGGTTGGAATAAACATGAACAATCCGGGCTCTGATTTAGATATAGGTACAAGCTCGGGAACTATCAATGTCGGAAGCTCTAATGGCTCAATTCGCCTTGGTCTGGCTGTGACGTTGCGAAACACGCTCGGTGGCACACAAATTTATGACAACAACTCATCCTTATATGTGACTCGACTTGTCGATAGCTCTAATTACGCACAGTTTAGACCATCTGGTGGCTTGAGTATAAATACGATTGCCGGCACAACTACATCATTAAATGTCTCTGGCTCGCAATCAATTGAGCAACTTGTGAATACTGCGAGCGCAACAATAAATACATTTGGGGCTGCAGGTTCTACGACCTGGGGTTACAAGATTACCGCATATGATGGCTATGGCGAGACTATTGCTTCGAGCGAATACGTAACAAATACAGGTAACGCAACACTCAGCGGCGCAAACTACAACAGGATAACTATTAATAATCACGTTAACGGTGCAATATACTATAAAATTTATCGAACAACTGCCGGTGGCACGCCTGCGTCAACTGGGTACATTGGCAACGCTTCGTATGTTCCATCAGGAACAGTATTTGATGATACCGGAATCGTAGCTTCTGGCTCTGCACCGGTAATTAATTCGACTGGTCAATTATCTATAGCTAACCAAATTAACCTTGGGTTGGCGGGCAGCACAGCGGGCAGCCTAAAGCTCAATAACAGCACCAACGCAAATGGGCTCACAATTGTTGCAGGAGCTACAGCAAGCAACTACACATTAACACTTCCAACCAGTGCCGGTAACGCTAGCGAATGTCTCAAAAACAGTGGTACAGCGGGAATTTTACAGTTCGGAAGTTGTGGAAGCTCAGCAACGCTTCAGGGTGCATATACTGCTTCAACGGGCGGTACAACATCAGAAATTATCCTAGATACAACCCGTAATGGGGTTGATATCCAAGATAGAAGCACTGCAAACGGAGGCACCATTGGTAGCGGTGCATTACTATTGGCTGTACGAGCAACTGCCGTTAACGATACAACTTTAGGCTCAGCACTATTTAGTGTCGATAATACGGGTAAAACGATCTTCCAGAATAGTACTGACACAACAGGAGCATTCCAAGTTAAGACCGCCGGTGGCACATCTCTGTTTAATATAGACACATCCGGATTTTATAGCCCAAGTTTTAAGCTTGGTATTAGTGCTACAGCTGGATTTGTACAGGGCTATTCTAGTTTAGCTGGGCCTACTGTATTGGTTTCGGCTGGTTCAAACAATGAATTACGAGTAGGACCATCGACTAGCTCTTGGGGTAACATTGAAATTACCGCAAACATTAATAGTAGTCCGATTCCATCTGCTGTCGCTATTTATGGATTAGGCATTTTATCATCTCAGTCTGGCAATGGTTCAGACTCAATGAATATATTTAAGATCCACAATATTAACTTCACCGGTGGAGTTACAACGGGTACCACTGGCCAGACGGCTGGCAAGGGTGGCGCAATAGTATTAGAAACTGGTACGGGCGGTGCCGCAACCGGAGCAAGCGGTGCTAACATTGGTGGTGCAGGCGGTGCATTTTCGTTACTAACAGCCAATGGCGGTAACGCAACAAGCGGCACTGGTGGTGCCGGTGGGGATATCTCACTTACTGCCGGCAATGGTGGTAATGGTTCAACCTCTGGTGGTCGTGGTGGTAACATCACACTGAGCGCTGGTACTGTTGGCACAGGTGGTACACCTGTGCAGGGTAAGGTACTCGTAAAGAACGCCGCTAACTCCACTACTGCCTTCCAGGTGCAAAATGCAAACGGTGTAGCAGTTCTAAATGCAGATACTACCAATAGCCAACTACAGCTTGGTAACTACAATGGTGGCACAAACGCCGTCGCCGGTCAGCTCGTACTCAATAACACAACCAATGCAAATGGGCTCACAATTGTTGCAGGAGCTACAACAAGTAGTTATACGTTAACACTCCCAACTACTGCCGGAAGCGCCAATGAATGTCTTAAGAACAGCGGTACAGCGGGTATCTTGCAGTTTGGTAGCTGTGGCTCATCAGCAACCTTGCAAGGTGCTTATAACTCTGGAAATGCCGGCGATCAGGTTGTTCAATATAACAACACTAACAATTCGGTACTATTTAGAAACCCAGCAAGCAGTGGTACTGCCAGCAGTTTTGTGCTTAAGGTAGACCAGCTTAATACTGGTAGCGGTGTTGATGCACTTGTGGTGAATAACGCCGGTACGGGTAATGCACTTAATTTGCAGAATGGTGGTACAAGCGTACTGAAGGTAGACAACAGCGGTAACCTATTGGGAGTTGGCGCATCGACAGCAACGACAGGTACAACCGAAGCAACAGCTCGCACGAATGTCACGACAGTAACGTTGACTGCCGCGGGTAGCTTTGCCAACAACGACGTTATCTTTATCGATAATGCCGGCCAAGATTATTACACACGTATTGTCAGCGGTGGCGGTACGACAACACTGACCGTGAGCCCAGGGGTTAGCTATGATGCAAACGCAACGGTTACTAAGTACAATGTACAAAACATTGGCGCTACCACAACTGATTACACAACCCAGAGTAATCGCTTCTTCCAGGGGTACTTCTTGGGTGGTGTAGTGACTGGCGCTGGTTCAACAACCTTAAGCGACGGTAGCCTAAAGAGCACTAACGGATTACAGCTACAAACCGCAACGGGCGTAACAGTAAAGAATACTACAAATAGTACCAACGCGTTCCAAGTTCAAAACGCCGGTGGGGCAAACCTATTTGGCGTAGATACCACTAACAGTTTAATTAAATTTGGAGCAAATGATGCTCCAACTACTAACGACTATTCAATCAATGATACATACACATCAACACCTACAGGAACGTTACTCGGCACCGCGACTTATGTGTCTGGACAGTATGTTGAGTTAAATAACGCTAATAACCAAAACGGTCAGGTAGAATACGTTCCATCGCCAGCTGTTTCGTCAGATTTTGATACAACCTTCCAATTCTGGGACTCAGGCAATGCTGATTCAGTCTACTTCTACGTCTACAATACCTCTACGCCTACTATTGAAAATTCGGCAACCGGTGGATACATGGTGTCATTTAGCGAATACAACAGTGATTTAAGCCTAACCTTTAATGGTGTAAATCTTGGCAATACCAGCATCGGAAATATAAACAACGCCACTTGGCATGATGTGCGAGTAGTTAAGACGGGTAATGTTGTTCAGGTTTATTATGATGGCGTCTTAAAAATTGGTGTTACTGACAGCGCACGATCACTAACCGGTAATAAGATTGGCCTTGGTGCACGAAGTGGTGGCCAGTCTGGCATACACCGCGTTCGCAACTTTGTAACTTCGTGGAGCACTACAACACCTGCAACTGACCCGGTATTATCTGTTAACACCAGCACCGGTCAAACAACATTCCAGAATAACTCTGATTCTTCAACAGCACTTCGGGTATTGAACGCCGTTGGTGGCAATCTAGTATCGGTGGGCACGTCAAACAACCAAGTAAATATTGGCGTATCATCGGCATTAACATTTAATGACCCAATGACTTCAACGCCAAACGGGACGATGACCAATAATGCTACCTATGTGGCTGGAAGCTATGTTCGCTTAACTGACGGTGGTTATTTCTCGAATAATGGTCAAGTCACTTATACAGACGCGTCAACGACAAATTACGACTCGAACTTCCAATACTACACAACGGGTGGTACCGACGATGTATTCTGGTTTAGCCATGCAACCACAACCCCAACAACTCCAAGTGCGGCAAGTGGTGGCTATAAGATTGATATTAACCAAGCTGTCCCATCAGGGAGTGGTACGCTTAACCTGTATTACGACAATACACTTGTTACATCCGCTACAGGCTTTACGCCTAACAGTGGAGTTTGGCATGATGTACGCGTTGTGTTGAGTGGTACGCGCATTAAAGTTTACTACGACTCTTCTATCATTTTGGATTACACTGATATACCACGTTCATTGACCGGGACGAAGTTTGGGTTTGGTGGCTATGTTGGCAGCTACTTTACCGGTTCTGCCCGAGTTCGTAACTTTACGATGAACAGCACCACTGGTGGGGTTGTTGGTAACGTTGGGCTTAATGTGTACGGAACGGGCAAGATTCAATCTAGCACCAACAGTACTGCCGCTTTCCAAGTTCAAGACGCAAATGCAGCTAATGTCTTGTCAGTTAATACCGTTGACCGATCATTCATACTCGGCGCTTCAACTGGCACTGGCTACACAAATAACTCTGTAAATGACACATACACATCAACTCCATCTGGTTCGCTTAAAAATTCGGCAAGTTACGTCTCGGGGCAATACGTCCAGCTTACTAACGGTGGGTCCATGAGCGGTCAGGTTGAATACACCCCATCGCTAGAATCAGACTTTGACGCCACGTTCCAATTCTGGACCAGCGGCAACGCAACATCTACATCACTTTATGCCTACAACACAAGTTCACCTAATTTTGAAGGAAGTGCTACGGGCGGCTATGAAATAGCCTATAACGAGTGGGATGGTCAGATAAAGTTGTACTGGAACGGCAGCGTAATAAACTCAGTCAGTGCAACGGGCTTTAATAACTCAGCATGGCATGATGCTCGAGTAGTTAAGTCCGGCAACAACATTAAAGCTTACTTGGATTCCGTGCTTAAGATAGATTATAACGATACGACTCGTGTCTTATCTGGTAACAAATTTGGGCTAGAGGGTAGTAGCAATGTAGTTGGTGGCACGCACCGCGTTCGCAACTTGAGTCTTAACTGGACGACAGTTACCCCTGGTTCTAGCCCTGTTCTTAACGTTAACACTGCAACAGGTCAAGTCACATTCCAATCAAGCGCCAACAGTATAAAGGCCTTCCAGATTCAAAACGCTGCAGCCAAGAATATCCTCAGTGCTGACACGACAAATGGTAAGCTGATTGTCGGAGACGGGGCAATCGGTGGTATAAATGGTGCACTGGTATTCCAAAACGCTGGTCAGAATAGTACAAACGCAGTCACCATAGTCAGCGCTAACCAAGCCAACGCTGTGACTATTACGATACCTGCAAATGCAAATTCCACAGATACCTTCTGTTTGCAAACACTCGCAAACTGCTCTGGTAGTAATCTACAAGGTGTATACACTACATCAACCGGTGGCACAACGCCAGAAATAAAGCTCGATAGCACCCGCGGTGCACTTGACGTTCAAGATGCTAACACCACATTAAATGGTCAATTACTCGTAGTCCGTGGTAGCAATGGTTCGGGCTTAGGTAGCTCATTGTTTGAAGTTAAGTCTAATGGTCAGGTTGGCATCGGTGGAGCACCAGCAAGCAACGTTAACTTTGAAGTACAGGGCAGTGGCGATACAATAATTGCTGCTCAGCGAACTGGCGGTAAATTTGTTGGACTGCTCTCTGGAACCAGCGGCTCTACGTTTAACTTTGATAACAGCGGCAACTTCTATATCAACCCAGCATCTTCAATCGACGATGCCTCAATTGACAGTCAACACAACCTAACGGTTACTGGCGGTGGCTCATATAGTTACTTAGGCGTAAACAACTATACCCCTAATGCAATTGTCGACGTCAATGGAGACGGCGCTACCTTATTCAATCTTGCAGATGCTGGTACTAGTGTCTTCAATATCGCGAATGAAGGTGCAATCACTATTAAAACCAAGACTAATAACGCATCAGGCGTACTTGTACAAAATTCAACGAGTGGAAGTATCCTTAGCATTGATACAACAAATAGCGGCGCTTTGGCTCTATACAACGGTGGTACGCTTGATTTAGGTAGTGGCACAAACGGCAATACTGGCGTGCTTAAGATTGCTCAAAAAGCAACTAACGGTACCTGTAGTAGTGGTACAGCAGAAGGACTAATCTTTAAGAACACTGGCGGCACGCAGGTTGGACATGTATGTATAGATGGCCCAACTTCTGGTACCCCAAATAAATTACGATTCTACGCCGAGCAGTTTAACGCTACGGCAACCGATCTAGCAGAGAACTACTCTGATATCTCTAACAGCTTATTGCCTGGTGATTTGGTAGCACTCGATGTTAATGGCCCAACCAAGTCTATTGTTCGCGCCACTGCTGCTAACGCCAACAACATTATTGGTGTGATATCTACTGCTCCTGGTATTACCCTGAGCGGTATCAGCGAAGATGGCACTACTGATTTGGTTAATCCCAAGCCTGTTGTACTAAGCGGGCGCGTTCCTACCAAGGTAAGTACTGAAAACGGTGTGATTGCAGTAGGTGATTACCTTACGATATCGAGCATGTCTGGTGTTGCCATGAAGGCAACTGGCCCTGGTATGGTTATCGGCCGTGCACTCGAATCATATAGCGGAAATGGTGAGGGAAGCATAGAAGTATTCAGTAGCGTTGAATACTACAATGGCCCTTCAGTAGCGCAGTATATACAAAATGGGGGTAGTGCTAATCTTATCAATATCGATGCTACTAATGGTACCTTCGAAAACATCAATGTATCGGGTATATCTACACTAAGTACACTCACTGTTAACGGTGCAGCAACCTTTATGGGTACTGTAACCGTACAAGACATTAATGTGCAAAACATCACAATTAACGGACATGTGATTACTGCAGGTGATACTCCTACTGCAAGCGCTGGGCAAGCTGCTGGCACTGGTGCAACTGTGACTGCAGAGGGCAACGATACGAGTGGTAAGATTACGGTGGTTGCCGGTACTTCTACGACGGCTGGCGAGCTTGCCAAAGTAAACTTTAACAAGCCATTTAGCGCCAAGCCAAGAGTAGTAATTACACCAGCAAATGCCGATGCGGCAGGGCTAAATGCTTACTATGATGACAGTTCTGCCAGCGCAAGTAACTTCGAACTATGGGCAAAGAATAACATCGAAGCAGGCAAGACGTACGTCTTTACCTACTGGGCAAATCAGTAATAGCATAAGAATGTTGACATATTAGCTAAAGCGTGTTAATATACAAACATTAAGAGGGTTGCAGCGACGTTTGTCGGTGTGGCCCTTTTTTATTTAGTACTAAAGGGAGGTTACTAACATGGCTGGAACAGTTCAAGGCGGCAAAGCTGCCGCAGCAACTAACAAAGCAAAGTATGGCAAAGATTTTTACGCAAAGATCGGCGCTAAAGGTGGAAAGCTAGGTCGAACTGGCGGTTTTGCAGCAAACAAAGAGCTTGCTCGTTTGGCTGGTGCAAAGGGTGGACGCATTAGTCGTCGCTCTAAAGTTACTACTAAGTAAGTACTTATAGTTAACTCACTTATTCGTAAAAACGGCTGCGATTACGCAGTCGTTTTTAGTGTCAAAAAATATATCTTCTGACCTGATTTCTTAAAAATCCCTGTGGAAAACCTCCATACCCTCAAACCTACTCATTGTAAGTATGTCTACGTTTTGGTTATGTGGTTTTAGTTGTGTGGCGGTAGCGTGGTGTGACGATTCTAGATTAGAGGAAAGCTATACGTTGTTAGCATCACAATACTTTGTTGTGTTGTTTTGTATAGGTTTAGCACGTGTACATGTATACAAATATATGTATAAAACATCTTGTATACCCAAGGTCCACCAGATAAGATATAACTAAGTTTGTCAAAACGAACATTCAAAGAGCAGATAAAAACTTTAAAACAAAACGCGACAGTAGTCGTCCGCAGCAGGTGTTTCAGCATTTTCGCAAGTGATGAAACATTTGAATTAGGCTACCAAAGCGAGCACCCATACCGGTGCCAAAAGTAAGCTCAGATCGTACCGACAAACAGCAGAAATTAAAACAAAGGTAACAATTCACACGTGAGTAGACTGTTCCGCACCAGTCCCATACTTTCACGCACCCATAAAACCTCTGATGTAACAGTGGTACGGGTGCTCTTTGTCGTGTTTGCACTTGCGTTGTTTGTTGCAACGTTCGCTATATATCCTTATACGCGTGACGCAGGTACGCGCACAGCTAAGGCTGCAACTAACTCAACCCTCAACTTCCAAGCTCGTATCCTCACATCTGGTGGAGCAGTTGTATCAGATGGTAGCTACAACATTCGTTTCAAGATTTACACTGGTGGTACTAGTGGTGGCCCAGGCGGTATTGGTGCCGCTAACGCTGGTACACTACTTTGGACAGAAACCTGGCAGAACTCTAACAGCCAAGGTATTGTTACTAAGAACGGCTACATCAGTGCAGCCCTTGGTAGCATTACTGCCTTTAGTGGTATTAACTGGGATCAAGAGCTTTGGGTAACCATGGACGTTGGTGGTACCGGCGTTGGTGCATCACCAACTTACGATGGTGAAATGCTGCAAACCGGCAACAAACGCATGAAGGTAACCGGTGTACCATACGCACTAGCTGCTGGCACCCTGCAAACCACCAATGGAGCCGGTACCCTCAGCAGCACCCTTGCCATTAACACTCCAACGGTTGGTAACCAGACCTTCCAAATCCCCGACCAAGCCGCTGCCGGTACGTACACAATTTGTATTCAGAACGCGACGGGTTGTGGCTTCCTTAAGCGAGGTGCACAAGACACTTCAACGCTTGGCACCTTAACTGCCGGCCAGTACCTCTACGGCTTTAGCAACACTAGTGCCACAGCCAGTGGTGTGCTGTCACTCACTAACGGTGCAACCTCAACAGGCAATACCCTCTACGTTACATCCAGCGGTAACCCCGCAGCGGGCAGCGCCCTCATCGTCGCCAACGCCGCAACTGGTGTAACTGGCAACCTCATAGATTTACAGCTCAACGCCGTCAGCAAGTTTAGTGTTAACCAAGCAGGTAACGTGATAGCTGCCGGCACCATTACCAGTGGTGCCGTTAACGGCTTAACCCTCACCTCTGCTGCTGATGGCTTTACCATTGCCGGTGGTACTGCCAGCCGAACACTCACTGTTACTGGTGCTAACATCACCATTGGCTCAACCATTACGCCAACTGCTGCTGGTGCGCTTGCGGTCAGTGCTAATGGTGCCAACAACCTTAGCCTTGATGGTGGTACGACAGGTGCTGTTAACATTAACGGTTCAAGCAGCGGTGACGTTAACATTGCTGGTGGTAGTGGTACAACTGGTTGTACCGTCACTAACAGCACAGGTGCTTTAACCTGTACAGCTGGCATTACTAGTAACAACAACACCATTAACAGCCAAACCTTAAGCAGCACAGCCTTAACCTTTACTGGCGCTAATCCAACTATTAGCCCAAGCACTGCCAACACTGGTATTACACTCCAGGCAAACGGTACTGGTGCCTTAACCCTTGGTGGTATTAGCACTGCTAGTAACACTATTAACGTTGGCACAGCTGCAGGTAACACCTTTACCCAAACCGTCAACATTGGTACGAGCGCAACGGCTGGTTCAACCACTAACGTCAACATTGGTTCAACCGTAGCTGGTACAACAACCTTACAAGGTCTCCTGGCTATTAGTGGCGGTACCAACAATGGTGTCTATTACCGAAACTCGTCTGGTAATGTCGTAAACACTGCCGCCGGTACAACAGGGCAATGTCTCCAGGGTGTGACCGGTGCTGCACCTAGCTGGTCAGCCTGTCTGAGTGCTGAAGCGGATACCTTGGCTACGGTTACTTCTCGTGGTGCAACCACTGCTACTGCTACCAGCTTCACTGGTGGCTTAACCGTTAGCAACGGTGCTGCTACTGCTATTGCTGTTACTTCAAACGCAACAGTGCCAACAGCCGACCAATTAAGTATTACTAACACCGGCTCAACGGGTGTTACAACTGCAGGTGTAAATGGATTAAGTATTGCGTACAAGGGTGGTGCTGCAGCTGTTGAAGCCGCTGGCGCCCGTGTTGACCTTACACCTGGCACAACCTCTGGTGGTACCTGGAGTGGTGTTCGTGTCGTACCAAATGCAACCGGTGCTGTAGCTGGCGTCACTGAAAATGCTCTTAAGATAGACACCCTCACCACACCGGGTGCTGGTACTGAAAATGCTATCTCGGTTGGTACTGGCTGGGATGCGGTTCTTTCATATAACGGTACTGTTCTTATTAATGGCACGGGTATTGTCCAAAGCGCTGCCGTGTCTGGTAGCTACACCGGCATTACTGGTGTCGGTACTCTTACCGTTGGTACTTGGAACGGTACCCAAATTGGTGCAACCTACGGTGGTACTGGTCAAACGACCACCACAGCTGGTGACCTATTAGTTGGTGCTGCTGGTAATACCTGGAACAAGGTTGCCGCAGTCGCATCTGGTTCTTGTCTTATATCTCAGGGTGTTGGTGTTGCACCGATTTGGGGAGCTTGTGGAGCAACAAACATCGTTCAGGCTCCAACTAACACGGCTCAAAACACTATTACACCAACAACAACTGGCACAGTTGGTCTTACGGTTAACAGCACAAGCTTCGCAACTGGTGGTGCAACGGCTCTCATTGTTAACCAAACTGCCACCGCCGCAACTGCTGTAGATGGTGTAGACATTAACATTAACAATGCCACTAACCCAGTAACAAACGGGCTCCTTATTAATAAGACCGGTGCAGGCACGATAACAAGCTTACTCAACCTTACCCAAGGTGCAGGCACCACAACAAACGGTATTATCTTTAACGGTACTATTACCAATGACATCACCACGGCAGCTGCTCGGGCACTCACGGTAGTTACCGGTACAACTGGTGCCTTGTCACTCGACACCGGTACAACAGGCGCTATTAATATAGGAACAAACGTTAATAATAAGACAATCCAAATTGGAGCCGGTACTGGTACTGCCGCAAGTAGTACAGTCAATATTGCCAACTCGGCAAGTGCTGCGCAAACAGTAACTATTGGCTCGACTAACGGCGCAAGTGCATTAACACTTCAGGGTGGTACAGGAAATATCAACTTAAGTACTAACTCTTCTTCTGCTAGCGTGATAATTAAGACGCTCACAAACAGCACAACGGCGTTTAGGATACTAGACGCTAGTAATAATCAGATCTTCAATGTAGACACCACAACTGTGAATGGAACAGGAGCATTTAAGTTAGGTAATTCTGCCTATGTACAGGCTACAAATAGCTCTGGGCTTGTTCAGAAGCTATATATGACAGATGGATTTAGCTACATAAGCTTTGATAACCAATCAGGCCCAGGTGGTATTGAGTTGGGTGGTAATGTTGGGGTGAACGGTGTTATCGCGGGTACAACTATTACCGCTACAGGTGGCCCGATAGCCGCACAAGCAGGTAATGGAACAAATGCGAAGCCAGTATTAAGGGTATTCCCTGCCTCCGTAAATGGAGGTGACACTACTGGTACAACAGGTCAAACTGCAGGCTCTGGCTCCGGGATAACTCTTCAAACAAGTACTGGTGGCGCGGCTACTGGTGCATCTGGTGCAAACTTTGGTGGCGCCGGTGGTGCATTCTCAGTTCTCACGGCAAACGGTGGCGCCGCAACAAGTGGTACCGGTGGTGCAGGCGGTGACATTTCATTAACTGCCGGCAATGGTGGAAATGGCTCAACAACCGGTGGCCGTGGTGGTAACATCACATTAGCTGCAGGTACTGTTGGTACGGGCGGTACCCCAACCCAAGGTAAGGTGATAGTAAAAAATATTGCCAACTCAACAACTGCCTTCCAAGTTCAAAACGCATCTAGCACACCAGTACTCGCCGTTGACACCACCAACCAAACGGTCAAAGTCCGCAGCCTCAGCGACGCTGCATCACTTGGCGCAAACTTGTTTGCAAACAGCTGTACTGGTGCTAACTGGAGTGGCGCTAACCCCTACACCCACACTGCCGGTTCAACTACCGTACTGACCTGTACTGTCCCAAGCATAACTGCAGGTGCAACCTACGAAGTTGCCTATACCACTGCCGGCACTACAGCAGGTGAGTACTTTACCCCAAGTATGGGTGGTTCTAATGGACCACGAATCTATGGGGACGTTTCTGGTACAGTAGTCATTAGCACCACTACAACTGCAAACATGACCATTGCACCAACCTCTGCGCAAACTGGTTCATTCACCATTACTTCAGTGAAGTTGGTTACCAACGCTAGCACACCACTGACCGTGCTAGACAGTACTGGTACAACACGCCTAGAAGTTCGCGCTACTACCTACAACACCGCCCTAGGTCTGTCCAGCTTGCAATCAAACACAACTGGTTCACGTAACACCGCCGTTGGAAACATTAGCTTACAGAGTAATACAACTGGTAGCGACAACGCTGCCTTTGGCTATGCAGCACTGCAATACAACACAACTGGATTTAACAACACTGCAACTGGTTCATTTGCACTGTACTCAAACAGCACTGGTTCAAACAACACCGCAAACGGACAAAATGCACTGAGCAATAACTCTTCAGGTTACAACAACGCAGCATTTGGATCAGCTGCCCTACAAACGAACAATGTCGGTATACAAAATACCGGTATTGGTATGTCAGCGCTTGCTGCTAATACCTCTGGCTCTAATAACACAGCAGTCGGCTATGCATCTCAGAGCGGTGGCACCACCACATCCAATAACACCAGCGTCGGCTACAACAGCCTCCAGAACGCCACTGGGTCATACAACACCGCCGTTGGTACGAGCACATTTACCGGTACAATATCTGGCGTCAACAATACCGCACTTGGCTTCAACGCTGGTACCTCTAACGGCGGCTTCACTCAAGTAACCAATGTAGACAACGCCACAGCTATTGGTGCCTACGCACTTGTCCAGGCCAGCAACTCACTGGTCTTAGGCCAAATACCAACACCAACTAAGGTTGGTATTGGCACCACCATTCCGCTCAACACCTTTAGTGTTAGCCCAGTCGATTACGCAGTCGGTACCATTAGCCAAACTGCTAGTGCTACCGTGGTTGGTTCTGGTACCACCTTCACGGCTGCTATGGTTGGTGATCAGCTCATTTATGCCGATGGTGTCACCGACACCGTTACTGGATTTACCGATGCAACACACATCACCGTTACCACCAGCCGTACCCACAGTTCATCTGCTTACCGCTTGCACTACATTGGCTTGCAGGTACAAAGCAATGGTACTACCTACGCGCAAGGTAACAGTGCCACACAGCTTCAGGTTAAGAATGGCCAAGGTGTCGCCGTCCTTAACGTCGATACCGCCAATGGTCAACTACAACTCGGTAACTATAACGGTGGAACAAATGCCGTTGCAGGTAAGCTTGTTCTCAACAATACGACGAACGCCAATGGCTTGACTATTGTTGCCGGTGCAACTGCAAGCAACTATACGCTCACACTCCCAACCAGCGCTGGTAGCTCAAATGACTGTCTTAAGAACAGTGGTACGGCTGGTATATTGACGTTTGGTGCATGCGCCTCAGGTATCACACTGCAAGCAGCTTATAACTCATCTGCCGGAGCCACCCCAAGCATTGCTGTTAACTCAACCAACAAAGCAGTTGTCGTACAAAATTCTGTTACAAGTAGTATCGCAGCCGGTAACGAATACTTTGGTGTTCGTGCCGCTGGCGCAAGTGATGTTGTGTACGGTAACAGCATTTTCACTGTTAACAGTGGTGGTGTTGGTATTAACATCGGTGGTACTGGTAACCCAGTTACCAGCTACGACCTAAGCTTTGGCCAAGGTGCTAACCGTACCATTGGTGTACAAGTCCAAGGCACCGCTGCAACAGCGGGTAATAACTTGACCGTTTCAGCAGGCCAGGGAAATACAACAGGTGCCGGTGGTGTACTTATCCTTCGTGGTGGTACTGGTGGCGCAACTGGTGCTGGTGGAGACGTAACTATCACCGGTGGTACTGGTGGCGCAACGAGTGGTAATGGTGGCAACGTTACATTAGTAGCCGGCACAATGACGAGCGGTACCGCAGGTAGCGTAATTCTAAAACCTGGTGTCGGTGGCGACAAAGCGGGCGCTATTTCTATACAAAATGCGGCAGGTTCATCAATACTTGGTGTGAATACGTCAACTGGCGTTGTTTCTATAGACAATGGTGATGCAGCTATTTCGCTACACGATGCGGCAAGTCCGAATACGTGGTTAATCGATAACTGGGCAGGTGGTGATTTATCTATTGGTATAGGCGGTAACGACGATTTCAGGCTCGATGGTAAGTATGCTTATCTTGGCTCAAGCGATTTAGGGTCTAAGCTTATGTTTGGCGATAAACAAAATAATGCATACGGTAATGTTATGGTGGGCGAATATGGTAATACTGACACAGATATTGCACAACTGTTTGGATTTAGCGGCACTAACTTATCGTATGGGTATGGCACTGGTTCTATTTCTCAATCTGGCACAACTACTGTAACTGGTGTGGGTACATCATTTGATTTAAGTATGGAAGGTGCAACATTAGCTTATGCTGACGGTACGCTTGACACAGTTGTTACCGTTAATAGCCCAACCTCACTAACCGTTACAACATCGCGCACTAAGGGTTCAGATAGTAATTATCGCATTATTCGTAATGCACTATCCGTAAATCAATATGGTGAGACAACGTTCCAATCGAATAGTTCAGGTAAATCTTTTGCCGTATTAGATAGTGCGAGTAACCCAGTATTAAGTGTTGATACATCATCGAGTGCTACTACCGGATGGAGCTCTAACTGGGTGATTAATAACGGTGTCAATAACAAGCAAAATGAACTAGAAAACCCAGGGTTTGAAGCAGCGACAGAAGATGGTCAATATTCAGGTTGGGCAGGGTCAGGTGTATTGCAAAACAATGCTACAAATGCACGTACGGGTAATCATGTGATGGAGCTCCCATCGGCAAATATGGATATTTGCGAAGCAAAAGTTCACCCGGTACAACCAGGCGATATAATTTACTACGAAGGCTATGTTAAACGATCTGTTGGCGGTGGTGGTACTGGCGGTTTTTATGTTAAAGTACTCGATAAAGACTTTACTAATCCGGCCTTTAGTTCTGATACATGGACAGACCCAGGCACAAGTTATACACTACGCGCCAATTCATACACCGTACCTGCAGGTAAATATTACGTAGAAATGTGTAACACTACCAGTGCTGGTACAACCGGTTCTTGGTTCTTTGACGATTTATATATGACCATTTCTACCGAAAGAAGTTGGGTAACATATCGTAATACCTCAAACTCAACAACAGCATTCCAGATTCAAAATGCGGCAGGTACTTCAGTGCTCAATGTCGATACAACAAATGGCAACTTACTCATAAATGGCGTTACACCGACTACCTTTACTGGTAGCTTTGCTACGACGGGTGCGCACTGGTCGTTATCAAAGCAGGCTGACTATATTTATTCAGTTCGCGATGGTACTTCGTTCCAGATTATTGATGCAACCAATCCGGCAAGTATGACAAATATTAGCACTACAACGGTATCGGGTGCTAACCGTCTACAGTCTATTCAGATTGCGGGCAAGTATGCATATATTTCAGACTTTGGTACTACGCAGTTCTATGTCTACGATGTCACTAACGCCGCCGCACCTACACTTGTAAAAACGGTCACAACAGCAAGTAACCTTACCGATCTGTATGTATCGGGTAAAATTGGTTTCGCCGTTGGTACAAACAGACATATATATGCATATGACTTAACGAACCCACTTAACCCACTACTGTTAAGCGATACTACCACGCCATTTACAACCGGTAGCGTGCTTGGCATTAAGACACTCGGTAATTACCTATACATAACTGGTAACGTGAGCGGTACGGGTAAACTATTTATCTATGATTGGTCTAACTCTAGCTCATTAATACTTAAGAATGGTGCAGGCGCCTCAACTAACACGACGTCACCGCAGGGTCTTACGGTTGTTGGCCGTTATGCATATGTATACAACCGCACAACCGCAGCTTCGTTTGAAATCTTTGACATCAGTAATCCATCAACTACCTCAGCACATGTCGGCACGCTTAACCTCACTGCTGGTGGTGCCACAAGCGCGAGCAGCCCACAGATGGTTGTCGTGCAAGGCAGTACAGCGTATATAACGAATAACTCGGCAAGTAAGCTCGAAATTGTTGATGTAACTACGCCATCAGCACCATCGCTACTTGGTTCGGTCACAACCGACACAAACCCAGTGAGTATTGCAGTCGATGGCCGTTATGCCTATGTGGAATCCTATGGCTCAAGTACTATAAAGTCATATAACATTGGTGGTGCATATATTCAGGCTATCGATGCGGGCAATACAGCAGTAACTGATTTGCAGGTGTACAATAACGCAACAATTGCGGGTAACCTAACTGTGTATACCGGCTTAAATGTTGGCCAATCGCTTAACGTTAACGAAGACCTTGGCGTAGCAGGGGATGTAAAATTCCAGAATTCATCTAACTCTAGTACCGCATTTGCGGTACAATCTGCTAGCGGTTATAACCAGATTCTTGTAAATAACAGTGACACTAATAATAATCAGGTTGCAAACCCTAGCGCCGAACAAAATACAACTGGCTGGAATCCACGCACGGGCACAACACTTACAAGGGACACGACAGATGAGTATGCCGGTGTTGCAAGCTTTAAACTAGCCAATACAGCTACCGCCAACGCCGGCATGAATCTACCGATTGTGCTAACGGCGAACACATATTACACTATGTCGTTTATGGTTAAGACCAGTAGTGCTTCGTCGACGCTTAGTTATGGTTATGCAGCTGATGGAGCAACCGAGACGCTTGCAACATGTAACCCTGGCAGTAACCAGCCTTGTTTTGTTTCATCAGTTGCGATGGGCACTGGATGGACACGAACAATCATCGGGATTACAACTCCGAATACTGTTAACGGTGGCGCATACTTCTTTATTAAGCAGAGCGATGCGGTAGCGCGAAACATCTGGATTGATGCTGTTCGTATAGAGTCCGGTGGTTCTGGCCCACAATACAGAGAGGGTGTCGTTAGCCTCGGTAGCAACGCAACGCTAGTAGGCGTAAATACCACCGCACCAATTGCTAATCTACAAGTGCAACAATCCTCATCAACCTTTGGTCTAATCGTAAAGGGTAACGGTGAAAACTTCTTAGGAAAACAAGCGGTGTTCTCTATACAAGATAGTATAGGAACGAGTCATGTACAGTTTGATGAGTTGCCTAACGAAACAAGAATTTACGGCGGTAGTGACTTCTGGGGCTCAGCAGGCTTATGGGTTGGTCCGCAGTTCACTAATGCGGTTGGCCTTAGGATTCAGGGTCAATCTGGCCAAACCGCAAATCTGTTTGACGTAATGGACAGCAGCACTAACAGGCTTGTCGTCATTAGTGGCTCGGGCGGGCTTGGCGCAGGGGGCGTCTCTATACCTAGCACGACTCTCAATGCGAGCCCCACATATTACAGTACGGGTACTGCCTACCAAAGTGGTACAACCATTACTGGTGTTGGGACGACCTGGACAAGCGCTATGGTGGGCATGGTCTTTGAATTTACTGCATTAAACGGCACGACAGGCATAGTTCCGGTAACGATTACTGCGGTTAATAGCGCCACAAGCCTTACCGTTAACACAAGTCAAACATTCTCGAGCAACCCTGGCGCAGGGTATAGGATTCATACTCCTGGGTTAGTGGTCGACGCTTCGGGTAACACCGATATGCAGGTAACAAGTGCAACTGCGCTACAAGTAAAAAATGCCGCAAATTCTCAAGTTCTTACCGTCGATACTTCTGGAGGAAATTTGATTGCAAATGGTGATTTCGAAACTTCTACCACTGCTGGCTGGGCGGCGCTACCTGCGGGGGCAACATCGCTCGCTACCAATACGGCCAATATTATGAGTGGCACTACGAGCCTAGCCTTTACAAACCCAGCAACCGCAAATACGGGCGTTAAGGCTACGGCATTTACTCAGACTGTAGCTGCCGGTACGTATACTCTTAGCTTCAATGTAAAGACTGCGACTGCGCTGGCGTATAACAGTATTATTGCTGGCTACAACCAGGGTGCTGCTGACGTACCATGTACTACCAATGTTGTTGCGCAGGGTGGAAACATGCCAACGGGCATCTTTACGCAGGTTAACTGTACGTTTACATCGACAGGTAACCTATCGTATGTATATATTCATCAAGGCGCTAGCACTACTGCGCGCACCATATATATTGACGGAGTGCGACTTGAACAGTCGAGTACTAGCGGTGGTTTCTCCGCGGGTGCAGTAGGAATCAACACATCAACCGGCTTTAATAATCGTAATCAGCTAGTGGTTAATACGCCAACCACTGTAGCCTCTAATGCGGCAGTTGTTGTTCAAGCTAATTCAGCCGATCAAATAGGGTTAGTGTTGCAAGCGGCTTTAGCATCGTCTGCCAACGCATTCCAATATCGCCGCTACGACGGTACGGTTATGTATGCAGTAACGGGTGGTGATGGCCGCATGATTACAGGTGGTCCATCGAGTGTTGCAGTGTTAGGTGCAGATTCAGTTCAGCTAACATCATATGTACCTGGTTCAGCAGATTATGTTGGCCTTATGGTATCGGGCGCAGATTCACAAACAAAAGATTTGGTTAATGTTGGCAACCGTCGTAACGCTGGTGCATACACTAGCGTCTTCAATATTGCAGCAGAAGGTGCAACATTATTTAAGAACAGAGTTAATTCAACAACTGGATTCCAAATTCAAAATGCATCAGGCACGTCACTTCTAAAAGTTAATACAGGAGCAGGGACAGAGAACGTTGACTTAGGCGGTAGTCTTACTATGGGCTATTTCAGCGATATTCGGGCTGCAGAAACAGGCACGGCAACCTATACGGTGTCCACGGCAGCCTCGGCATATTATGTATCGGCAAATAGCACTACTACGGCTGCATCGTTCACTACAACCTTTAATATCACAGGTGCTTCTACAACTGACGGTACCATTGTGGTTATTAAAGCTTCGTCTATAAAAGGTGTTACCGCGGCTAATCAGATACACACGGTGGCTGTGCAACTTAATGGTTCGACGGTAGCGACACTTGCTCCGGCGACCCAAACAACTGCTGTTACGGTAACTCGTACTATGATATTCATGCGCATGAACGGTGTGTGGTCATTAATAGGCCAGCCAGCTACCGCAAACGTCGCTAATACTTCTAACTCTGCAACAACAGCTGACTTTGCAGAATGGATTCGTTATAGTGGCAATACGGCGCCACAACCAGGTGAGATACTAGTTGTCGGTGACGATCCTACAAGCGCAAAAGTATCGACCACACCATACGATAAACAAATAATTGGTGTTGTATCTACGAGCCCATACGAAGTTGCTGGGGCGGAAGACAGCCATTCAGTGATAATTGCACTTACCGGCCGTGTACCGGTTAAAGTAAGTCTCGAAAACGGTCCTATCCAAAAGGGTGATTCGCTTACCTCGTCATCTACGCCTGGTGTAGCCATGAAGGCCGTTAAAGCAGGTAAGATAATCGGAACAGCACTCGCAGACTATGATGGCACGCAGGTTGACAACAAGATTGATGTGCAACTTGGTGTAAGTTACGACGAGCCAGCATCTGTAAGCAGCAGCCTACAGGGCTCCGACTTAACAATAAGTGGCGCTGCTACCGTTAATGGCAATATGACCATTGGCGCTAACTTATATGTATCAGGTACGGCAACGTTTAATGACTTGGTTGTAAATGGTAATGCAATATTTAATGGCAATCTTACGGTGCAAAATATCTCAGTCAAAAACATCACTATCAATGGGCACATTATTACTGCCGGCAACACACCTACAATTGCAGCTGGCGCTGCTGCGGGCGTAGCCGATACGCTTAATAATATTCCAGCGCCTACGGCTTCTGTAGACGGTAACGACACCGCCGGAACAATCACCGTTGTAGCTGGTGCAAACACCGTTGCAGGCGACTTTGTAGAGGTAACCTTTAACGCTGCGTTTACTAAGACGCCTAAGGTTATCCTAAATGCTGGTAACGAATATGCGGCAAACCTTAAGTTCTACCGTGATGCCGATACAGGCAAGTTCCGCATTAAGCTGCCTCAGGCGCCTACTGCAGGCCAAACATATACATTTGATTACATGGTGGTGCAATAACATGAGCTATCAATATCAATCACACCTTACATCGTTTATCACAATATCATCCTCTAACTTCGCTGCTCTTATTGGTGGCCATTCGCCACCAATAAGAGCGCTTAGGGTAGCTGTGTAATCTCGCGGATACACAGGCCCAGGATGCAAAAAACAAAAACATTTTTGCTACCTGCAAACATACTCGTATGGCCACTTGCGCGTTTGGTATACCGCACTCGGGGTAAAGGGCTAGCAACAAATACAAAATCCAACCAAAGCCGCACAGCAATGTGCGGCTTTTTGTACCTATAAATTTATTCAAATAATCGTTTTTTATTTTTTATCTTTAATGATACTTTTATTACTTTGCCGAGGCAAAGTAATAGCAAACCGACTGGGCGCAAATCAAAAAGACTCTTATCTGATAGTAATAATCACAAAGCACAAAAAGGACTTCACTCCGTTCGGCCCCTTCAAATACCAATAGAACTCTGGGGCTAACTTTTTGCCTTAGCTTTGATGATTTAACTCGTCTCTAAATCAGTATTAGATTTGATGCCCAGACTCATTAATAACAAGATGTTTCTGCGATTGATGTCGGGCATCAGGGATACCATGGGCAGGATTGCCAAACTTACTAACTTCAAAGCAAAAAGGCTAGTCTAAAACTCTACTCAAATATAATGAGTTTTAGACCGACTGCAAGGAGTCCTTTCTGCAGTTGTAAGGCTTGGCAAAAACCTGCACCACGGGATATATGCGCCCGAGAGTTTTTGTATTACTTTTTGGGTAAAAAGTAATAAAGAAAGACCTGCTTTTAAATAGCCAGAAACTAATCAGTTTTGGTATGCAGCTTGCTTTAACCCTGTGGAAAACCTCCATACCCTCAAACCTACTCATTGTAAGTATCTCTACGTTTTGGTTATGTTGTTTTAGTTGTGTTGCGATAGCGCAGTGTGACGATTCTAGATTGAAGGGAGGTAAAATGTTGTTAATATAACAATATTTTGTGATATTGTTTTGCATGGGTTTGGTGCGTTTATTTGTATACATATATATACATAAAACGTCTTGAATCGCCTCTGTTAAACAGATAAACTGAGCTTAAGTTTGTCAAAACGAACATTCAAAGAGCAGATAAAGACGTTAAAAACAAAACAAGATTGTCCGCAGCGAGTTCATCGTCACAAAATTATGTGGCCGTAAACTTGAATAAATCTTGAGCAAAAAATCTTAAAAAAACACAAGAGATTTGCAGTAGCAACAAACATGCTCGGCTCGTAAAAATACAAGACAAACCGCAGAAATTAAAACAAAGGTAACAATTCACACGTGAGTAGACTGTTCCGCACCAGTCCCATACTTTCACGCACCCATAAAACCTCTGATGTAACAGTGGTACGGGTGCTCTTTGTCGTGTTTGCACTTGCGTTGTTTGTTGCAACGTTCGCTATATATCCTTATACGCGTGACGCAGGTACGCGCACAGCTAAGGCTGCAACTAACTCAACCCTCAACTTCCAAGCTCGTATCCTCACATCTGGTGGAGCAGTTGTATCAGATGGTAGCTACAACATTCGTTTCAAGATTTACACTGGTGGTACTAGTGGTGGCCCAGGCGGTATTGGTGCCGCTAACGCTGGTACACTACTTTGGACAGAAACCTGGCAGAACTCTAACAGCCAAGGTATTGTTACTAAGAACGGCTACATCAGTGCAGCCCTTGGTAGCATTACTGCCTTTAGTGGTATTAACTGGGATCAAGAGCTTTGGGTAACCATGGACGTTGGTGGTACTAGCGTTGGTGCATCACCAACTTACGACGGTGAAATGCTCCAAACCGGCAACAAGCGCATGAAGGTAACCGGTGTACCATACGCACTGGCTGCTGGCACTTTGCAAACCACCAATGGAGCCGGTACCCTCAGTAGCACCCTTGCTATTAACACTCCAACGGTTGGTAACCAAACCTTCCAAATCCCTGACCAAGCCGCTGCTGGTACGTACACAATTTGTATTCAGAACGCGACGGGTTGCGGTTTCCTTAAACGAGGAACAGCCGACACTTCATCGGGTGCAGCTGGTGCTGGTTACCTGTATGGTTTTACCAACTCATCTAGTGCACTCACTGGCGGTGTTCTGCAACTAGATAACGGTACCAACACTGGTAACACTCTCTATGTCGCATCATCTGGCAACCCAGCAGCCGGTAAAGCACTCATCGTTGCTAACGCCGCTACTGGTGTTACTGGTAACCTCATTGATCTCCAGCTCAATGCCGTCAGCAAGTTTAGTGTGAACCAGGCAGGTAATGTCATAGCTGCTGGCACAATTACCAGCGGTGCAGTGAACGGGCTAACCCTCACCAGTGCCGCTGATGGCTTTACCATAGCTGGTGGTACTACCAGCCGAACTTTAACCGTCACTGGCGCCAGCATCACTATTGGTAGCACCATTACGCCAACTGCAGCAGGAGCACTTAGCGTGACATCCAATGGTGCTAACGCATTAACACTCGATAGCGGCGGTGCTGCAAATGTAAACATCGGTACTGGTGCCGCCTCCAAAACCATCCAAATTGGCACCACTGCCGTAAACACTGGTAACACCCAAGCTATTGGCATTGGTAACACAGCAGCAGCCGGTACTACCAACGTCACAATTGGTGCAACCACTGGTGCTACTGGTGGTACCACCACCATCCAATCGCTTGGTACCCTAGCACTCGGTAACAGCATCAGCCCAACCGTTACCTTACAGTCAACTGTTGGTGGCACCATTAACCTTGGTACTGCAACTACCACCGGCACTATTAGTCTTGGTGGCACAAGTACCAGTGGCACTATTACCCTTGGTCAATCCAGTGGTGTTAACAACACCATTAACATTGGTGCAAACATAGCTAACACCTTCACCCAAACCATTAACATTGGTACCAGTGCAACAGGTACTACCAACACAACCATTGGTTCGGCAACTGCTGGTACTACTATCCTCCAAGGCACTACCCGCTTAAGCGCACTGACCACCAACGGTTTTGTTAAAACAACTGGTGCAAACGGAACCCTCGCAGTCAGCACTACGGTTGCGCTTGGTAGTGAGGTGAGTGGTATCCTTGGCGCAGCTAATGGCGGTACTGGCAATGGCTTTACCGCATTCAGTGGCCCAACAACAGCGACTAAGACCTTCGCACTACCTGATGTTTCAACAACTATCTGTACTACCAACAGTGTTTGTGCTGGGTACGCACCAAGTGCAACTAATGGCTATGTACAGTTGGCGCCGGCGTCAATCCAAGCTGATAGCACTACCAATACTAGTATCTTCCTGAATAAAACAGGTGCAAGTGGCAGTCTGCTAGATTTGCGAAACAACAACACGAGCATATTTTCTCTTGGATATTCGGGTGCCCTTACAGTACTACCAGTTCAGCCAGCGGCTCTTGCCGCTAATGGTACCTCCCAAGGCACCACGGTTAACTTTAATGGTGGAATAGGTGGCAACACTACTGGTACAACTGGCCAAACTGCGGGTCAGGGTGGCAATCTCTTCTTTAGTGGCGGTAATGGTGGTACTGCCGGAGTAGGTTCTACGAATGGTAGGGGTGGTGATATTACACTACAGGGTGGTACTGCTGGTGCTGGAGCAGGTGGCGCAAACTTTAGTGGTAACGTACTGCTACAACCAAATACTGGCTTTAGTGTTGGCGTAGGTACTCCAACACCCGCTAACCAGTTCTCGGTCAATGCGCTTACGACTGCAGATGCTAATTATCGCGTTGCAATCTCTACTCGTGCAACAACCGATAAAGGCCTACTAGTTCAAGGAATCCTTAACCAATCTGGTGATTTGTTCCAGGCCCAAACCAGCACAGGTGCAACCCTCGCATCTATTGGCGCAACTGGCGCAACCGCATTTAAGAACTCGGTCGATTCTAGTAGTGCATTCCAGATTCAGACCGCAGCAGGTGTTAATGCAGTTAATCTTAATAATACATACGATACCAACAACCTATTTTCTGCTAACCCTAGTTTCGAGGTAAACACCAATGGTTGGGCTGCAGAAGCAGCGGGCGGCTCTATAGCTCGCACCACGACAGCGGGCCAGTTTTATTATGGTGATGCAGGTGGTGTGGTCACTACAACTACTACGGCTGGTACGGGTGTTCGCTATAACCTTACCCTTACAGACGCCACTGTATACAACCTGACTATTCCAATAAAAGGAGCAACGGCATTTAGCACACTACAAATTGGTTATGCATCTACTGGCTTGGTTGGTAGCGAGGGCACTGCTGGCCAGAACTGTACTGCCCTAAATGTAACTACAGGCTGGAGCTTTGTAAGCTGTACTATCACGACAACAACGCATTCTGGTACGCCGTATATATATATAAAGCAAACCGATGCCGGCACGGCGCGAACATTCTATATTGATGGCGTAATTTTAGCTCCTGCTGCATTTGGCAATCTTGGATTTACCGAATCGCATCTATCATTACAAGACACCACATTGGCAATAAATACTACTACGGATACACAGGCAGCGTTAACAATTCAACAGCGCATCAGCCAGGGTGGCCTATTGCTTAAGGGTAGCGGCGAAGTAAATATCTTCCAGCAACCACTGCTTGATGTGCAGTCTTCGAGCGGTAGCCCGTTACTACGAGTGTTAGATACTGTCAATACCGTTCGAGCAACTGGTGGTAGTAGCTTGTACCACAGCGCAGCCTTTACGTCAGTATCTGGTTCGGATGGGTTCCAGTCTTTGAATGTGTACGGTAACTCTGCAACGCAAACAGCAGATTTGCTGCGAGTACAAAAGAACGCAGGTGCAACCACCGGTTTAGTTGTAACTGCAGCTGGCCGCCTTGGTATTGGTACGCCGGTGGTGAATACCAATGATGTATCGACAGTGAATTATGATTTAGCATTCGGTCAAGGCGCTGATAGAACTATTGGCGTTGAAACACAATTAACCGCCGCTACTGCAGGAAACAATCTAACAATTAGTTCTGGCCAAGGCAATACAACCGGGGCAGGTGGAAATATAGCACTGCAAGCTGGTGGCAGCGGTACTGGTGCTACTGGTAATGGTGGTGGAATTACGCTTACCGCAGGTACTGCGTTGTCAACCGATGGTAACGGCGGTGATATAACGCTAGTTGCTGGTGCCAAATCCGGCACGGGTACAGGCGGAAAGATAGTGGTTAAACCTGGCACACTTGGCAATCGCATCGACTTCTTCCAATTCCAAAACCAAGGTGGGTTCCAAGTCGCAAACGTTGACACCCAAAACAACATCTTCAATTTCGGACAGGGTAGTCTCATAGACGGTAAAATTCGCTTCTACAATGCTAGCAGTGGCAACTTTGTAACAATGGATGCATCAACTGCAGCAGCAAGCTATGTACTACGTCTACCAACTACAGCTGGTGCTGCATCAGATTGTCTTAAGAACTCTGGTACTGCTGGTGTGCTTACATTTGGTAGTTGTGCAGCAGCAAGCTCGTTGCAATCTGCATACGATGCTGATGTTGATGGTTCGGACACGGTTATTGCATTAACAGCCGCTGACGACTCGCTTATTCTACGTAACCCTGCAGCCGGTGGCACTGATAGTACATATATATTAACGCTCGATCAATTAGCAACAACAGCAAAAGGTGGTTTAAGCGTACAAAGTGCTGGTACTGGCAACTTGTTGCTTGTTACAGACACTACTGCAACCGCACGTGATGTCCTAACTATTGCAGATGGCGGTGCTACTACATTCAGAAATCAAACTAATACTGGGGCGGCATTCCAGGTGCAAAACGCTGCAGGCAGTAGCATTATCAATGTTGGAAGTTCCACTCCACAATTTACCCTAAGTGATGGGGCGGTCGCAGGCGCTGGTAATTTAGTACTTACAACTAACGTTGCAAGTGGCGAAGATGCAGGAGATGTAATATTTAACAACAATGCCGGTACCCAAAAGGCTCGCATATGGTCATCTAGTGCAGCGGGAGTGAGCGGTCTATTCCTAAGCTCTGGTGATCTTACTGCAGATATTTCAATCGACAATTCGGGTAACACAACCATTGCATCAAACCTCACAGCGAATGGATCATCTCTCTTCAAGAATGGGGCCGATTCTACGACCGCCTTCCAAATCCAAAATGCAGCCGGCGCAAACATACTCAATGTAAATACCACTGCTGGTAACCTTCTTATTAACGGTGTAGTGCCAGCTACCTTTACGGGTAGTGTCGCTACAAGCCTTACGCCATTCGCAATCGAAAAAGTTGGCGACTTAATCTATGTAGTAGGTGCAGCTAACAACTTACAAATATTTGACGCTTCTAACCCCGCCTTAGTAACCCTTAAGACAACATTTGCCGTAACAGGTGCAAGTGCGCTTGAATCAGTTGTTGTACGTGGCAATTATGCATACATCTCGGACTTTACGGCCACTAAGTTCTTTATTGTTGACATATCAAACACAAATGCGCCTGTACTTGTAAAAACTGTGACAACTGCCAGCAGTATTGTTGATCTTAATGTTTATGGTAACTATGCATATTTGTTTACCAACGCAAATACCATTGTTATATACGACATCACAAACCCAAATAACCCTGTTCTTAAAAGCACCACCGCCACTAGCATTACTACCTTTAGTGGTGCCAGCGGTATCGTGGTAAAGGGGAGCTACTTATATATATCAGGTACTAATGGCACTAATGGAAAGCTATACATATACGACATTAGCAATCCAAGCTTACCTGTGCTTAAGAATGGCGCTGGTGCCACAACCAACTCAACCTCTCCAGCCGGTATGAGTGTCGTTGGTAGCTATGCGTACATATATAACCGTACACTTACTGCATCACTTGAAATCTTTGACATATCTAATGCCACAACTACCGCTGCGCATGTTGGTACAGTAAATCTTACCGCAGGTGGCACAATTGCTGGCTGGGGTCCGTCTTCGGTGTCGGTACAAGGTAATAGAGCGTATGTAACTAATAACTCGGCAAACAGGCTCGAAATTATTGATATTTCGGCTGTTACAGCGCCTACAATCAGCGGTTCCGTTTCTACAGATACTCGCCCGGCGGGAGTTAAAGTAGACGGTTTGTATGCCTATGTACTTACCTACACGAGTGCCACAATTAAGACTTATAACATTGGTGGTGCATATGCTCAGACTCTCGAAGCCGGTAATCTCAACGTGACTGATTTGCAAGTAGGCAACAGCGCTACCTTTAATGCTAACGCCAGTATCTTTGGAAGCTTAAATGTTGGTCAAAACCTGCAAGTCAATGAAGATTTGGGCGTGGCTGGCAATGCAAAGTTTCAGAATACTGCCAATAATACTAATGCGTTCAAGATACAAAATACAGCAGGCGCTAATCTGATTAATGTAGACACAATATCAAATAATAATAATCTAATCACTAACCCAAGCGCAGAAGTTGATACTTCTGGCTGGAATACAAATGCGCCGCGAACAGGCACTGCAATATCACGAACAACAACGGCAGCAAACGTGTATTACGGTGTTGGTGCAATTGATGCAAACGTAACAACTGGTTCTGTAAATTCTGGCGTAAACTATCCAATAACACTTACAGCGGGTGTTGCGTATAACGCTACTGTCATGATGAAGCTAACGACTAATGGTAACGTAACGTTTGGTTATGCGCATAACGGTACAGAAGGCACGTACCAAAACAATGCATGTTATGGTGGCAACGCTGGTACGGGATGGTATATTTGTAGCCTTACATTTACGCCAGCTACGGTTAGCGGCTCGCCGTACTTCTTTATCAAGCAAAACGATTCTGTGGTCCGTCATATCTACATTGATGGTTTATTTATCGCCCCTGTAGCGGGCTGGACGGGTGGCTATCAAGAAGGTCAAATAAATCTTGGTAATTCGGCCACTCCAGTTTATGTTGGTGGTTCACCCTCAAATCCAATTGTAAATGGGATTGGTACTCTTTTTGTTCAGCAGGTACGCGATAAAGCAGGATTGCAGGTTCGTGGCACTCCAGAAAATGATTTGCTTAGACAGCCTATTTTAAACGTAGAAACAAGCGGACAATTCTCGCTCTTGAATGTCAACGAAGCACAGGCAGTAACGCAAATTCAGGGTGGTTCGGCATTTTGGGGTAGCGCCGCCTTAAGGGTCTTGAGTAATGATGCTGGTGCAACGGCACTACGAGTTATGGCTGCGCCGAGCCAAACAGGCAATGTATTTGAGGTAACGGACAATAGTGGCACTGATATGTTTACAGTAGGTTCCGCTGGCAGTACTCTTGTTAAGACATTAACTAATTCAACAACAGCTTTCCAAGTACAGAATTTGGGAGGTACCGCTGCCTTAACGGTTGATACTACCACTAATGACACTACTCTAAGTGGAGATCTAAGCATTGGTTCGGGGGGTACGCTCGGCCAAGTTATATTTAATAACGGAACAGCCAACCTGCTCAGTTATCCAAACGTTGGTGTAGCTGCGCCTACATTCACAACTAGAAGTGCTGGCACTAAGATATTGCTCTATAACGGTTTAACCGGCAGCGCTACCGATTATGCAATTGGTATTGCAAATAACACGCTCTGGAATAGTGTACCAGCCTCTACGAATCAATTTGCCTGGTACGTAGGCACCACTGCGGTCGCAACACTAAATGGGTCCGGATGGTTTAATGTTGCTGGCACGGGTACTGCAAACGATGCACCGCTCCATATTCAAAATAGTGGAAACGCATGGACTACTGCAACTTGGAAAAAATCTATTCGACTTGATGGTGGTGCGAACGCCATTGAATTTAGTGCAGGTACGGCAAATCCGACTGGTATTGGTGGAACTACAAACGGTGTTTATATCTGGGAAGCTGCCGGTGAAACGGGTGCTTCTGGGCTTACCTATGTCATGCGCGCATCGTCTTCATTAGGGTTTTCTGCATATATTGCTAACGGAGCCGGTGCTACTGCGGTTTGTGCCTCTTCTACTGTAGCAGGTAACAGAACCTTCACTGCAGCTGCAACCGTATGTACTAACCCATCATCAATACGACTAAAAGAAAACGTAACTGATATGTCTGATGCGCTAAATATTTTGGGCCAACTACGACCAGTTGCGTTTAACTGGAAGGCAAGCACTGGAATAACTGCAATTAATGGCGGCTCAGCCGATTATGGTTTCATTGCAGAAGAAGTAAATAATGTTATACCAGAACTAGTCTCTCGTGATGAAAATGGCCAAATACAAGGACTCAACTATTCTGGCTTTGTGCCATTCCTAGCTCGTGCTATTCAGCAACAACAAGCAGAAATCACTGCGCTACAAGGTAACGCAGCCGGCATTACTGGTGGCGGTACTGTAAACGGTAATTTGGCAATCACTGGCAGTCTAAATGTCACCGGCCCAACAACGTTGGATGGCGGGCTAACCGTAAATGGCAATGCAGTCTTTAACGGAAACCTTACTGTGCAAAACATCCAAGTCGCTAATATCACTATCAATGGGCACATTATTACCGCTGGTAACGCACCAACCGCTGCAGTTGAAACTGCTGCTGGCATAGCTGATACCCAAAACAATATTGCTGCTCCAGTGGTAACAATAGATGGTAATGATACCGCTGGATCCATTACAATTGTTGCCGGTGCAAGTACTACAGCGGGTGACATGGCCAACGTGACTTTTACTACTACATTCGGTAAAGCGCCTCGCATTATCTTAACCCCAGTAGGTTCAGACAGCGCTAAGCTACAAACCTACGTAAATGGTACCAGTGCTGCTGGCTTTAAACTTGGTACAAATGTTGCACCAGCCGCTGGCACAACGTACACGTATAACTACCAGATAATGCAATAACCTTGTTATTACTTTTGCTGACAAAAGTAATGCAAAATCACTGGGCGCAAATCAAAAAGACTCTTAGCTGATAGTAATAATCACAAAGCGCAAAAAGAACTCGCTATGCTCGGCTTCGCCAAATTCTAGCGGAAGGCTCAGCTGGCTTTTTGCCTTGGCTTTGATGATTCTTACATCATCTAAATCAGTATTTGATTTGATGCCCAGACCCTAAGAATAAAATATACCGTGATTAACGGGGTCCGGGGCATCGGCTTGCTATAGGGTAGATTTACGTCATAAGTAGCAGAGTAATTACCGAGGACTCGTCCCAACGCTTCTTGGATATGTTTCGTTGGGACCGACCGTAGGGAGTTCCGCAGGTACTGCTAGTTATATGTAAAGATACACCTGCTAGCAAACGCAACCCCGGCAGTTTACCCAACTTTGCTGTCCAAAGTTGGAAAAGTGCGTTTGCTGTATATATTAAGATATCTATCTAAGCGACGACGCGACGGGTGACACGGCAGAGTGGCGAATGTGGCACACTCCACGTTGTGGTGCAATTAAAACACTGATATAAACCATCTGCGCGCTGCAAACTAACCACGCTACAGTTAGGGCATTTGGCACGTTTGTGCAGCCAATCGCGGTACGTGTCTAAGCAGTCTTGGATGTGCTCACCGTCAATATCAACGTTGTATTTCTTACCTAAGCGTTTTGCATGTTGCCATGCGGTTGATTCTAATTTTAGTAGCTCAAAATCATTTGCGTAGTGCACATGGCCAAGCGCAGCATGCGAAACTTCGTGTAAGAGCGCCCATACACCATGCTCAGCAATGTCTTGGTGGGTCGTATAGGTAATCTTGCTTTCGCGCGGTGACCAGTAAAACGAATCACCGTTTTTAAAGGTAATAGCAGGGAAGTCTTTTTTAAGAGTCGGTAAAATATTACTGATGCTGTTCATGCTGGTTGGCTAAAATTACACAGCCAAATACTACTGCCTGCTCGGCTTCTTGGGCGGGTACAATAGGTGGCTTATCAATTAACGGTGGCGTCATGGCATCGATATGATGCTTCAAAAACGTACCGTATTTTGCAAAATGGGTGCCCACACCACCACCAATAACTATTACATCCGGTTCTAAAACTGCTGTTAAATCAACAATACCAAGTGCGAAGTTTTTCGAAATTGCATCCCATGCTTTTGGATCATCAAGGTCAGAAGCACGCTTGCCATACTTAGCAACAATAGCTTTACCACTGGCATATTTTTCCCACATCTCGAGCTTGCCATCATGCTCAAACAACATGTTGCCACCTTCGCTATCTAAGAAGTCTGGGTCCAAATAGCCATCTGTTACTAGGCCAGTACCAATACCGGTACTAAAGGTTATATAGAGCACGCGGTGGGGCAGTGGCTTAATACGGTGCGCCTCTGATAATCCAGCTAAATTTGCATCGTTTTCAATCAGTACTTTTGTGCCAGTTAACTTCGCCACATCATGCTGTAATGGCACGTTTTTCCAGGGCAAGTTACCAAAGCCAATCACGGTACCGGTTTTGCGGTCAATCTTGCCAGGGGCAGCCATGGCCGTAATGGTGCGATCTTTTGCTGGAATAGCATTAATCGCCAACCCTAGCTCTTTTATAAAATCTTTGTAGTTTTTTGGGGTTTCAAATCGCTGTTCACTAACGACAGTGCCGTCAGATTTGCAAAGTGCCACGAGTGTTTTGGTCCCCCCAATGTCTATGGCAATAATCATCGCTAAAAGTGTACCACTTTTTAGAACCGCGGCGCTAGATTTGGTGTACTAGGCGGACATTTTATGGTGCCAAATGCCCCTCTGTTGCAACAGATACGCCAGTAGCGTATAATAAGAAGCAATCTGAAAGTTAAGCTGCGTGCACACAGACTCATGCCCTCGTCCGGGGTAGTATAGTCATCGTGCATGAGCTCGCTTTAAGAAATACAATTTAAAGGAGTGATTTAATCACATGAGTACTAAAGTAACTATGGACGAACTGCTTGCTGGAAGCGACTTAAAAGCGCTGAAATCAGGTGACGTTTTAGAGGCAACTATTACCTCTATTCGTAAGCACGAAATCTGGCTCGATCTTGGCCCATATGGCGTTGGTGTAGTAATGCGCCGCGAAATTGGCCACGGACAGGTACTTGAAGTTGGCCAAGCGGTCAGCGCAAGTGTCGTTGACCCAGAAATCGAAGACGGCTACGCACTATTAAGTTTGCGTAAAGCCGCAAAGGATCGCGGTTGGGATGAACTAAAGCGTTCTATGGACGACGGCGAGATTATGGAAATCACTGCATACGATGCAAATCGTGGCGGCCTATTAATCGAACTAGAAGGTATCCGCGGATTCCTACCAGTAAGTCAATTAAGTGCAGACCACTATCCACGTGTTTCTGGCGCTGATAAAGACGAAATCTTGCAAAAGCTAAACTCACTTATTGGCAAGCCAATTCGTGTTCGTTTGTTAGATGTAAGCCGCAAAGATAACAAGCTTATCTTTAGCGAAAAAGAAGCAATCAAAGACGACATGCAAGCTCGCTTTAGCGAACTTAAGGTTGGTGACACTGTAGAAGGTGTCGTAACTGGCGTAATCGACTTTGGTGCGTTCGTAAACGTTGATGGCATCGAAGGCCTTATTCACATCTCTGAAATTTCATGGGAACGTGTTGAAGATCCTCGTAAGTATGTTAAAAACGGCGACCGTATCGAAGCAAAGATTATCGCTATCGACAAAGATCGCCTAAGCCTTAGCCTTAAGCAAATGGGTGATGACCCATGGGTTAAGGATGTTGAGAATATTAAAAAAGGCCAAACTGTCGAAGGTACAATCACACGTATTACACCATTTGGTGCATTCGTGCAGCTTACCCCAGCAGTTGAAGCTTTGGTGCATGTATCAGAAATCGCCGATGGCGGTGATGATGCAGTAGATCCAGAAAAAATCTTTAAGCTCAATGAAAAGAAGCAGTTTAAAGTACTAGACGTTAACAAAGACGCTCGCAAAATTGCGCTCAGTCTTAAGGACGCCTAAACAAACACCCGTTTATCCGCCTGGGTTCGCCTGGGCGGATAAACAGTTAAGTAAAGGAGACGGTTAACAGCCATGGCACGAACGATTGAAATAGGCGACATGATTACGGTTGGCGCACTGGCTGACAAACTATCTCTACCTGCAACTAAGGTGATTGCTGAGCTGTTTAAGAACGGCATGATGGTTACTATCAACGAAAAGATTGATGTTGATACTGCCCAGATTATTGTTGATGAGCTTGGGCTTGAGGTTGAGCTTGTTGCAAAGCAGCATGTCGAAGACGATGTTGTTACCAAGCGCGAACGCGTTTATAGCGATAAAGCCGAGGTACGCCCACCTGTAGTAGCAGTGATGGGTCACGTCGACCACGGCAAAACCAGCCTGCTTGATGTTATCCGCCAAGATGATGTTGCCGCGCACGAAGCCGGCGGTATTACGCAGCACATTAGTGCATACCAAGTGACTCGCAATGACCGCCTCATTACATTTCTAGATACTCCTGGCCACGAGGCTTTTGCAGCTTTGCGCGAACACGGCGCGCACCTAACTGATGTCGTAATTATTGTTGTCGCCGCCGATGACGGCATTAAGCCACAAACACTCGAGGCTATTCGGTTTGCTCGCAAAGCTGGTGCCCAAATGATTGTTGCCGTTACTAAAATCGACAAAGAGGGCGCTAACATTGATCGCGTTAAGCAACAGCTATCTGAACAGCAATTGATTGCAGAGGAATGGGGTGGTGACACCGTTATCGTACCTGTTTCGTCTAAGACCAAAGAGGGCGTTGATAAGCTACTCGACATGGTGCTGCTAGTTGCCGATGTCGAAGAACTTAAGGCAGACGTAGAAGTACCTGGCGAAGGTTTGATTATCGAATCACATATGGAACAAGGCCGTGGGCCAATTGCGGTTGCTCTCGTACAACAAGGTACGCTTAAGCAAGGCGATTTTGTTGTCGCTGGTAGTACCTATGCAAAGGTTCGTGTACTTGATGATAGCCGTGGCAAGGTTATCAAAAAAGCTGGTCCTTCAACTCCAATTATCATTACTGGCTTTAAGGCATTGCCGCAATTCGGCGATAAGTTTACGGTCGTTGCCAACGAAAAGGCCGCACGTGCACTATCTACCGACAACGCTAATGAATCTGCCGAACACAATGGCCGCTTAGACATGAGCAGTGGTGAACTTATCCGTCTTATCAACCAAAAGACTGCCATGCAAGAGCTTAACGTAATTGTAAAAGCCGACGTGCAGGGCTCGTTAACCTCTGTAATTGACAGCCTAAAAACACTTGATACCGATGAGGTTTCAATCCGTGTGGTTGGCTCGGGCGTTGGTGCAATTACCGATAACGATATTCGCATGGCTGCAACCAGCAAGGCTATTATTTATGGCTTCCAGGTTACGATGCCGGCTAATATCAAGCACATTGCAATGCGTGATAAGGTGCCTGTACGCCTATACCGCATTATTTACGAGCTACTTGATGATGCCAAGCAAGAACTAAGCGACATGCTTGCGCCAGAAGAAATTGTTACCAATGTTGGGCGCTTACTTGTCCGCGGTATCTTTAAAACCAGCAAAACAGAGAGCATCTGTGGTGGCGAAGTCACTAAGGGCAAACTTGTTATTCCTGCATTTGCTACCGTGTATCGTGGTGACGATATCATTGCCGAAAACTTGGTAGTAACAAATCTCAAACATGGCCCAACCGACACAAAAGAAGTTCTAGAAGGCGAAATGTGCGGGATGAACCTTGCAACAACATCGCGCCTAGATCTCGAAGAAGGTGACCGTATCGAGTTCTTTACCCGAGAAATCCGCGAACGCAGCCTCTTTTAGATAAAAGCCTATACTTGACAATTTTGCACGTTTGTGCTAGTATTTGTTTATAAATTCAAAAACAAAAAACTAGCAGGATTTAACAAAATGTCAGAAAAAGCACCCCGAACTTTAGACGAACGCACCATTGCGGGCTATGAAGATATCCAAGCAATTGTCGAAGAAGATATAGAAGAGCAGCGTAAAGCTAAGCTATTGGCGCACTATAATGGTGACGACAAAGAAGTTCGTAACGCACGTGATCGTGCTAATCGCCGTGTAAAAAAACTCGGCGAGATGGATGCATTACAATCACATCTTGAAGACCTAGAAACAAAAACAATTGATGAATTAGATTTTAAGACGAGCCTACAAGAAAACTACGACGAGCTGTCGCTGAGCGAACTGTCACTTGGTCTAGAAGCCGCAGAAGCCGCTCAATATGACTTTGAAAAGCAAGCTCTTGAAGCAGCAATTGCCGAAAAGATTACTAAACTATCATTGAACGAACTTACCGAATCTGCTCGCGAAGCCTACGAATCAGGTGATGATTATATGCAGGGTTTGCTTGAAGATAGGATTACCGAGAAACTTGCTGCGTATGCCGAAAAATATGGCTGGGACGAAGCTGCTCAGTCACAACATCTCGAACACGTTATCGAACAGGTATATAGCAAGTCCGAACAAGACCCAGAATCATTGTTTAAAGAGGGTGATGCAATTAATTGGAATGGCAAGGACTTTACCGTTAAAGCGGTAGGTGTCAAGGCAGATGATGGTACTCGTGTAGTAGTTCTTTCTCCGGTTGATGGTTCAGAAGACGTCATAACTACCGACCGAACATTATCTGAAGCTGCAGAGTCTGAAGACAATGCAAAGTTAGAAAACATGGATGGTTTTAGGCAGGACATTATGAATCTTGTGTTCGCATCGGATACGATGACCGATGATGAAATTCGTGCAAGGGTTGATGAAATTCTTACTCAAAACAATATTTCAGCCGGATATTCAGGTGATCTATTCTTAGACGAGCTACCAATGTTACGAGAACGCTTAATAGGTAATACAGGCGACACCCCTCGTGTTGCTGATGAGCCAAAGGCCGAAGATGAGCCATTGCCGGCAGATATCCCACGCGTAGCGCCACAGACATTAGGTGAACGACTTCGTGACGCAGCAAATACTGCGGTAACTGCACCTGTGGTATGGGCTCAAGTTCGTGCAAATGATGCAGCAGCTCGACGTAACGAAGCGGGCCAGGACGGCAATAAACTTAGCCGTCGTCGACGCATAGGCCTTGCGATAGCAGGTGTTGCGTTCATAGCGGTTGGCGTTGGTGTTGCGGTAGCAGCTATGCGTAATGGTATGAGTGCTCCAAAGCCAGGTGGACTTAAAGACGGTTTAGATACGTTCTTAGATCCTAGCACTGCGCCAAAACCAAGTGCTAGTACTGCCGATACTGTTGGATCAACATTCTCTGTAGAAGCCCGACATATACGTAAGGGAGAAGGTTGGTATCAAACCTTCAAGGAACTTGGCGTAAAATCTAAAGACCGAGCAACATTACTAGCGAAGGTAGGCCCTAAATTGCAGCAAATGGGTATTGCATATAAAGACCCAAGTATTGGTGGCTACGGTATATCGCACAGTGGAACGATGCCTAAAAAAGCGCTCGTATACATTAATAGCGTTGCACGTGAACTTGGGATGGTAAAATAGACTAGACTAACAAAAGGATTACTATGTTTAAACTTGATGATAATTTCTTAGCAGAACTTGGCCTTGGGGCTTTACCAGCAGAAGAAAAAAAGAAGATGCTGGCACATATTTACGAAACTCTTGAGCTACGTGTTGGTATGAAACTGGCCGAAAACATGAGCGATGCCCAATTAGACGAATTCGAGGCACTCATGGATAACGGTAACGAGGCAGGGGCACTGATGTGGCTTGAAACAAATGTGCCAAATTACAAAGATGTCGTTGCTGCCGAGCTCGAAGTATTAAAGTCAGAAATTAAACAAACAGCGCCAATGATTTTGGCAGCTGCGCAAGAGCAAGAACAAGCTGCTGCGTAAACTGATTAGCCTTGAGCAATACGAGCGCCATAGCCATTCAAAAAGGCTGCGGCGCTCATTTTTTGCTTGCCAAGTGGCATGAGTTCTATGATAGAAAGGCTACCCACGCGGGTGCCGAGCAACAGCTCTTTTGCGTCAGTAATCACCAACTCGCCGGGAGCTAACTGTTGCGACAGTACCTGTGCCTTTGTGATAATCACAGTTAACGAATCATTGATGACTAGCTTCGACTTTGGCCACTCGCTAAAGGCACGTATTTCGCGCTCTAAGGCGCTTGCTGGCTTGAGGACGTCAATGTATCCATCCTGCTTGGTAAGCTTGCGAGAATAGCTTGCAATGCGCTCGTGCGTGTCTTGTGGCACGCCGACGGCAGCGCCGTCTATGTATAACGGCAGTATGGCGGCAAGCTGTGCATTGCTGGCATCAATCAACTTTTGGGTTAGTGATTCGCCGGTATCATGAGAGCTAATTGCTACTGGGGTCTCGGCAATAATGGCGCCGGTATCAAGCCCTTCGTCGATTATCATGAGGCTGACACCGGTATCAGCTTGGCCAGATAGTAGCGAGAAAGTAATAGGGTCTGCACCGCGCCATTCTGGCAATAAACTAAAGTGACTATTTACAATTCCAAGCGAAAAATAATCAATAACGTGCTGGCTAATAATAACGCCGTAATCTATCACGACGCCGCATGTGCTGGCTGGGTTAAGGGTATCAATTACCGTATCAAGTTCGTGTTTGCTGTCGGCGTATGCGAGCTGCAGGCCGTGTTTTTTAGCGAGCTCTTCGACTGGTGCAGGGTCTTTGTGATGTGTGGGCTTGTGCTTGGTTACGACAAGTTCAATAGTAAACTCATTTAGTAAGCTTTCAAGGCTGGCGGCGGCAACAGGGCCGCTACCAAAGAATACGATTGTCTTTGATGTCTGCTTCATAGTCGAGTGGACTTAGGTGGCCATCTTCGCCAAGGGTAAAGAATGCCTCTGGGTTATTTTTGATATGGTCGATAAACACGATACCATTTGTGTGGTCGATTTCGTGTTGAAAGACTCTGGCCAAAAATCCGTCAGCAGTAATGCGGAACTCGCGCCCATTAATGTCGGTTGCTTTGACCCGTACTTTTTCGTAGCGAGGGACCTTACCGTATATGTCAGTAATACTTAAACAGCCTTCAAAATCTTCGACTATGTTGCCTTCGTATTTGGTGATAACTGGGTTAATAAATACGGTGAAATCACGGTTCTTTTTGTCGTCAAAATCATCGCGGATGACTACTACGCGATACAGTTTATCAATTTGTACAGCAGCTAATGCAACGCCAACTTCATGTTCGCGACTGTCTTCCCAGTCAAGTGTCGCTGCCTCCATTGCTGCGACAAGTTCAAGAATCTCATCAGAAACTAACCCTACTTTACGCGAACGTTCACGTAAGTGATTGTTGGGCAGGGTAATAATATCGTTTCGAGTTGCCGTAGCCATTCCGCCTAGTATAACAGAGGCGGGCTAGACTACAAAAGACTTACTGGATCAATGTCTACGAGCCAGTCATTTGGCAGTAGTTTTGCTGCCTCGACAAGCTTAGAATGCTTATTGGATTTAACAATAACTTGCCAGGTATATAGGTCGTTTGATTTTTCGTAATAGCTAGGCGATGGCCCTAGTACCGATATGCCGCCAACGGTACTTAGTAGTGTCATTGCTTTATCAGCTGTTGCCTCGGCTGCTACGCTTGTCTTTTTGCTGACTTTAAAGACGGCTATAAAGCAGTATGGTGGGTATGAAAATTGCTTGCGCTTGGATAGCTCGTACGTATAGTAATCTTCCCACGACCTCTGTAAAACAGCTTCCATAACTGGATGATTTGGCAGTCGAGTTTGAACAAATGATTTGCTCAATTTGTGGCCTCTACCAACGCGCCCAGTAACCTGATATAGCTGCTGAAAGGTCGTTTCTTCGGCTCGAAAGTCGGGTAAATTAAGCCCCGTATCGGCATTGATAACACCAACAACGCTTAGGTTTGGCAGGTCAATTCCTTTACTAATAAGCTGGGTGCCAATCACAATATCAACCTCACCATTTTTTAGTACATCGACATTTCGGTGCAGTTGTTCGGCTGCGAGCGAGTCAGCATCAAAGCGCATAATGCGTGCTTTTGGGAACAGCTTTTGTGTTTGCTCAACGAGCGTTTTTGTACCAATACTTTTAAATGATAGTTCTGCCGATTTGCATATTGGACAGCTGGTTGGCGCAGCTTCTTTATAGCCACATGTATGGCATCTAATGGTGTATTGATCGTGGTGATAGGTAAGCGGAATACCACAACGCGGGCACAATGCTTGCCAGCCGCAGCTTGCGCACTGCACTAAACGGGCACTACCGCGACGATTTAAAAACAGCATTGCTTGCTCTGATTTTGCTAATGCGTCTGCAATTGCATCCAGTAACTGATTTGAAAGGTAAGGATTTTTTGTAAAGTTTTCGCGGTTTGTAATATCTATGAGTTCGGTTGTAGATGTCAGTGTGCCAGCCGCAGGTGTTTTCATACGGAGAATCTCGTAGTTGTTTTGCACGGCAAGTTCGTAATCGTCTGTATTTGGTGTCGCGGTGCTCTGTATGAGTTCGGCATCGTGTAAGCCGGCAAGCCGAGCGGCAATGTGTGCGCTTTGATAGCGAGGCGACTGACCTTGTTTGTACGATGCGTCGTGGGCCTCGTCTATAACAATAAGCCCGAGGTTTTGGATAGGCAGAAACAGCGCCGAGCGTGGACCAACATATACATGAGGTTCAGGGCTATTTACGGCGTGTTCCCAAACCCTACGGCGTTCGACAGGTGTGAGTTCTGAATGAGTCAAAATAACAGGCGCCGTAACGTGGGTGGCAATTTCGGCAATGAGCTGTGGCGTTAACCCAATTTCTGGGGTAAGTACTAAAACTGATTTGCCCCGAGCCAGTGTTTGGTTCGCAACTTCAATAAATACACGAGTTTTACCCGTGCCAGTATCGCCGTGCAATAATGCACGCTTTGTTTTTGCATCTAATAGCTTTGCAAGTGCAACTTGTTGCTCTGGGTTAGTTGACGGCAACGGTTTATTACTTCCGGGTAGGCTTTTGGCTGTCTGCTTATTTGGCTTCGAGACAAAATTACTTGGTATAAAGAGCTGCGTAATCATGCCCCTATCGTCGGGATAAAACGTAAACATCCAAAGCATAAGCTGGAGGCTCTCGGCTGGTAGGGTAAAGGGTAAAATTTCGCTAATTGGTTTTGTTTTAAATGTTGGCTTTTTGACTATACCAACAACAACACCCATTGCCTTGGTGCGGCCGTAAGAAACACGCACAATCGTGCCAATCTCTACCGGCAACTCAGTTTCATAAGAGAAGAACTTATCGCCAGTATGTTGTTTAGCAATAGCAACTTCAACATAGGTCATCCCCCAAACTATACGACAATTTTGCAGAAAATGGTTTACACTAGCCGGTACAGACGCTATAATTAACGTTGTTTGAATAACAGCAGGTGGTTACATGTTAGATGTTTTTATTACTTCCAGGGTACGTCGCAAGATCATAGTCGTCTATGCTAAGTTTCCTGATTTCAAAACTCACGTTCGAGGCCTAGCAAAACTTATCAAAGAAGATGCTGGCAATATCCAACGTGAACTTAAGCGGCTTGAAAAAGTAGGCTTTTTGACGAGCGAAAAACAAGGTAATACCAAGATTTATTCTACGAACAAGAGCTTCCCAATTTTTAAAGAACTACAAGGGATTGTGCTTAAGAGCCAACGCGCAAACGCAAACTCACGCACCACAACAGGCCCAGTTCGCAAGCCATAAAGCAAACAACTTTTGAAATTTTTTGGACGTTTGGCATAAATCAAACGTCCTTTTTTATTACAAACTTAGTAAAAACATATAGTTTACTCTTGTCAAAAAGGCTCAAGTACCGTAAAATAACGCAAGTATGATTCAAGTTACTCGTAAAGACGCCAAAGAGTCCACAGAGAGTCTTATTCGACGTTTTAGCCGCAAGGTCCAGCAATCTGGCGTGTTGGCCGAAGTCAAGCAGGTGCAATACTTTGAGAAACCTATTTCTAAGCGTGAACGCCGCCTTAAGGCAATTGTTCGCCGCGAACGAAAAGCAGTCAAAGCAAAACGCGCTAAGCTTGGTTTACGCTAATGCAAGAGCGAATTAGTTCTGACATAAACGCAGCACTGAAGCGTGGCGATAAAGCCACTGCCGAGGCGCTGCGTTTAGTTAAGAGCGCACTAACCTATGCAAGAATAGCCGCCGGCCATGAGCTGAGCGATGACGAAGTTATTAAAGTTCTCCGAAAAGAAATTAAATCACGGGTTGAAGCTCGCGATTTATATGCTGCCAATGACCGAGCCGAACAAGCTGCAAAAGAAGAATTTGAACGAAGCGTATACGCAACATATGTTCCCGAGCAATTAAGTGAAACAGATATTGATGCCATGGTTGCAGTAGCTGCGGCCGACCTTGGTGCCGATGCTACTTTTAGCCAATTGATGCCAGCAACTATGAAGCTTGCAGCCGGTAAGGCCGATGGCAAACTTGTCGCTGACAGGGTGAAAGCGTATTTAGAGGAGCGTAAGTAAGACGTGATTATCATCTTAGGCGTCGCTGGCTCAGGCAAAAGTACACAAAGCCAGCTTTTGGCAGCCAAAGATGGTTTTGACTGGTTATCGATGGGCGAATTACTACGCAGCGTTATTACTGACGAGCGTCGCGAGCACATGCTTGCAGGCAAGGTACTAGACGAGTACGAAGTGATAGAAATTTTAGATGCCGAGCTCGCAAAACGCGGCGACAATCCAGAAGTAATCTTAGATGGGTTTCCACGCGGACTAAAACAAGCAGACTGGCTTATTGCAGAACGTGCAACAGGGCGCTTTGATATTAGGGCTGTGGTGCATTTGCACGCAAATAAAGACGCAGTAAAAGAGCGTCTATTAGCGCGTGGTCGCCAAGATGATACCGAAGATGCAATCAAAGAACGCTTCCATGAATACGAGCACACCATAAAGCCGATTATAGAAACCTTACATGCAAGTGGTATACCAATCGTACAAGTAAATGCCGAACAAGCCCCCGAACAAGTCTTCGCAGAGCTTGAGGCTGGTATGGCCCAGATAGGAATCAACGTATGATGACAAAAGTTAAAACTCCCGCAGAGCTAAAAGACATGCGCGAAAGTGGCCGTATGTTGGCTACGGTTTTGCAGGTAGTGCAAAAGGCAATCGCGCCTGGCATTACAACAAAAGAACTCGACACTATTGCCGCTAAAGAGCTTGAGCGTCTTGGTGGCAAACCAGCATTTCTTGGCTACTATGGGTTTCCGGGTGTTATTTGTATTTCGCTTAATGATGAAGTTGTTCATGGCATCCCCGGTAAGCAGGTTGTGAAAAATGGCGACATTATTAGTTTTGATTTTGGTGTTTCATATAACGGTATGATTACCGATGCGGCACGCACAATTTTGGTCGGGCCACATAATAAAGCCAAGCAAAACCTTATAGATGGCACGCTTGAATCGCTAGATGCAGGCATTGCTGCCGTAAAAGACGGTGCGCATGTTGGCGATATTAGCGCGCATGTGCAAGCCGTGCTTGATACCTATGGATACGGCATAGTACGTGATTTAGTCGGCCATGGTGTTGGCCACGCGCTACACGAAGAACCGAACATTCCAAATTATGGCCGGGCAGGCACTGGGCCAACATTACAGGCAGGTATGACAATTGCAATCGAGCCAATGTCGACACTTGGCTCTTATAAGGTATATACCGCCGATGATGGTTGGACAATTGCAACACGCGACGGTAGTTTAGCGGCTCATTTTGAAGATACAATACTCGTTACCGACAAGGGTGCCGAGATTCTCACACGGCTTTAAGCTAAATCTTCTTGCCGTATCAAGAGCACAAGCAGTATACTAGGGCTTATGCAAAAAGCTCCTTATTTTGTTGGGCTTGATATCGGTACCGCCAACGTTCGTTGCGTGGTCGGAATGCTCGAAACAAACGAAACAGAAAACAATCTTTCGGTTATTGGCGTTGGTTCAAGTCAGAACCATGGCATGCGTAAAGGTGCTGTTGTGCACGTCGAAGACGTTGCTGCTGCAATTAGCGAGGCGGTAACAGAGGCAGAGCGCATGGCTGGCCTACGTATTAGTGGCGCTACTATCAATGTAAATGGTGCCCATATTGGCGGGCAGGCATCACACGGCGTTGTTGCGATTAGTAATCCGAACCGTGTTATTACTGATGACGACAGGGCTCGAGTAGAAGAAGCCGCAACGGTTATTAATCTGCCAGCTAATCGTGAAATTATTCAAGTCTTTGCCAAGAGTTACCAGATTGATGGCCAAGATAACATTAAAGATCCTGTTGGCATGCAAGGTGTACGCCTTGAAGTTGACACACTAGTTGTCACCGCAGGTATCCCGCTACTACGCACCTTAGACACTGCGCTAGATAAGGCACAAGTTGGCGTGCATCATCACACGGTTGCAAGCCTAGCTGCTGCCGAGGCAGTGCTTGATAGGCGCCAAAAAGAATCTGGTACAGCCGTAGTTGATATTGGAGCTGGCACGACGAACATTGTTATTTTAGAAGAAGGTGAAGTAGAGCACGTAGCAGTTATCCCAATTGGTAGCCAGAATCTGACGAATGACTTAGCTATTGGCCTAAAAACTGATTTAGATATCGCTGACGCAGTTAAGAAAGCACATGCAACGCTCGACTTTAGCAGTGAGCCTGCAGAGTTTGTGAGCGTAGAGCACGAAGGCAAGCGTTATCAGTATCCCGAAAAGACGGTTCGAATTGTTGTTGAAGCTCGCATGGAAGAATTGTTTGAACAGATCGACCGAGAATTTAAGAAGGTAGGCAAATCACGCAAGTTACCGGGTGGTGTCGTGCTAGTCGGTGGTGTTGCTAACATGCCGGGCCTGGCCGATTATGCGAAAGAACGCTTACAGTTGCCAGCGAAGATTGGCAAGATTACAGCTGTCGGTGGTTTAGTGGATACTATTAATAGCCCCGAATATGTGACAAGTGTTGGGCTTATGATGCTCGATATGATTTTAGGCGGTCAACAGCTTGGAAGTGGCACATTGACCTCTGGTGGACAGCTCACATCTGGATTGTTCACAAAATTTAAGCAAATGTTTGGTCGTTAAAAAAATCTGAACAGAAATTTGGAACGTCTTAAAAACAGGCTATTTTATTTGAATACTTTTTAGTACCTATGCGCTATAATAATACCGAAAGTTAACGAGGAAGGTACAGTACGCGATGCCACAAGTGACACCAGAAATTGAAACATTTGCCCGAATTAAAGTTGTAGGAGTTGGCGGTGCCGGTGGCGCAGCTATTAACCGTATGGTTGAAGCTGGTGTCCAGGGTGTTGAATTTATCGCGGTCAATACTGATGCTCAAGCGTTGCATCACTCTAAGGCGGAGACAAAAATCCACATTGGTGGCGATTCTACTCGTGGTCTTGGTGCTGGTGCTGACCCAAGCGTAGGCGAAAAAGCCGCACAGACCTCTGTTGAAGATATCAAAAAAGCAGTACAAGGCGCCGATATGGTGTTTGTAACCCTTGGTGCCGGTGGTGGCACGGGTAGTGGCGCTGGCCATATAGTGGCGCAAGTTGCTCGTGAATCTGGTGCTCTTGTAGTTGGTTTTGCAACTCGTCCATTTGCGTTCGAAGGCGAAAAGCGTCGCCGTAATTCAGAATTCGCTATCGAAAAGCTCCGTAACAATGTAGATACTCTTATTACTGTTCCTAACGATCGTTTGTTGCAAACAATTGACCGTAAGACACCACTACTTGAGGCTTTTAAAGTTGCTGACGATGTACTGCGTCAAGGTGTACAAGGTATATCTGACCTTATTACTGTGCACGGGCTTATTAACCTCGACTTTGCCGATGTTAAGGCGGTTATGAGCGAAGCAGGCTCAGCACTGATGGGTATTGGCCGCGCCAGTGGTGATGACCGTGCCGTAGAAGCTGCTCATCAAGCTATCGAGTCACCACTACTCGAAGTGTCAATCGACGGTGCTCGGGGTATCCTGTTCAACGTGATTGGTGGTCTTGATATGACCATGCACGAAATCAACGCTGCTGCCGAGGCAATCACTGCCGCCGCAGATCCTGACGCTAATATTATCTTTGGTGCAACCATTAACCCAGAGCTCGAGGGCGATATTATCATCACCGTTGTGGCTACTGGTTTTGATGCTGCGTACTATGCTAACCGCCAAAAACTTCGCTCACCACTGACCGAAGAAACTGTCGCAACTGCTCTCGCATCATCTGATGACGAAGATGAGGGCGAAGTTGACCCAGATGCGGCTAAGCTTGCCGAAGAAGTAACGGCAGACCCTAAGCCAATGAGTACTACTATTGATGATGAAGATATTAAATCACTCAACCTTGATCTAGAAGAAAAGAAAGCCGAACCTGCAGCCGACCTAAAAGACGAGACTCCATTGCCAAATATTTGGTCATTTGATTCTGACGATGCAAGCAAAGACGAAGACAAATTTGATAAGCCAAGCTTTTTACGCCGCCTAAAGCGCCGCAAAAAAGACGACGAAACAGATACAAAAGATACGTTCTAGCAGTTTACGGCTGTTTAAAAATTACGACATTTTTTTCTTGCAAACACCATATAAAGGGTATAGCATAAGACGTATACACACTATATATAGTGATTGCACTTTAGAAAGCAATCGAGAGGATTACCAGTGAAATGCCATCAATGCCAATTCGCAGACACTAAAGTTATTGAGTCGCGTGACGTAGCGGATGGAGAATCAACCAGGCGCAGGCGTGAATGCCCAGCATGTAATGCTCGGTTTACGACATACGAACGGCTCGAAAGGCCACAGCTGATTATTATTAAGCAGCATGGATCGCGCGAGCTGTTTAGCCGTACCAAGTTACTTGCCGGTTTGCACCGTGCATGCGAAAAAACGCCAGTAACAAACGTCCAGCTAGAAGCGCTTGTCGCGCGGGTAGAAAACGAGTTGTACGGCAGGGGAGAACCCGAAGTTGATTCACGTGAGGTTGGTGAGCTTGTGATGGACGGCCTAGCCGACTTGTCAGAAGTAGCCTACGTACGTTTTGCGAGCGTATACCGACGATTTAGCGACATTACCGGGTTCGAGTCCGAACTCGCGCAAATACGCGCTAAAAAGTCTCAAAAAGAGTCGTAGTAGTCTAATCGATAGCACCATAAGTGTGTTTTGCACAGAAAGCGAGCCCCTCGCAGGGTGGTTCTTTGTGCAGAGCGCGCTTTTTCCAGCAACTAGTACAGATAACCCGAGAGACTATCTGTACCCAAAAAGCTGGCGGCGAGCTTTAATAAAAACTTAAAAAATACTAACTAAAAAGTGAGGGTATAAATATGGCACAAACAACTGCCTTAGGTATGAGTCGCTTCTTTACGCGACCAGGTAAAAACGCATACGACCAACTAACGTGGGTCAAACGGGATTCAGTTTTAACGAATCCTATGTCAAACACCCCTGTTTTTGAACAGCTCGGTGTCGAGTTTCCAGAAGATTGGTCGCTAAACGCAATCAATATTGTGGCGCAGAAATACTTTGCTGGTACGCCAGGTAGTAAAGACCGCGAGGGCTCATTAAAAACACTAATAAATCGCATTGTCGATACAATTACACGAGCCGGTTTGCAGGAGTCATATTTTGCCGACGAAAAAGAAGCTGAGACATTTAGCGAAGAGCTCAAGTATATACTCGCTACGCAGCGTGCAGCATTTAATTCGCCAGTGTGGTTTAACATTGGCGTGCCAAGTCGTGCACAACAGGCAAGCGCTTGTTTCATTTTGGGCGTAGAAGATACGATGAGTTCAATTCTTAACTGGTATGTCGAGGAAGGCACAATCTTTAAGGGCGGTTCAGGCTCGGGTATTAACCTATCGACTATTCGTTCAAGCGCGGAGCGTCTGAGTGCGAGCGGTGGCAAGGCGAGTGGTCCTGTAAGCTTTATGCGCGGCGCCGATGCAAGTGCTGGCACCATTAAGAGTGGCGGCAAGACACGACGCGCAGCAAAGATGGTTATTTTGAATGTTGATCACCCAGATATCGAAGAGTTTATTTGGTGTAAAGCGCACGAAGAAAAGAAAGCCCAAGTGCTTAAAGATGCTGGCTTTGATATGAGTTTTGATGGCAAAGATAACTTTAGTGTGCAGTATCAAAATGCCAATAACTCAGTGCGCGTTACTGATGACTTTATGAAGGCTGTAGAAGCTGATGAAGATTGGAATCTCGTTGCCGTTAAGACAGGTGAAGTCGTAAAGACAGTAAAGGCAAAAGAGCTGTTCCGCCAATTTGCGCAAGCTGCATGGGAATGTGCTGATCCTGGCATGCAGTTTGATACTACGATTAACAAGTGGCATACCTCGCCAAGTGCGGGCCGCATTAACGGTTCTAACCCTTGTAGCGAATACATGCACCTTGATAATTCTGCGTGTAACCTAGCAAGCATCAACTTGCTTAAGTACTTACGCGAAGATGGTAGTTTTGATATCGCTGCATTTAAGCACACCGTAGAGATTATCTTTACGGCGCAAGAAATTCTTGTTGGCTACTCAAGCTATCCAACAGAAGGTATTGGCAAGAATGCTCGCGCATATCGCGAACTTGGTATTGGCTATGCAAACCTTGGTGCGCTATTAATGGCGCAAGGTTTGCCGTACGATTCCGATGAAGGTCGCGCACAAGCCGCAGCTATTACAGCGCTTATGACGGGCTATTCGTACGCTACAAGCGCAAAGATTGCTAAACGAGTTGGACCATTTGCAGGCTTCCATAAAGATCGTGATGCAATGCTCAATGTACTACGCATGCACCGTGCAGAAGTCGACAAAGTTGATGCTGGTTTGGTAGCCGAAGAACTACTAAGTGCCGCTGCAACTGCATGGGATGAAGCAGTCGAACTCGCTGAAGTAAATGGTGTACGCAACAGTCAGGCTAGTGTGCTTGCGCCAACCGGTACTATCGGTCTTATGATGGATTGTGATACGACTGGTATCGAGCCAGACCTAGGTCTTGTTAAGGTGAAAAAACTCGTTGGTGGTGGCACGATGAGTATCGTGAACCAAACTGTGCCACGTGCTTTGCGTGCGCTTGGATACACGAAGTCGCAAGCAGACGACATCATTGCCTACATTGATACCGAAAAGACAATCGTAGGTGCGCCACACCTTAAAAAGCAACACCTTGCAGTGTTTGCGTGCTCGATGGGTGATAACACGATTCACTATCTTGGTCACGTTAAGATGATGGCAGCCGTGCAACCATTCTTGTCAGGCGCAATTAGCAAGACCGTTAATATGCCAGAAGAGGCAACCGTTGAGGATGTCGAACAATTACACATCGATGCATGGAAACTGGGTGTAAAGGCAATCGCCATTTACCGCGATAACTGTAAGGTTTCGCAACCGCTTTCTATGGCTAAAAAAGATGGTGCAGAGGAAGCTCCTAAGGGCGAATCAGCGCTTGCTCCAGATACATTTGTCGTACGAGGTGCGGTAAAGCGCGAACTACCTAAGCGCCGCGCTAGCTACACCTATGAGTTCCACGTTGCAGATTCTAAAGGCTTCTTTACTGTTGGCGAGTACGAAGATGGTCAACCAGGTGAATTGTTTATTCACGTTGCCAAGCAAGGCTCAACGCTATCTGGTTTAATGGATTCATTCGCTATATCTGTTAGTCACGGTTTGCAGTACGGAGTGCCATTAAAGAGCTATGCAAAGACGATGATGAGTCGTAGCTATGCTCCATCTGGTATGACGGATGACCCAGAAATCCGTACGGCTAGCTCAATCACAGACTACATCTTTAGGCGTCTTGCACTCGATTATCTATCGTTTGATGATAGGTTAGAAATTGGATTGGCAAGTATAGACGATATGCCAACAGATGAGCAAACATCACTACTTGATGTTGTCGTCGAAGAGCCAGCTCCAGTAGTAGAACCTGTTGCAGAAAAGCCAGCTCCTAAGGCTGCTGAGGCGCCTGCGCCAAAAGTAACTGCAAAGGCGGTTGCAAAAGATAGCGCCGCACCGTTATGCTATAACTGTGGCAATCAAACCCAACGTTCAGGCAGTTGTTATGTCTGTACATCATGTGGTTCGACGACAGGCTGTAGCTAAAGTAATCAAGGGTGGTGATACGTGATGAAAGTGGCGGTTCTTTACCGTAGTCAATCAGAGCAAGAGCGTTCAGTGCTCGACTTTGAGCGCGACTATAGTCGGCAAACGGGCCGCCAACTTTCGCTATTTGACCTTAATACTCGTGAAGGCGCAACGCTTGCAACTCTTTATGATGTTGTCCAATACCCGGCAGTACTTGCTATGGGCAACGACGGGCAATTATTGCAAATGTGGCAGGGCGAAAACTTGCCGCTCATGAACGAAGTCATGTACTACGACCGCGATTAGTTGTTTTTTACAAATAACAGGGGTATAGTAGTAATACAATTTAGCGAGATACATTTTGCTTAGTGCAAATAAGTGACTATCAATCACGAAGTATTGCGAAGAACGGGCATATCCCTACTAGAACGCAACGTTATGCAGCTCACGTTAGAGCAATAAATAAGTGACCAATACCACTGGTAAGTCGGATGGTACCTCCCATTATGGGATCCGACAACGCCGGTGGTTTTTATATTAAAGAAAGGCAACCATGAAGTTCCAAAAAGGCACACGACGACGAGCAAACGAATACGAAAAAGCCCTTATTGAATACTGGCAAAAAAACGATACGTTTAATAAGTCTGTCGAAGCACGCCCAACAGATAATGCGTTTGTGTTTTATGATGGCCCTCCGTTCTTAACCGGAACACCTCACCATGGCCATCTTCTTATCTCGAGTGTTAAAGACGCAGTAGCGCGTTTTTGGACGATGCAAGGTAAGCGTGTCGAACGTCGTTGGGGATGGGATTGTCACGGTTTGCCTGCAGAATTATTTGTCGAAAAAAGCCTTGGTATAGCCAATAAAAAAGAGATTGGCGTTAAGATATCTATCCCAGATTATGTAAATGCATGCCGTGCCGCAATGGTAAAAACAGGCACCGAATGGGAAGACACTGTTGACCGTATTGGCCGTTGGGTTGACTTTAAAGGTGCCTATAAAACCATGGACAACGAGTTTATGGAAAGTGTTTGGTGGGCATTCAAAGAGCTATATGAAAAGGGCAAGATTTACGAGGGCGAGAAGATTTTGGTGTATTGTACGCAAGATGCAACGCCAATTTCTAAGTCTGAAGTTGCCATGGAAAATAGCTACCAAAAAGACACAGACCCGAGTGTGTACGTCTATTTTGAACTCGAAGGTTCAGATGAATCAGTACTTGCCTGGACAACAACACCGTGGACGCTACCAGCTAATGTTGCAGTTGCCGTCAATCCAAAACTAAGCTACTTGCTTGTCGAGTTCAACGGCAAAAAGATGTATGTTGCCGAGGCTGCAGCCGAGAAGGTATTTACTGACGAGAAGCATCAAGCACTGCCATTTACAGTTATAAAAAAAGTAAAAGGTACGACGCTTGTCGGTAAAAAATACCATCCGTTATTTGAAAATCGTGGCCCGTCGGCGCATGTTATTTTGGCTGCGGACTTTGTCACCGCAGACGACGGTACTGGTATTGTGCACGAAGCTCCAGCTTACGGTGAAGAAGACTACGAACTATGCAAAGCCAATAATATTCCTATCATTTCGATTGTTGATGAAGACGGCAATTATACCGAAGGCCCTTGGCTCGAAAAGAACATCTGGGATGTTAATAAAGAGATAGCCAAGACGCTCGTTGCCGAAGGCAAGGCGCTTAAAGTCGAATATATTGTGCACGATTATCCGCACTGTCATCGCTGTGGCTCTAAGCTCATGTACCGCGCGCATCCAAGTTGGTTTATGGACATACAGGGTCAGAAGACCGAGATGCAAGCCGCTAACGCACAAACAAGTTGGATTCCAAAGGCACTCCAAACAGGCCGCTTTGCCAATATCATTGAGACAGCGCCAGATTGGAACCTATCGCGTGATCGTTATTGGGCAACGCCGATACCGGTTTGGTCCGGTACACGCCCTGATGGCACGCAGGTAGTTAAGGTTATCGGCTCGTATGATGAGTTTAAGCAGCTAACGGGCAAGACGCTCGATGATTATCACCTACCAAACGTAATGGATATTACGTTTGAGGTAGATGGGGTAGTCGTAAAACATATTGGTAAGGTACTCGATTGTTGGTTTGAAAGTGGTAGTATGCCGTTTGCTCAGTTCCACTATCCATTCGAAAACAAACAAAAGTTCGAACAAAGCTTCCCGGCAGACTTTATTGTTGAGGCTATCGATCAAACTCGTGGTTGGTTCTATTCGCTTACGGCGGTCAATGTTGGCCTGTTTGGTCAATCGCCATTCAAAAACCTCATCTGTACTGGGTTTATTAACGCAGCTGATGGCAAAAAAATGAGTAAAAAACTTAAAAACTATACCGATCCAATAGAGCTTATGGACAAATATAGCGCTGATAGCTTCCGCTTATTGCTGCTTAATTCTCCGCTCCTTAACGGGGAAGACTTTGCCTTAAACGACAAAGATGTTGCCGATGTAGCACGCAAGCTGAGTATGATTTGGAACATGTACGACTTCTTTACACTGTATGCCGAAGTTGATAAATGGGAATGGAAGGGTGGCTTGCCCGCAGACCCATCACGCGAGCTGACTAATCCGCTTGATATTTGGGTTGTATCACGTGTGCACCAGCTTGTTAAAGAGGTAGGCGATAAGACAGCGACATACAATCTACCAGAGGCAACACGCCCAATTTTGCCGTTTATCGATGATGCTAGTAACTGGTTTGTGCGCCGCAGCCGCAAGCGATTCTGGAAGAGTGATAACGATGGTGACAAACAAGATGCCTACAAGACACTACACTACGTCCTGGTGCAGCTTTCACTCGTATTGGCACCATTTACACCATTCTTGGCCGAAGAGCTGTACCAGAAGCTTACAGGCGGTGAATCAGTCCACTTAGAAGATTGGCCAAAAGCTGGCGCCATTAATGAAGAAGTCGTATCTGATATGGAACGCACACGTAAGATTGTCGAGAGTGGCCTTGGCCTGCGCATGTTTAAGAGCGATACCGAAGAGTCCGTAAAGATTCGCCAGCCCCTACAGTCCCTTTCATACACTAGCAAGCAACTATCTGCGGATTTAGAGGATATTATCGCCGAAGAGGTTAATGTTAAAGAGGTTTTGCATGCTCATCCAGAGGACGAAAACTTCAAAGTATCTATTAATAAAACCTTAACGCCGGAATTAAAGCGCGAGGGCATGATGCGCGATGTCGTGCGCCTAGTACAGAGCAGCCGCAAAGAGGCAGGCTTAAATGTTGATGATCATATTGTATTAAGCCTTGAAACAACAGATACAGAGCTCGCAAAAGCCATTGCCGAGCATCAAGCAACTATAGAGGCAGAAACGCTTGCTTCATACGGTACGCCAGCTTCAAAAGCAGCATACGTTGCGTCGGCAACGCTAGATGGCCTCGAGCTAAACATTACGCTAGAGCGAAAATAGGCTCTAACACTTTACGGACAGCGGTTAATCTGTTATTATGTTCGTTGACTGTTTTTATAAATTGTAAGGAATAAACCCGTGAAGAAAGCTGTAATCGCAACCGGTGGCAAGCAATACATCGTCTCAGAAGGCGATATTATTGAAGTTGAGCTACTAGAAGCAGAAAAAACTGTAGAATTTGAACCATTAATGGTTATCGATGGCGATAAGACCACTGTTGGTACCCCAGCCGTTAAAGGTGCTAAAGTAACCGCAGAGGTAGTTGAGCAGAATGTTAAGGCCGATAAGGTTATGGCAATCCGCTACAAAGCAAAGAAGCGCGTCCACAAAGTTCGTGGTCATCGCCAACAGCACACGCAAATTAAGATTTCGAAAATCGCCTAATACGCACTAATCGAACTTAAAAACACGATATCCCCAAACAAAATTTGGGGATATTTTTTATTTTTATACACATAAAAACAGTGGACATCTTGCAAATAACAGGGGTAAATAGGCTGTGGAAAATGAGTACATATTTTGTGCAAAAACTATTGCATTAGTTTGCCAAATAGAACATACTAAAAGTACAAAAATAAACACAAGAGGTACGTGCAAAAAGGGTATGAAGAACTAGAAAGCCTTCTCATCGTAAGCTATTAGATCTCGCAGGCTAAGAGCTTACAAATACTCGCACTACCAGGAAAGCGCCCCCAACCGGGCGCTTTTTTATTACTCACTTCTTAGAATCATCTCTGCAATGCTGCAAATAATACTTCCTTTATTACTTTTGGCAGCAAAAGTAATGCCAAACTGCTGGGCGCAAATCAAAAGACTCTTATCTGATAGTAATAATCAAAAAGCGCAAAAAGAACTCGCTACGCTCGGCTTCGCCTAATTTTATAGGAAGGCTCGGCTGACTTTTTGCCTTGGCCTTGTAATTAGTTACATCATCTAAATCAGCATTTGATTTGATGCCCAGACACATTAATTACAAGTTCTATGTGATTATTGGGGCCCGGGGCATCGGCTTGCTACAAGGTGTGATATAGCAAAAAGTAAGGAGTAACTACCGAGGACCAGTCCCAACACTTCCAAATAAGTATTGTAGGGGCCGACCAAAGGGGGTTCCGCAGGTACCGAAGCTTTTAGGTATAGCGCACATCTGCTAGTAAACACAGCCCCGGCAGGTTTACCCAACTTTGCTGCCCAAAGTTGGAAGAGTGCTTTAAGAAAGCACGTAAGCTAACAAGTTTGGGAAATAGGCGTATGTCATTTAGCTAGAAAAAGTGCGGTTCTATTATTCATAGTGCGCAAGGTCAACACTGAATAACTACGATATTGGTAATATTTGTACCCAACAAAAGCACAATTTATGGCTATATTTTATGCTAAATTTTGTTGTAAAAATGCGGTTTAAAAGCACTGAAAATAACTTACTACTGCTAACTATAAGGCACTATTTGCTGTGGAAAACTTACTCATGAAAAAATCAATCGTTATATAAAATACATCAAAAAAATTTTGAGAATTTTTAAAATGGGAACTACTATAACACCAGTAGTGATATTAAATTCACAACAATAATTATGCTGCAAAAATCGAAAAATCTACAGATTTACACCTCAGTATTTTAGTTAGATAGACTATTGTAATAACAGTGGTTACAAGAGATACTAAGGCTAGTTTGTCAAAACGAACATTCAAAGAGCAAACAAAGACGTTAAAAACAAAACAAGATCGTCCGCAGCAGGTTCATCGTCATGTCCGCAACTGGCTATAAACTTGACTAGGTCTTGAACAAACAAATCGCACAAACAAAATGCGAATTGAAATAACAACAAAAATGCTCGGCTCGTAAACAACAAGACAAACCGCACAAACTAAAACAAAGGCACAATTCGCAGTGAGTAGACTGTTCCGCACCAGTCCTGTTCTTCATTGCACCCACGGTACCACTAAAAAGACAGTGGTAAGGGTGCTTTTTGTCGTGCTAAGCCTTAGTTTGTTAGCTACAAGTATTATTCCTATACGCGGGGGTGAGCGTGCACATGCAGCAAGCAATAACACCCTGAACTTCCAAGCTCGCATCCTCCAGACTAACGGTGCAGTTGTGCCCGATGGTAGCTACAACGTTCGGTTTAAGATTTACTCTGGTGGTACCAGTGGTGGCCCAGGCGGCATTGGTGCTGCGAACGCTGGTAGCTTGCTGTGGACTGAAACATGGCAGAACTCCAATAGCCAAGGTATTGATACCAAGAACGGCTACATTAGTGCAGCCCTTGGTAGCATTACGGCGTTCAGTGGCATTAACTGGGATCAAGAACTTTGGATAACCATGGATATCGGTGGCACGAGTGCTGGCGCCAGCCCAACTTACGATGGCGAAATGTTACAAACCGGCAACAAGCGCATGAAGGTTACTGGCGTACCGTATGCAATTGCTGCCGGCAGGCTTCAAACAACCGATGCAGCGGGTACAAACACAAGTTCGCTTTCGATTGCTGCACCTACTGGCGGTAGCCAAGTATTCCAACTTCAGGATCAAACCGCTGCAGGCACATACAACCTTGCGTTGCTTAATGGCAATGGCACGCAGACATTCACGGGATTGAACACATTTAGTGCAGCAGGTACCGCATTGACGGTAACGAACAATGCAAGCATCGGCGGCACGCTAGGCGTCACCGGCTTAACGACAGCAACAGGTGGTTTAACGACTGGCACTGGCAGTACGCTGACCGTTGGTGGTGCAACACTCAACAACACGTTAGCGATTGGTAACCTCAATTACACCGGTACTGGCAATACGGGTTCGATTGGTTCTGCTGCAAGTACGGTAGACATCTATACCAACATAACGATTGCACAGACAACTGCTGGCCAAACGCTAACAATTCCTGCACCAACAACTTCAACATCTGGCCGTGTTATTTATATAACCAACATTGGTAGTGCTGGCTATACTATGGCAGGTGCGGTTGTTAGTCCGGGCGTAACAATGCAGTTCGTTTGGAACAATACTACTTCGAGTTGGTCACTTGTTACGAGTGGTGTGAGTGGTAGCTATATCCAAAACGGTACTGCCGTACAGACTGCTAACTTTAATATTCAAAGCAATAGTACGACAGATGTTTCGGCTATCGTACAAGGTGCAAATAGTCAAAGTGCCGACATTCTACAAGTTAAAGCGGCAAGCATTAGCAGCCCACTATTTAGCGTAAGTGCAACGGGTAATACGACTGTTCAGCCGAGTGTTGATAGTTCCACTGCATTTGTTGTTAAGAACGCCGCAGGCAGCACAAGCTTGTTCGTTGCCGATACCTCTACGGGAACGGTTTCTGTCAACGGTAAGTTCATAACAAGTGGTGGTCAAGTTAATATTAACAGTGCCGGTGCAGGGAACACATACATTGGTAACACCGGCTATGCAACTCAACTTACTGGTGGGGTTACTTTAACGACTAGTGGATCGGCTAACTTTATAGATATCACCGACGGCACCAACAACTATTTCAGGTTTAATGGCACAAATAGCTCAGTATCTGTTGGCAACAGTGCTGTCGCAACATCGGCAACAAATATTAATGCTGGCTCCACGGGCCTCATTAATCTAAACCAGTCAACCACCATTAGTGGTGATCTTACATTTGTAGTAGGTGCGACAAGAACCATTAGTGTTGCAAACCAAACTGTAAATAACACTGCAGGTAATGGGCTAGTAGTTCGATCTGCTGCTGGTCTCGGTTCTGGCAGCGGTGGTCAACTAAACGTAGTCGCTGGTGATGGTGGTGCGACTGGCGCAGGTGGCGCAGTCTTTGTTACCGCAGGTAGTAGCGGTTCATCTGGCACTGCAGCTGGTGGTCAGCTCAATTTGGCCGGTGGCGCAAGCTTTAATGGTACTGGCGCAGGTGGCGCAGTTAATATTGTTGGCGGCGGCAATTCTACGACTGGTAGCGGCGGCAATATCAATATCACAGGCGGTGGTACTGATACTGGTGCTGGCGGAAGTGTGTATCTTGACCCAGGACAAGCAGGCAGTGCATTTAATCCCGGTAACATATATATAGGAACAATGTCTGGTGGTGGCACTATTAATATAGGAAACACGTCAGACAGTATGGGCGTGAACATTCTGAACGCCGGTACTCTAAATATAGGCACAGGCAATGTCGGGTCAACCGTCAACCTTGGGACAGGCAATGGTCTAAAGGCAGTTACTATTGGCTCGACAAATACCACTAGTGGCACAACTATTCTTGCCGGTAGCGGTAACATTAATCTTAATGCTGCAACGATCGCCACTAATCAAACGAGCATCAACCTTCTTAATACCACTGCAACAACCGTAAATGCTTTTGGTGCTGCAACTGCCTTAAATATTGGCGCTGGTAGTGGTACAACAACAATCAATAATGGTTTAACTGTATCTGGCGCAACGCTACTAAATGGCAACAGCACCATCGGTAACGCCAGTACTGATCGCTTAACTGTAACCAGCCAAATCCTTGGCGGCTCACCACTGGTATTCCAGGGCGCTACCGACGATGGCTTTACAACTACCTTTGATGTAACTGATCCAACAGCAAACAATACTATTATATTCCCGAACGCATCTGGCACTGTATTGCTTGCCGCTACAGGTTCAGGAAATGCGATAGTCCAAGTGCCCACAGCGGCAGGCGTTAACGTTATCACCCCAACCGCAGCAAGCGTTATTGGTCTTACGGTTAACGGTACAATTGGTACTGCTGCAACTGCACTTGCTATAAGCCAACCGGGTGCGGCAGCAGGCGTTACTATTGCTAGCGCTAACAATACCGCAACAAACGGCCTCAGCTTTAGCGGGACGTTTACTAACCTTATTAATGCAACAAACTTCAGCGTTACCAATGCCGGCGCGATTACAGCGGCAAGCACCTATAACACTAATACCTTTACTGGTTCAGCACTTACATTTGGATCAGCGGCAACGGCAACGGTACAAAGTGCTGCATCTCAGGCTTTAAATATAACCGGTCACGCCAACAGTGTATTTTCAACAGACGCTGGTACGCTTACGCTACAGGGTGTTACGGGCACTACATTAACCACTGCCGCAGGGGGTACCTCTACGAATGTAACCATAAAGAGTGGTGATGCTTCTGCTGGCGTATCGGGTAATGTTGAAATAGATACTGGTACCCATACAAGTGGCTCGCCATCTGTTAAGATTGGCACAAACGCGCAGACGTCAGCAGTGTTCGTTGGTAACACGACTGGGACAAATACAACCACAATTAACGGTGGGGTTAATGGAACGACGCCTACCATTTCTTTGCAAGCTGCAACTAGCGGTTATATTGCAGTGGGTACGGCGAATGCTAATACAATTCAGATTGGTGCAGTTGGTGCGTCAGCGTTTACAAGTACTGTGACAATAGGTACTAGCACTGGCGCTGCACAAAATGTAACCATAGGCTCCAATGCTAACTTTAATAGTGCAACAATCATACAAGGTGGTAACAGTAATACGGCTGGTAGTGAGGCAATCCGATTAGTACCACAGACTACCGGTGGTATCGCAATCGGTGCCACAGCAGGCACGGGCACTATCACACTTGGCCAGTCAACGGCGTCCAATACGATAGCAATTGGTAATGCAGTTGGTGCAGGTAATACGCAAACTATTGGTATCGGTACTAGCACAACAGGGACAACAGCTCTAACAGTTGGCTCTAATACCACTACGAGCACCATTAGTCTACAGTCTGGCAACATCACGCTTGGAAATACTACTAATCGCGGTACGGTCACCAATAATGGCGGTACGTTTATGGCGACCCTTACTGTTAATGACGACAGTAATGGTGGTGCACTTGGTGGCACGCCTGCGGGTGGCCTTACCGCTGCGCAATCAGTAGACAGCTACACATCAATTGGTATCAATCAAACCACGGCTGGTCAGGCCATTACGCTACCGAACTCTGCTTCAACAATCGGTCGCGTGCTATATGTCACCAACACAGGTACGACTAGCTTTACTATCAACGGCACCACGTTTACTACCGGTTCAACAGCAACAATGTTCTGGACGGGTAGCGCTTGGACATTTGCAGGTATGGATGGCGGCAGCAGCAACTACATCCAAAACCAGACTGCTACGGATCAAGCGGCAAGCTTCAAGATTAGCGGTACTGCAACTATCAAGACAACCAATGCAAATGCCTTCCAGGTACAAAGCGCTTCAGGAACCGATACTATGCTTAATATCGATACCACTACTGGCAATGCAATAAAGGTCGGCAACAATACTGGCACCGGAACCGCAACGACTATATTCGTACTTGATAGCGCTACGACTTCGGCGGGCTTACCTACGACAGTTGGTGCAATGTACTACGATACAACAGCCGGCCGTATTCAATGTTACGAGGGTACTAGTTGGGGCAACTGTGGCAACACAACACTGCAAGAGGCATATGATAGTAGCTCAAACGGGGCCACTACTCCAGAAATTAAGGTAACAAGTACCAATAGCCATAACGGACTAGATGTACAAGATGCTGACACGACGCTTGGTGCTACTGCTGGCTTGTTTAACGTACGCGCATCATCAGTAGGCGCTCTCGGTGCGTCACTCTTTACGGTACAGGGCAACGGCCGTGTTGGTATCAATAATGGCTCAACTAGTACTACCCCAGCCGTAAGTTATGACTTAAGCTTTGGCCAAATCGCAGGCGCAACTACGGCTCGCACAATTGGTGTCGAGACCCAAGCAACAGCAGCAACAGGCGGTAACGGCTTAACGGTTAGCGCTGGTACTGGTAACACAACTGGCGTTGGTGGTACATTATCACTCCAGGGTGGTAACGGCGGTAACGCAGCCGCCGGCGGGGCAGTATTCTTAACCGGTGGCGCAGCCGGCGGTGGTAATACTAACGGTGGTAGCGTTACTATTGCCGGTGGTGCCGCAGCCGGTAGCGGTGTACAGGGAGTCGTTAATTTATCAACTACAGCATTCACCGCAGCCGGCACAGTATCATTTGCAGCGAACAACACACTCAATACACTCCTCACTAATGCAACGAACTTATATAGCACGGTGCCTGTTAACGCGACCGCATCCGGCCTTACGCTTACTGTAGACTTACCAACAATCACTACTGTTGGCCGTATCTTATATATTACTGCCGTCAATGGTTCTAACGACTTTGCGCTCTTACTCGCCGGCACATCAGTCAACATTTCGATGAAAGCAAACAGCACCGCTACTCTTATATATAACGGTACCGGTTGGACGGCTGCCGGTGCATCAAGCTCAACAACCTTACAAGCTGCGTACGACAACACCCTTATCAGTGCCGGTGGTGCCGAACTACTACTTAACAACAGTACTGCCGGTGGTGATGGTCTTACTATTCGCAACAATACTGGCGTAAAGACCATCACAGGTGCGCTATTAGAAGTCCAAACTAACGTTGGTAGCAATCTCTTTAGTGTTAACAATAACGCTACAGAATATGCAAATAACGGTGGCGCCGAAAGTGCAACCTTTACGATGTGGCCAACCGCACCTAATGGTGGCACAACAGCTACTGTCACGCGTGATACTACAACGTTCGCAACCGGTATTGCATCAACAAAGGTGGTAACAACCGGTACGGCTACAGCTAACCAGGGTGTTGCCAATACACTTTCCGCAACACTTAGTGCTAACTTACAGTACGCGGTATCGTTTACGGTAAAGAGTGGCACAGCAAACAGCTTTAGTACCCTCGATGTAGTTTATTCACGCGATGGCACAAATGCTTCTACGGTTAGCTGTACTACAGGTCGAACCGTTACCGCATCAGCATGGACACGCGTTACCTGTACGTTTACCGCACCAGCAACAGGTGAAACTGCTGCCAACGCAATCTTTATTCGTCAGAGTAACAGCAATACCTCGGGCCAGACGTTCTTTGTCGATAACTTAAGCGTTACTGTAAATGCTAGTGTTAACCACGCGATTGACGGCAGTGTTGACGCGGCGCTTGGCACTAACTGGGTAGCTATCGGCGGCTCGGTTGCTCGGGACACTACTACTATCTATGACACGAGTGGTTCGGTCGCAGCAACTACGAGCGGCACGGCCGGCAGGGGTGTATATAACAACCTAACCGCTAACATCATACCTGCAGTTTCTACCCAATATCGTGTATCATTCTACGCTAACGCTAACAGTGGTACTGCTACGCTTGCTGCTGCCTATACACCAGATAACAATGCTACGACTGTTGCTTGCCAAGACTTCAATACACAGGTTGTAACTGCCGGCAGCTGGCAGCTTATAACTTGTATTATCACTACCACCGCCACAGCACCAGTTACCTCGCAACAATTACGTATTACACAAACTGCGGGTGCGGCTACCATCTTCTACGTTGATGCGCTAACAATGACACTTAGTAACAATAATGCTTCGAATGTACAAATTGGTGGCGCCAACAAGGGCGGTCCAACCACGCTACTAACACTAGATAGGGCATCAACTGCACCAATTGCAGCCAATAACGATGCATATCTTGGTAGCATGTACTACGACACCACTACTGGCCGTATCCAGTGTTACGAGGCTGACGGTTGGGGTGCTTGTGGTAGCGCACCAGATAACATCGTTAACCTTAACCCAGAATATGCAGGTGCTGTGCTTAACGGTACTGGCGTCGGTACTATGACGACTGACTTCTGTGGTAACGGTGGTGGACTAACCGTTAACGTAGCACTCTGTGCTAGCGGTGAAGCTCGCAACTACTATAAATGGACAAGCCCACAGGCAACGCAGCAAACCTACAGTATCTATGTAACCTATCAGCTACCAGCCACCTTTAAAGCATTTGCCTCTGACGCAACCGTAAACCTTACTGGCCGCGTAGATGATAATGCTAACGCAGCAGTAACCTATCAGATGTTCAGCAGTAACGGGGCCACAATCACCGCCTGTGGTACCGAGACCGATGTTATTGGTGGTGTAGGTAACAACAATACGTGGATGACGACACCAATAAACGGTAATGAAGCAACAGGCGCCTGTGGCTTTACACCTGGTGGGTTCGTGATCTTTAAGATAAATCTAAAGGCTAATAGTGGAAAGAATGCGTACGCAGGTACGCTCAGCTTTACCACGACGGGTAAATAACATGACATACATTTTCCTATACCCACTAGCTACACATAAAATGACTCAAAATACTATTCTCTTTATGCATTCTTTCGGCGGTTTATCGCCGCCGAAAGTCTAGGTAAGTCGCACAAAAAATGTGTGCAGATGACCCCTTATCGCAAGTGGTTATCTTGGCTCGTAGTACATAAAACGAGCCGCCTAGAAAGTCAGAATTTATACGTTACCGGAAGTGCGGACCAAGGCGACGAAAAAGTAAATTCTGGCCCAAAACCAAAAACAAAAATTCATCACTGGCCAACCCCAGTAAAAAACAAAACCAACACAAAAACCTGCTTCACCAAAATCGTGCAGCACACAAAAAATAGATACCCCGTGTAAGACGACTTAGCATTTTGTCGCAACGGGGTATTTTTTATTGCTATAACGGGGGTCTTATCTGCTATAATAGTTAGCATTAGGGGAATATAAAAAACAGAGGTGTAAAGTTAGTTCGATGGACGGTATCTCGCCACCACCAAAAAAAAGCGTAACTTCTTCGGAGATTGCTTCTGAAACTGATGCCTCGATACCTAAATCGAGCAAACCAAAAAGAGTAAAGATAACTATTCGTTTTGGTGGAAAACCAAATGTTTTTAAAACATTACGCGCCATATCAAAGCGTTTTTATCTTAGGCATTCAGTATTTGTCAGGTTGAGCGCCGGCCTTATGGCCTTATTAATTGTTTTCTCAATGGGTTATGAGATTTATGGCTACGTTATGAAAGGTCGTGAGTATCAACTTTCGTCGCAAGCAGAAACGCTTGTAGGGAAAACTAACCCACTATATGCGGCAAAACTTACGTATAAATCAGATAAATCAGAATTTTTGTATAACGAAGGATACACGCCTGGTAATACCGAAACGGCCGGACTGACGGCTGGCCCAAAATTTAGTGCAAGTTTTGCCGAAGATCCGAATGATGGCCATACCATTACTGACCCGGTTTATAGCACCAACTTAACTATCAAGCCAAAGTTTCGGGTAAAGGCACCAGAAAAACAACAGAACAGAATGATTTACCCACTAGCTGGTAAGCAGGGCGCCGAAGTACTTACTCTTAAGGCAGGTAGCGTAAAAGAAGATATTATTTTAGAAAAAGTATCTGGCGACACAATGAAGTTCGAGTATGAATTGCAGCTAAATGAATCACTCGAAGCACGTATGGAGAATGATGGCTCGATTGGGGTGTACGGGCTCGAGAATAGCGCGTTACTGGGCAACGTTTCTGCTGGTAGCGAGAAGGACGCAGAACTACTTAAAAATGCACGACAAAATGGCGAAAAAAATCGTCTTATATTTAGAATGCCTGCGCCATTTATAAAAGAGTCTGGCGGGAGGAAAAGTAGTGCAACAGCCTGGTATGAGCTAAAGAATAATGTCATTACGCTGCATGCGATTAATCTAAAACAAGCCAGTTACCCACTTAGTATTGACCCTACGGTATATGTCGAAACCGCTGCAAAATTTATGCAAGGCAACAACGAGACAAATGTTGATTTTGACCCAACGAACGAACTCATTCAAAAAAGTCAGACAACCGGTGCGCGTATTGATGGTTGGGTAGATAGTGTTGATATGAGCGCCGGTTTATGGGACCACTCCATTGCTACGGCGGGTGGATACATTTATCGTGCCGGAGGCCGTGTTGATCCAACAATGCCGTACCTTGTTGGGCAACAGGCAAGCACACAAGCGACCGATAGCACTACATTTGCAATGAATATGCCTACCTCGCGCCCGGCAGGTGATTTGTATATAGCAATAATGGGCCATAACGGCACGGTTACCGTAACGCCCCCAGCGGGTTGGACGGAACTTGCCGACAATGATGCCGGTGGCGGTAACACACGTGAACTCGCGGCATATTACAAAATTGGTACCGACCAAGGTGGTGGCAATGAATCTGCAAGCTATACCTGGACAGGTAGCGGAGCAGAACAGTGGACCGGTGTCATTATGCGCATTAAAGGCTTCGACAACGCCAATCCAATCGCCTGTACAACTGTGCCAACATGTTTAGGTCGTGGGTCAGACGGCACTGCTCCATACGTTCCTATCACATTACCGACAGTAACTCCGAATACGGATGCTTCATTAGTGATTCGTGCTGCAGCAATAAACGAGGATGATCCATCAGACTACACGTGGCTCCCGTCTGGGCATACCAAAGTGTATGCTGGCACAAGCTTGGCCGGTAGCGCTACTAATAACAGCGTTGGACTTGTCACGATGACACTCGACCAGCCACCACTAGCAACCGTTGCAACGGGTACGGCAACACTTGCACAGGACGGAATTTTAGATGGTACCTATGGTGCAGTTTCAATTCCAATTCGTGCTGCAACGGTTACCCCGGGCTATCAAAATACTGTCGAGTGGGCGCAGTTTAGTACAACCAGTTCTGATTTGCAGAGCCCTAATCCTGGTGCCGGTACGTGTAATGGCTGGTGTACAAATTCTGTCTACAACTTACCAGGCAACCGAGTTGGCATGTCGATGGTTGCCTACAATGGTTATTTGTATGCGCTTGGCGGTAGTACCGATGGCACGGCGGCGAATGCTACAAATACTGTTTGGGTCGCTAAGCTAGGCGCCAACGGTGAACCACAATTATGGCATCCAACAGGGGGGACACCCGCCTACTGGTTTGTGTCTACTACTACGTTACCAGTCGCAAACTCATATACTGCCGTAGCGGCGTACGAGAACCGGATATATCTTGTTGGCGGCCGTAACACTGCTGGCACAAGTATTAACTCGGTGTATTATGCGGATTTACTACCAAATGGTGATTTAGGCGCATGGTCTACAACTGGTATGCAAGATCTAACAACGCCAACGGCACGCTTTGGGCATTCCATCCATATCTATAACGATGTTATGTATCTTTTGGGTGGCAATAATAATGGCACACTCCGCAATACGGTGTACTACAGCAAACTGGGTAGTGATGGGTCTATGAATACATGGACGGCAACCAATAATTTTGCTACCGGGCGTACCTCGTTTGGGGGTTCGTTCAGCGCGGTCTGGGGGGCATACATTTATCTCGCGGGCGGCTGCACGGCATTGAGTGGTAATTACTGTTCGACAATAGCAAGCGATGTACAGCTTGCAAGTATTAATGCGGACGGTAGTTTGTCACCATGGAACTCGATTGCAACACTTAGCAACCAGCGTATAGGTTATACGTTTACTGCCTGGCAAGGGGGCTTGTATAGATTGGGTGGTTGTAACCGCCAAAACACCAGCACTGGCGTTTGTTATGCAACGCATAGAAGCGTAGAATTTGGTGCTGTTAACCCTCCGGGTGATGCATCAACAGTTAGTAATTCAGAACCAAGTGGCACGGCGCCGTGTAGCGGCGGTAGCCCAGTAAACTGCGACTTACCAACCGCTGGCGATGCTGCCGGTCAAGGCGGTCAAATGTCGAGTATGGTAGTCGTCAATAATGGCTATATCTATAATATTGGTGGCTGTGTTGACCCTACTGGTACTTGTGGCAGTGATATGAGTGGCAATGTCTCCTATGCTGCACTAAACTCACTTGGGCAGATGGTTGCACCAGCAAATTGTCCTGCACCAAATACGTCATACGGTCTGTGGTGTGTTGACAGTACCAATAGAATAAATGGCACTAACGGGCTAGGCGCCGCGGCTTCGGCGGTATTCAATAATGTTATTTACATCGCTGGTGGTACTGATTCAGCAAACTGGCAATCAAATATGTATCGAGTGCTTTTGAATGCAGATGGTTCGTTATCTGGCGCATGGCAATCGCAGACGTTTGCAGCAATTGGGGGTGGTAGCGCGCGAGGCTACATGTATATGTTTACTCGTGCGAACCCTGCATCAGCTGGCTCGAACCCTGGTAATTTATACATGCTTGGAGGTTGTAGTGGCACAGGCGGTATTGGCTGTAGCACGTACTACACCGATACGCGCAAGTGTAATATTCAAACAGATGCATCGCTGACCGGGTGTACGACAACCGGCCAAATGCAAGTCGATGCCGATAATCTTACGGCGGGCGACCAAGGCCTTGGGCTTATGGCCGGAACAGTATATGCAAACAGATTATATTTAGTGGGTGGAGCTTGTGCTAGTGTTGGAGCAGCAGGTAACCCGTGTGGTTCTACGTATTCAGCCAACAGAAAAGATACGATATACGCGATGATTAACGGTAGCAATAATATTGTTGATGCCACGAGTGGGCTATCCACAGGAACATGGAAGTTCGCGACTGCCCAAATGTCGCCAGTTAGGCGGCGTGCAGTTGCCTTTGGCTATAATGGCTATATTTATTCGCTTGCTGGTTATAGCGGTTCTGCATCACTGCAAGACCTTTTGTTCGCCAAGATAAATGTAAGCACTGGCGATTTAAGCCCATGGGACAGCTCGGGCGTGGTGGTTACGCCGCGCTGGGATCTAAAGGCAATCGTTAGCAATGGCTATGTATATGCTATTGGTGGGTGTGCTGCTGGTGCGGCGCCTTCTAACTGTACTGGTATGCAGGCCGAGGTGCAAACATTCCAACTTTATAATAATGATAGTGGTACGCCAGTATCATTTGCCGCAAGCGCAAATCAGTTCGCAACGGATAGGATGGGTGCTTCTAGCACAATACTTAACGGCAGGCTGTATGTAGCCGGAGGTTGTATTAGTGCCACGGATTGTACAGATGCGACCAACAGTGTTCAATATGCAACCATAGACATTTACGGCAATTTAGGTACGTGGAGCGCAGGAGGTAACCTGCCTGCGGATAGAGCTTGGGGCCAGCTTGAAACTGTTGGTGGGACGTTATATTACATTGGTGGGCAGAACGATACCGCAACAAATGAACAAAGTACCGTCTACTATACATCGAGTATCACCGCCGGTAATCCTACCTGGAATGGCACAGCCGCGACCAATGGACTGCCGGGTGCACGTACCCAATTTAGCGCAAGCGTATGGGACAATCAAATATACGTAACAGGTGGTTTAGACGGTTCGGCGGCGTCGACCTCCACAGTTTACGTAAGTCCAAATTTGCCTAGTGGTGGTAATATAACCACTGCCTGGACAACCTCTACAAATTCATTTAGCGTTAACCGCAATGGTCATACGACTATTGCATATGCAAATAACCTCTATGTAATTGGCGGCTACGACGGGACGAACTATTTAAACGATGTGCAGTATGCGACTCTTGGATATAAAGTAGGTACTATTGCACAGACTGGAATTAATGTTACTGGTACTGGTACGTCATGGACGTCATCAATGATAGGTTCCACGCTGCAATACAGGGATGGAGAAGTTGCGACTATTTTGACTGTTCCGTCGGGAACAACAATGACAGTTAGTGTTTCTAAAAACGTCACCGCCGGAACAGGCTATACAATCTTGGATGGGTCAGTAAGTACATGGTCATACACGACAAGTCTTCCGGAACCGATCCGCCAAGCAGACGGTTTTGCGGCCAATGGTTATATGTATCTTGTGGGTGGTCGTAGCTCAGACGGTGACTGTGTGCCAAACGTATTGCAGGCACCAATCAGTGCTAACACAACTATTGCTACTGGTAATAATCCTACTGGTATTGGCGAGTGGTATGAAACAAATGTGAAATACTCCGGCGAACGGTATGGTAACGCGGTTAGTTACTCGGGCGGTAAGATGTATGTCACAGGTGGTGCTTGTGAAAAATGGCCAACCGTAACGTCTATGAGTACGCAATCATTTAATACCGATACTACGCCTCATAACGTGACTATGCCGAGCGTTGTTGACCCAGGTGATTTGCTAATAGTGCTATTTAGCAACGATGGTAACGCTACGGTTACGGACCCTGATGGTGCCGGCGCATGGACACAAATTAGTACGCAAACGCGTGGCACAAACGTCCGTGGTTCGGTGTGGGCTATCGATGCAGCTGGTACCGAGGACGGTACGAATGTTAACTTTGCAACCTCTGCAATCGAGCAAGCTTCAGCTATTGTCTATCGTATTCCGGCTGCGAGCTGGGAGGGCAATATTGCCAGTGTAGAAGCCGCCAATGTCGATCCCGGAGGCACAACTAATGCGCCTAATCCACCTGCATTAAATCCAACTGGCTGGGGAACCGAAAATACCCTGTGGCTAACATATGCGGCAGGTTCGGAATACGCGTCTGTGACTAACTATCCTGCAGGAACAACGAACGGGCTACATATTGGCTCGACAGGTGCTACGGCTACCAATCGTGCTACTACCTCAACATCACGTATTGAAAGCCGTGCTGCAAGTGTTGACCCCGCAGCATATGCAATGCCTAGTACCAGCAACGGTGTAGCCTTTACAATTGCCATTAGGCCGGCAGCATTTGCATATACAAACACTAACAGGACTGTTCAATCAGCAGTCTATTCGCAACCTCAGGTCGCAGCGTACTCACGTTTAATAGATACCGACACCGACGTATTCCCAACCAAATGGCTACTCAACGGACTTGATAATTCTATTGGCGCACGTTGGCAATTGAAGTATCGGTCTATGCACGATACATCTGATGGTGCTTTGCAACAAAACCCAAATGAAGACTGTGGCACATCCGCAACAATGCCAATCATGACTACTTGGGGTCAAGAAACAAATTATGGTGACGTCACGCTTGGTACCCCTGCAACGTATACTGCCTTAAATGGTAGTGGTGGCAACATCAACTGTGCCAGATATTTCTTCTTCTCTATAACTATTGATGCCTCACAGACGTTCGGTTATCCGGAGGATGTTAATCGTGGTCCAACAATATCTGATCTGAGTCTATACTTTACGGCCGACCCATCAAAACGATTGCGTCATGGTAAAACCTTTACTGGTGGACAGCTACAACCACTCGATACGCCATTCCCATAAGCCATCTAACGATGGTATAATATACCTAAATACGAGAGGGTATTAAAACCAATATTATGGATAGGGATAGGTATAAAAACAGAGCCCAAAACAATGGTCCGCAAAAGCGGTCAATTAATAGTGGCGAAAAGCCTCATCCAGATACGATTAAGCCTAGAGCGGTTCCCGTGACACCCCCTGTCACTAAGCAGTCCTCCCGGCCTATGTTATTCGATGACGAAGACGATGATATATTTGGTGTTTGGCAAAAACAGCAAGAGATAAAACAAGATCGCAAGGCAAGAGAGGCGGCAGCAAAACTCGCTAAAAAGGCCGAAAAACTTGCCGCTAAAGAACGTAAAAAAGCGCGTAAAGCTAGTGGTGAGCCACAAGAAATCGCCATCTCTCTTTCGCTACCAAAAGCACCCAAATTACCCAAGAGGTTGCCAGGTTATAAATCTGAATATAAGAAGCAATATATAGTTGGCGTATCACTACTCGCGATACCACTTTTGGTGCTTAGTATTGGGCTGTTTGCGCATAACTCAGCGACAAAAGATAGCAAGAAAACAGATGTACTTGGTCAGAAAACAGTTGCTGCTAAACCGGATTTTTCAACTATTAAACCAACTACTACCGAAAACCAAGCAACGGCGCTCAAGTACGATGCCTCAAAAAAGGTCGCAACGTTCAATGATGTTCTTGCAAGCGTGCCCATCACTGTCAGCCAGCAACCATTGCCATCCGATTTTAAATCAGACCCAACAGGGAAGGTTGAAAACCTTGCTAAACAGTTTAATGCTAACGATAAGATTTCAGTTAGTGATGCTACAGCATTCTCTGGAATCTCAATTAAGGGTCCACAGACAGTCATATTCACTAAAAATGACCTACTGGTGTTTATATTTGCCGATAAAAAGATAGATACGCTTACCTGGAGTAAGTATATCGAGAGCATGCGTTAAAGCCATAGAACCGTTCTAGGACGGTAACACTACTACTGATAAAGAGTATTGCGCGTCGTCATTGCGGGATAGGGGAACGTCGTAAAATGCGCACTCATATTTAATTTTAACAGAGGCGTCAGCATTGCTAGTATTATATGGCTAGTACTGTATGGTTGTGTAAAACAGTAGTAAAATAGGGGTGAAAATACTTGCGCTTAATCAGGGGTCAGGCGTACACTAAGGGGGAACTTTACAAAAAACAAAAACCAACAACAAAAAGTTCACAAAAACCAACAACAAAAACAAAATCCAACCAAAAATGCGAAAAGCCTTGCTGCGTGCAGGTAAAACTGCCTATTCTGTTATAACAGGGAAAGGGACCCGAGTGGTCTCAGCCCTGTTTTTTGCATTTTTTGTATCCCTGTTCGCTTTTATATCTATATACGCGCGTGATGCGCAGGCTGCTACAAACAGCACTATAAACTTTCAGGCTCGTATCTTGCAGGCTAACGGTGCAGTAATCCCTGATGGCAGCGTAACCGTCCAGTTTAAGATTTACGATGCAGCTACAGCAGGCACAAACGAGTGGACTGAAACACAATCGCTTACCGCCAAAAACGGATATGTCAGTGCAAGTCTTGGTAGCGTAACCTCATTCCCAGGGACAATTGATTGGAGTCAGGAGCACTGGCTGACCATGAACGTCAATAGCGACGGCGAAATGGGGCCGAGCAGGATGAAGATGACTGCAGTCCCGTATAGCTTCAGATCGGGACAGGCGGATACGCTCACGAACGGAACCGGCACCATTACGGCTGCCGGGCTTTTGCAATTATCGCCAAGTACTATTCAGAACACTACGTCAGCCACCCCGGCACTTCAGTTTAACCAGCTTGGCGCTGGAGCACTCCTCAAATTGCAATCATCAACAACAGATAAGTTTACCGTGTCTAACGCAGGTGACGTTACTGCAGCCGCCGGTTTGACCATTGGCAATAGCACTTCTACGACTGCTGGTACGATTCGCTGGAACGGTACTGCATTTGAAGGCTATAACGGAACAAGCTGGACATCATTAGGTGGTGGCTTAGTCGTAAGTTCGGGTGCTACTGCAAGCTTTGTATCGGGTTTGCAGAACGTTGCAGGTACCGCTACGGGTACGAATGTCGAAATGCTAGCATTTACGAGTGCCACGGCGGTATCGAACACCGTCGCTTCGGTTGGTTTTACGGCACCTGCAGCAGGTAGCTTTAGAACATGTCTCGTTAAAAACAATGCCGCAATCACAGCTGGCACGCTTAATTTGCGTTGGCGAGTCAATGGAGTGTCGGTAGGTGCTGCAGGATGTACGATGAGTACTGCTGCACCTCGCCAAGACGCCGGTGCAATCGACGCCGGCGTTGTTACGTTTAATGCTGGCGATACCATTAGTGTCGCGTTCGATACGGTTGGGTTGCTGCCAGCAGCAACCAACGACTTCACTGTTTACTGGTCGGTTGAATACAATAGCTCGTCTAGCAGCCTAACGATGCAAAAGGTCTACGACTCCTCGGCCGCACCGGTAACGGTTGTTACAACAAACGCTAAAGATGTTAAATACACACTTTCGAACACCGCGACAGACAGTAATTTCTTGGTTGATATCGCAACGGGCTCAACAAGTAAATTCGCCGTGCAAAATAACGGAACAGATATCTTTAACGTTAATACTTCTGGTGGTGTAGGAGTAACGGGTAATTTAACGGTTAGCGGTACGACGACGCTGGATGGAAGCCTAATCGCGACGGGTTCTGCAACAGGTACGACTGGTATAGCCGCAAGCCCAGCTCAAACAAATGTTACAACTGTTGCGCTCACGGCTGCCGGTGCGTTTGCGAATAACGACGTCATCTTCATCAACAACGCAGGACAAGATTATTACACACGAATTGTCAGCGGTGGTGGTACAACTACTCTCACCGTTTCGCCATCAGTTAGCTACGACGCCGGCGCAACAATTACGAAATACAATGTTCAGAATATCGGCGCAACAGCAACCGATTACTCGACGCAGGCTAATCGATTCTTCCAGGGATACTTCTTGGGTGGCGTTGTAGTAGGCGCTGGCAGTACAACAATCAGTGACGGTAACATCGAAAGCACCACGACACTTAATCTCCAAAAGAACGGCGGCGCACTCGTCATTGGCGGTACGTTAAATGTTGCGGGTACGATTACTGGTGATGCATCAGGATTAACAAATATTAACGCCTCGCAAATTAGTGGCGGAACCATTGCCGACACAAGCCTAAGTAATAATGTGACTATTCTCGGCAATACCTTCAATGGTGCAAGCCAACTTGTGCAGCTTGATGGTGCAGGCGCGCTGCCAGCCTTAGACGGATCTGCGCTCACATCGCTTAACGCGTCAAATATTAGCTCAGGCACGGTTAATGACTTGCGACTGTCGAGTAATGTGACGCTTAAGGGTAACACCTTCAATGGTGTCAGCCAGTTGGTATTACTTGATGGTTCTGGCAATTTGCCAGCACTTAATGCGGCAGCTCTTACAAACATCAATGCCACAAATATTGCGAGCGGCACTATTAGTGACCTACGCTTATCGACGAACGTAACCACGAAGGGTAATACTTTCAACGGTATTAACCAGCTTGTTCTGCTTGACGGTACGGGTAAGTTGCCCTCGCTGGATGCAAGCAACCTAACAAATATAAGTGGCTCAGGTATTACTAACCTAAGTGCATCGAATCTTTCTTCTGGCACTCTCGATGATCTTCGGCTTTCATCAAATGTGACACTCAAGGGTAATACATTTAATGGGAACAGCCAACTAGTGTTGCTAGACGGATCGGGCGCGCTGCCAGCCTTAAACGGATCTGCGCTCACATCGCTTAACGCGTCAAATATTAGCTCAGGCACCATTAACGACCTACGCTTATCGACGAACGTAACCACGAAGGGCAACACCTTTAACGGCGTAAGTCAGCTCGTATTACTTGATGGCACTGGCGCTTTGCCAGCACTAAACGGTGGTGCCTTAACAAGCCTTAACGCTTCTAATATAAGTAGTGGTACGCTAAGTGACTTGCGACTGTCGGGTAATGTCACCCTTAAAGGCAACACCTTTAACGGCGCTAGTGGGCTTGTTCTATTAGATGGTTCTGGCAATTTGCCAGCACTTAATGGTTCTGCACTTACAACATTGAACGCATCAAATATTAGCTCAGGCACCATTAACGACCTACGCTTATCGACGAATGTAACCACTAAGGGCAACACCTTCAACGGCGCTAGCCAACTCGTCCTACTCGACGGTGCAGGGGCATTACCTGCATTAAACGGTGCGGCTCTTACAAACCTAAACGCGACTAATTTGGCAACGGGCACAGTCAGCACTTCATTACTATCGACAACTGTCACAATTATGGGCAATACCTTCAACGGTGTAAGTCAGCTTGTGCAGCTAGATGGTACGGGTGCACTGACCGCCCTTAACGGCGGTGCCTTAACAAGCCTTAACGGCTCGAATATTACAACTGGCACGGTGGCGGATGCACGCCTGTCTGGCAATGTCGCCTTACTGAACAACGTCCAAGCCTTTACGGCGCAAAAGACCTTTAATGCAAATATTATTCTAGGAACCGACACTGCATCGCCAACGGCTGGTTTACTAACACTTAATGATGCAACAGGCTCAAATGGCTTTACATCAGTACTTGGTACTAATACGCTAACAGCCAATAGGACACTTAACCTGCCAGACGTTAATGGTACGCTTATGGTACTTGCGCCGAGTGCGGCACAAGCAGATGCAAGCACAACGCTGCCAAGTATCTTTATTAATAAGACAGGTGCAACTGCGAATATTATGACGCTACAAAAAGGTGGCACGCCGGTCTTTAGTGTTCTTAACTCCGGTGCGTTAAGCCTATCACTTACCGACGCATCAGCGTTTAACGTTACTAATGGTACTTCACAGTTCTTCGATATCGATACAACCGGCACGGGTGTTGTCAAGATTGGCGGTACTGCCATAGATGGTACTGCGACTTTCTTGGTACTCGATTCATATAATGGTGGTGCAGCTGACCCTGCTGGAGGTCAAAACGGTGCAATGTACTACAACACCACTACTCTCACGAACCGCTGTTTCGAAAACGGCATATGGAAGAACTGTATTAGCCAAACAACTCTCACGAAGACTGCAGACCAGACAATAACCAATAACGCGACCTTCCAGAACGATAACACTCTTGTACTCGCACTTGCAGCAAATAGCAGCTATAACATCGATGCAGTAATAAACTTCTCGACAACCAGTGCGGCTGCTGACTTCAAGTACACCTTTACTGTACCTGCAGGCTCTACAGTTGCAATATCGACCACTGCAGATACAGCAGCAGCTGCGAGCACCGTCTGTAATATCACCGCTTCCGGCCAAAAGTGTACGCTTGCAAGCACTGCCGGCTATCGAGGCAATATTCGTTTGAGTGGATATATACGAACTGCAGGTACGGCTGGGAACCTCCAATTCCAGTTTGCGCAAAATACTGGTACTGCCGGACAGAGTGTTACTGTATATCAAGGTAGCTCGATGTCATATAGGAAGGTCCAGTAGTGGCCGTTTACCTTTAGCGCTATAAGTGGTAATCTTTAGACAAGAGTAGGGATAAATAAAAATGAAGCGAGTCATTGCGGTATTAAATCAGAAGGGCGGCGTTGGTAAAACAACCACTGCTGTTAATCTTGCCGCATATCTTGCAAAAGCAGGTCAAAAGATACTCTTGATTGATCTAGACCCGCAGGGTAATGCGACTAGTGGCCTGGGTATTGATAAGCTTACTCTCGAGGGAACATCATACCAGGCGCTTGTTGAGTCAGCATCATTTGAATCAGTTGCCATGCAGACGGATACGCCGAATCTTACCCTTATTCCAACTAATGCAGACCTTGCAGGTGTAGAGATCCAGCTAGCGAACGTTACCAGTCGGGAAACTAAGTTGCGAGATTTTCTACAGGCTAGCACGCACGTATACGATGTAGTGCTTATTGATTGTCCACCAAGCCTAGGCCTGCTTACTGTTAATGCACTTACTGCTGCAACAGATGTGCTGATACCAGTACAAACCGAGTACTATGCTATGGAAGGCCTCAGTCAATTGATACAGGTAATTCAGCGCGTGCAACATGGATTGAATCCAACACTACAAATTCTTGGCGTTGTCATGACAATGTTTGATGGGCGTACTAGTTTGAGTGAACAGGTTAAGGCAGAAATAGTTCGTGTATTTGGCGACTTAGTATTTGATACCGTTATCCCACGTAATGTTCGTCTTGCCGAAGCACCAAGCCATGGAAAACCAATCATGCAATACGATAAATGGTCTAAAGGTGCGCGTGCCTACAAGAACTTAGCAAAAGAAGTAAAGCACCGTATAAATAAGGAGAAACAAATATGAGCGCAAAAGGGTTAGGCAAGGGTTTCGACATTCTGGTTCCCGTCGGCGTAAGTGTTGACACGGTTGCAGCCGGGGTAGGCGAGAAGGTGCACAAATTAGCACTTGATATTGTAGTCCCTAAACAAGATCAACCACGTCAATATTTTGATGAGCGCGCGCTTGATCAATTAGCAACCTCTATTCGTGAACACGGTATCCTGCAACCCCTAGTGGTATATCAACTTGAACAAAATAAGTACTCAATTATTGCTGGTGAGCGACGCTGGCGAGCGGCTAGAATTGCCGGATTAACAGAGGTGCCTGCAATAGTCCGCAGTGCTACTGAACACGAACAGCTCGAACTCGCGTTACTTGAAAACGTGCAACGATCTGACCTTACGCCACTAGAACAATCGCATACAATTTATCGCTTGCACACACAGTTTAATCAAAGTTACGAAGATATCGCAAAGCGTTTGGGCAAGGCATATACAACAGTCGTTAATAGTGTTCGTTTATTAAGTCTGCCACCAGAAATGCAAGAATCGTTGCAGGTCGGCACTATAAGTGAAGGTCACGCGAGGGCGCTACTTAGTCTGCAAAAATTCCCGACTGCGCAAAAAATTTTGTTCGCACATATTGTTTCGAAGGGTTGGAATGTACGCCAAGCAGAACAATTTGCCATAGTCGTAAAACGTGGTAAGCAAGATACCACTAAGGCAGCTACAAAACCCGCAAGAGATACGTTTACAGCCACCGCAAAAGCAATTGAAAAACAACTTGGTACAAAAGTAACCGTTCAGCATTCAGCCAAGGGCAAAGGCAAGCTAGTGATCACATATAGTTCAGAAGAAGAACTAGCTCGCATCACAAAGCAAATCGTTGGATAACTTTATAGGTGTGCTGTTATCAGCCGCGTAACAGGCGTGGTAAAGGCGAACACTTTAAATTCACTGAGTGGCCAATAGCGCACCCATAGCCTACCAACTATGTTTGACGTTGGTACTAGTCCAAGCCCGGTACGAGAATCAAGTGACCCGCCTGGCGAACGGTTATCGCCACATACAAATAGCTCATTGTCACCAACAACGATATCGACATTGCCACCTGTTGCCTCAAGCGTAGGGCCGTATTGCGTACCCGCAGATGGGTCAAAACCCTCTGGATGATCGGCGTTATAAATGGTAATTTTGCCATCATTAACGACAACTCTATCGCCAGGTAAACCTATGACACGCTTAATGAGCTGCGTGTCAGCATCGCTTGGTTTTTTAAATACAATAACTTCGTTACGGCTCGGTATGTACTCCTTACCACGAAGATTATCGATTGACTTCGGTAATTTTAATATAAACACGCGGTTTCCGTTTTGTAATGTAGGCTCCATACTTGAACCATCAACAACGTAGCTTTGGAATACAAACAGAATCATAAACAAAGCAAATAATGGCGCCATAACGAATAATAGAATCGTGTAGATGATATTTTTAATCTCATCTTTCTTTTTGTAACGCGAACTATCATCGGGTGGGGTTATTACCGGTGTTTGCGGTTGTATCGGTGTGGGTGTTGTTTGCGGTGGCATAAATTCTGTGGCTTATTGTAAAGCAAAAGCAGATTTTTTGCGCGCATTTTGCTATACTACAGAGGCCTCATTAAGTGGCTTTATTTTTTGTAATGTATAAATTTGATTCAGAAAAACCACAAAAACAGCGTTCGGTAGACGGCTTTTTGTCTAGTGGTCCTCGGCGTCCTCATTTTCAGCCTAATCCCAGCAAAAACGTTCAAGATACTGTTATGCGACCTCGACAAGGCCGAATCGATGATTTTAAGAAGTCAGACGGTTTTCATCCACAAACAACGCCAAAGCTAAATAGTGGCGGTGCCTATACCGATATTAATGAACAAGCTGCCTTAAAAAAGCAGCCAGGCTTTGTTATTCCACCAAAAAAGCAACGGAAACGTCGTCGCTTTGGCTGGAAGACATTCATGAAGCTCAGCCTAATACTTATTGTCATCGTTCTTGGAATTGGTGGCTTTATTTTTGGGAAGGCCTGGTGGAATGCACATAAGGTGTTACAAGGCGGTGGTGGCGCCTTGGCGCTTAATAAAAAAGTCGACCCGTATCAGCTCAAGGGCGAGGGTGATGGGCGAGTTAATGTATTGCTTATGGGTAAAGGTGGCGAAGGCCACGACGGGGGTGAGCTTACCGATAGCCTTATGATTGCCAGTTTGGATCCTATAAATACCACGGCTACAATGCTTAGTATTCCGCGCGACCTTTGGGTTAAACCAAGTGGTTTATGGCCAATGAAAATCAATGCTGTATATGTAAGTGCAAAAAACCAAGCATTATATAAGAATCCAAAGGATACCGCCGCTGCCGAGCAGGCGGGTATTTCTGCAATCGAAACAGTCGTGCAAAACTATATGGGTGTGCCTATTCACTACTATGGTATGGTTGATTTTGCCGCATTTAGGGATGGTGTAAACAATGTGGGCGGAATCGATGTTACCTTCACAGAACCATACAGCGATATATCGTACGGTGACGCAGGTGTCCCGTATGGCACATTGAAGTTTCCCGTAGGCACATCACATTTGAATGGTGCCTATGCGTTGGCGTACGCACGTTCGCGACATGGTGATGCGCGTGGCGACTTTGGCCGTGGAGAGCATCAGCAAAAGGTCGCCCTAGCCCTTAAAGACAAGGTACTATCAGTCGGTACGTTTGCTAATCCTGCAAAAGTTTCACAGTTGCTTGATACGTTTGGCAAGCGCGTGTCTACTAATTTTTCACTTAACGACATTATGCGTCTGTACGATATCTCTAAGCAGCTTAGTAACAGCAATGTTAATAATGTTGACCTCGCAATGGAAGGCAATGCTGTTGTTACGACCGGTATGATTGGTGATCAATCAGTCGTATATCCAAAGGCTGGTCCGGATAATTATGATGCAGTACGCGCTTTTGTGCGTAATCATCTTAAAGACGGATACATAGTAAAAGAAAACCCAAGTATTATTGTTCTGAACGGTAGCACAAAGCCGGGTGCCGCCCAAAAGCGTGCCGACGAGCTAAAAAGCTACGGCTATAACGTTATCCAGGTAGCTGATGCGGCCAATAAGAACGCCACAAACACGCAACTTGTTGATCTGACCAAGGGCCAAAAGAAATACACCAAACGTTATCTAGAGCAACGCCTTAATGTCACCTCAGTAACATCGGTTGATGGCGTAGACTTAACACCGTATACAGCTGATTTTGTTGTAATCGTAGGGCCACAAGGATAATGAGAAAACTAGCGTATAAACTACGGCCCACATCGGGCATATCGGGCTTACTGCATTTTTTGCTTAACGCCTTATTGCCGGTATTATTACTGTTCTTAGTTCGCCTCGATTTTGCATATCTTGCTGCCGCTTTTGTATTGCTTGCGAAGTGGCGCATGGTCGCCGTTCGCCCTCGGTACTGGTTGCCGAATATTAGAGGCAACCTTGTAGATATATTTGTTGGCTTATCAGCAGTTGCGTTTATGGCAGGCACTACTAATCTTGCAACACAAGTATTTTGGACGGTTGCATACGTGGTATGGCTGGTATGGCTTAAGCCAAAGTCAAACCCGGTTGCTGTAATGAGTCAAGCCTTGATTGCGCAGGCAATCGCGCTTGTGGCATTTTATCGAGCATTCCCGGACAGTACATTGCTTGCCGGCATCTTAGTGACATGGCTGGTTTGTTACGCAGCTGCACGTCATTTCTTTGGTGCATTTGACGAATCAATGACTCGTGCAATGACGCATATCTGGGCATGGTTTGGCGTTACGATGGCATGGATACTTGGCCACTGGGTTATCCAGTATCTATTCTTGCCACAAATTGCATTAATACTAACAGTTGTTGGCTATGGCTTGGCAACACTATATTATCTTGACCAAAACGATAGGCTTAAAGCGAATATCCGCCGTCAGCTCATAGGGGTAGTTTCGTTAATTTTGCTAATTATCATCGTTTTCTCAGACTGGCAAGATAAAACTGTATAGAACAATTTAGTAATTAATATTGCACGGAAGGATATATGGCAAAGTCTACTTCGTCATCGTCACAAAACATAAAAAAGATTTTCACTAGCACGACACTTATTATTGTAGCTGTTGCGCTTATTGCGGGCATTGGCGGGGGTTTTATTGGTGCTAAATTTTATTCGCCACGCTTAACCTCGCTTGATAGTACGGCTGCGCAACAAAAAATTGTTTCGAGCCAAAGTGACTTAATCGCTGGCATCGCAAAAGATGTGAGCCCGAGCGTTGTTTCTATTAATGTGGAGAGTAAACAGCAAGTAAGTACACTACAAGAACTGTTTAATGGCGGCTCGGGTGGCTCTACTGCGCAAAGCGCCGGCACTGGCATAATTATCTCTAACGATGGGGTTGTGGTAACTAACAAGCACGTTATTCCAGATGGCACGACAAGTGTTAGTATTACGACGAGCGATGGTAAATCATATGATAACGTAAAAGTCTTGGCACGTGATCCGCGCGCTAATGTTGATATTGCATTCCTAAAAATCAACGGCGTCAATAATCTTAAGCCAGCTAAAATTGGCGACTCAAGCAAGATGCAGGTTGGTGACGCTGTTGTGGCCATTGGCTACGCGCTTGGAGAGTTTGAAAATACCGTAACGAGCGGTATTATATCTGGCCTTGGACGCCCAATCACTGCTGGCGATGGCGGTGCCTCAGCAGAATCGTTAACAAATTTGTTCCAGACTGACGCTGCGATTAATCCGGGTAACTCGGGCGGTCCGCTAGTGAACATGAACGGAGAAGTAATTGGCATCAATACTGCCGTTGCAGGAAACGCGCAAAACATCGGTTTTTCTATCCCAGTAAATGATGTCAAAACGCAAATATCAAGCATTCTTGAAAAGGGTAAGCTCGAAGTTCCATACCTTGGTGTACGCTACGTAGTACTTAATGATGCTATCAAGCAGCAATTTGATTTAGGCACGGCAAGCGGTGCCTGGCTTAAGGCTACGAATGCCGCACAAGCAGTCATTAATGGTAGCCCAGCCGATAAGGCCGGTCTAAAAGAGGGTGACATTATAACGAAAGTAAATGGCGAAACCGTTGATGCAGATAATGTACTGTCAGCTCGCTTAAGCAAATATAAGGTTGGGGATACACTAGAAATAACCTATGTTCGCGATGGCAAAGAGCAGAAAACTAAAGTAACACTCGAAACTGCACCAACAAGCTAAGCTTTTTCAAATAATTGTACTAGCACATCTGTTTTCGTAAGCTGGTAGCCCGCAAGGGTTGCCAGCTTTTTCAGTGCATCGTGCTGTGGTTCAAGCGATTCCGTAATGATATACGTGGGCTTATCTGCAAGATTACTAACTTCTGCAAAAAATTTCTGGTAATGCTGTAACCCGTCTTTGCCGGAAAACAGTGCGAGCTTTGGTTCCTTCGTAATTTCGGTTGAAGTCACGACATTGGCTGCCACGTATGGCAGGTTGGCACATATAATATCGAATCGTTTTGTCTTAAATGCAGCCAGTAGGTCGGATGATTTAAAGGTCACTTGCGCGCCTAAAGATTTAGCGTTTAGCTTTGCAATATGCAATGATTCATCTGATATATCAGCCGCAAACACGGTGCTGTGTGGTATCTCAAGAGCCAATGTAACCGCTATGCAACCGCTGCCGGTTCCTAGGTCTAGAATTCGCGGTTTGCTACATGGTAATGCCTTGGCGAGCTCAACAATACCTTCGGTCTCTGGCCGCGGTATCAAGACGTGTTCATTTACAATAAACTCGCGGCCATAAAACTCTTTTTTGTTTTGTATATATGCAATCGGCACGCCGCCTAGGCGTTGGTCTAGTACTTGGCTAAGTTTTACTAAGGTTGTGGCGGGTAAGTCGGTTTCGGGATGAGAAAGGAGAGTGGCTCGCGGTGTTATCAGTACGTGTTCAAGTAATAGTAACGCATCGAGTCGAGCCGAAGCTACGTTAGTATCTGCCAGCTTTTTTGTGGCATCCATCAGCCAATCTTCTATAGTCATTTAAACTTAACTCTCGTCGCTGATAAGGTGGCGTTCGGCGGCTTGGAGCTCGTCAATCAAATCTTGAATATCGCCGGCAAGAGCGGCAGGGATGTTGCTACGGCTATAGCCAATGCGGTGGTCGGTAATACGGTCTTGTGGGAAGTTGTAGGTACGAATTTTTTCGCTACGATCACCGCTACCAATAAGTTTTTTGCGGGCATCACTTAATACTTTTTGTTCTTCGTCAATCTTTTGTTGTAGCAAGCGCGAACGCAGTACACCCAAGGCTTTTGCTTTGTTCTTAATCTGCGATTTTTCGTCTTGGCAGGTCACAACTAAACCAGTAGGCAGGTGGGTAATACGCACCGCGCTGTCAGTGGTGTTAACACTTTGGCCACCATGGCCACCGCTACGGTAAACATCAATACGCAAATCGTTAGGGTTAATCTCTATATCTGATTCTTCGGCCTCGGGCAGCACCGCTACTGTAACAGTACTGGTGTGTATGCGACCCTGGCTTTCGGTAACAGGTACGCGTTGCACGCGGTGCACGCCAGCCTCGAACTTGAATGTCTTAAAAGCTTCAATGCCACGGACGGCAAAAATGATTTCTTTAAACCCGCCAGCTTCGCTTGGGGCTTCGTCGATGAGCTCTAATTTAAAACCGTGTGTTTCGGCGTAACGGGCGTACATGCGGTACAGCTCGCCGCCAAATAGGCTTGATTCATCGCCACCGGCACCAGCCCGGATTTCAATAATCGCATCGCGTTCGTCGTTGGGGTCTTTGGGGGTTAGTGCTTCGTCAAGCTTGTTATTCAGTACCTCTATTTGCTCCTCTAGGTCAGCAACTTCTGCTATTGCTAGCTCTGCTAACTCATCATCGCCACCGACTAATGCTTGTGCGCCAATCAGCATCTCACGTAACATTACAATCTTGTCGTACAGTGCAATAGTGGTATCTAGGTAACTTTGGCGTTTGGCTAATTTAGGATATTCGGGTGCACTAAAAATTGCCGGATCTTGCAGTTGTTTCTGCAGTTCGGTGAGCTCTGATTTTAAATTGGCAATTTTTTGGTCCATGGAATCCTTTATATTGTACTGCGTTTACAAATAAAAACAGCGCAGGTTATGCCGTGCGCTGTTTTTAGGTATGGGTAGCTAAGCGGCTACTTGGGTGTCTTCATCTTTAGCAACTTTTTTTGCTTTAGGCTTTTTGGCTGCTGCAACCTTAGCTGCTTTTGCTTTTTCGGCTGCTTCGGCACGTGCCTTAAAGCGGTCTACACGACCTTCCATATCAAGAAGCTTCTCCTGGCCGGTAAAGAATGGATGCGTGCTACTGCTGATATGTACCTTTACCAGTGGGTATTCTTTGCCGTCGTCCCACTTGGTGGTTTCGTTGGTCTTTACGGTTGATTTAGTCAAAATACGGAAACCATTACCAAGGTCTTCAAAGACCACGGGGCGGTAATCGGTTGGGTGAATATCTTTTTTCAAGATGGTTCCTTAACGCTCGTTAGTTATATAGTAGAGCACTGGTTAGCGGTGAGCTACCGCAGTCAGCATTTGCTCGTAACCAAAAGATTATATCTGTTATATTGCTTTTCGTCAAGGGTGGCACTATAGTTAAAAGCAATAGAACTTTGGGCAAAGTAAAAGAGAAACTAAGAGACATGAGGGTAAAAAGGCTATATATCCTGAGTGGAGCAGCTGTCATCGCTATTGCGGGGACAGCTACCTTTGGCTACGGCTTGCTCGTTAACTCGTCGTTACAGCAATCTGATAGTGCGCCTAAATCGAAAGCTGCCACCGCTGTACCAACAATTACTTCTATATATACGGCACCGAGCGGGGCGATATATCTGTCAAATACGAGTGGCAGTGATAGTAATAACGGCAGTAGTGGAGCCCCTGTTAAGACGCTTGCCAAAGCGTATAGTTTAGTGCCAAGTGGCGGTACTATCGTGATTAAAGGTGGAACGTACCGGGATGCGAGGCTCAGTATTACAAAACCGATAACAATTCAGGCGGCTAATGGCGAGCAGGTATGGTTTGACGGTACGGATGTTGTGACTGGTTGGCAGAGTTCTGGTGCTACATGGTATGTCGATAACTGGAATACTCCCGAATTTTGCGCAGGCCAATACTACGACTACGCCTATAACGCCCAAAAAACAGACAATACTGGTCCATGCAATCATAAAGATATGGCGGGCGACCCATCAAACCCGATGGCAGGTAGTCCGCAGATGGTTTTTGTTAACGACGCACCGCTTGCCGAGGTAACAAGTGCCGCTGGGGTTACCACGGGGAAGTTCTATTACGATAAAACCACCAAACGCATGATTATTGGCACGAACCCCACGGGCGCAACAGTAGAGCTTGCGCGCCGTCCTGTTGCGCTTACGCTCGCCGCGGCTACCAATATTAAGGGGATTGGTTTCCGAAAGTTTGCAACCAATGAGTATAACAACAATACTGAAGCAGCCGTAATCATTGCCGCTGCAAATAATGTAATCGAAAATAATGTCTTTTGGCGTAACGCTGCATATGGGCTCGGAGTCTCGAATGCGACAGGAGCTGTTGTGCGTTCGTCGCAATTTTTGTCTAATGGTTTTGATGGCGCAACAGGCAATGGTCATCATGCAGGCGGCGCAACGGATAACATAGTTTTTGATTCGAACACATTTGATAGCAATAACACTGAAAAGTTTGGTACTGGTTGCGCACTCTCCTGCGCGCAGGCTGGCGTAAAACTATCTCATATGAACGGGGGCACAATTAAAAATAATAAATTTACGAATAACCAGGGCCATGGTTTTTGGTGTGATTTGTATTGTACAAACTTCACGATTGTTGGCAACTACTCATCAGGCAATACAAGTTCTGGTTTAATGTATGAAGTATCAGCCAATGCAGTAATTGCATCAAATGTTGTTATTGGTGGTGAATTTGGCGTTCGCATCGCTGGCCCGAATATAAAATTTTATAACAACACAGTACTTAGTCCGGTGCGAATGGGATTGTGGATTTATGATGACCCACGGACACCAAGTGGCAGTGAAATCCCCGCAGATACCGCTAACGTAGAAGTTGGTAATAATATTGTTCAGGGTGGCACCGATTTCTTACAAAATCTACAGGGTAATCAAACAACCGCAGCCCAGCTCGAGTCTTATTCAGATTACAATGCATTTTATCGCCCCTCTGGGACGCCAACAGTTGGTTTTAAATATGGTTCAGCCGCTGCAGGGTATACCTACAAAAATACGGTTGCACTGTATAGTTCTGCAACTGGTAAAGACGCTCATAGCCAAGATGTCATCAATAACACAAATCCGTTTTTCATGAATGCGAGTTCTGGTGATTACCGTATTCGCACAGACTCAGTTGCATATAAATCAGGCAAGGGCTTGGCGAGTGATGTAGCAACTGCTATCGGCGTCACTGCTGGCGCAGCTGTAGACAGGGGTGCTATTACGTGGGCCGGGATGCCAGGTGGCACAGTTGTAGTCCCACCGCCCGCAGGTGATACAACGAAACCGGTCACTGCGATTGCGAGTCCAGCAACAAATTCCAGTGGTAAGGGGACAATTACGATCAGTGGTTCGGCGACCGACAATGTTGGTATTACAAAGGTAGAATTATTGGTTGATGGTGCGGTTAAGGCAACCGATTCTACTGCACCATTTGCAACGTTTAGCTGGGACTCAACAACAGTAGGCGATGGCATTCATGCACTTGTGTTTAAAGCCTATGACGCTGCAGGTAACGCTGCTACCTCCGCATCGGTTTCAATATCAATTACGAATATTACGCCACCTCCAACGCCGATTATTAGTAGCGTATCAGCGACGCCAGCAACTATTATTGCAGGTCAAAAATCAACCTTGAGTTGGACAACGCAGTACGCATCATCTTGTGATGTAACCCCAGGCGGTACGCTTGGTACGACTGCGACAAGCTGGCAAACACCTGCGCTTACAACAGTAGGTACAAAAATATACACGCTCACTTGCTATAACACTGCCGTACAGTCAGTCTCGAAGACGGTGAGCATAACAGTTAACGCTGCTCCTACTCCACCTACTATAACGAGTTTTAGCGCCGACAAAACGACCGTTCAAGCCGGTGGAAGTGCGACCTTTAGCTGGTCGAGTGCGGGCGCAACATCTTGCGTGTTTAACCCAGGTAATATTGGCGGTGCCGCCGTAGTCAATGGGCTTGTTGTTTCAAATATTACTAATACCACCACATTTACATTAGTCTGTCAGAATAATGCCGGCAGTACGCAGGCAACTCCGGTAACTATTTCGGTAACTTCTACGCCAGTTCCAGTGCCGTTACCGGTCATTGTATCGTTTACAGCCGATAAGTCTAGTCTCGGTAATGCTCAATCGACCACGCTACGCTGGTCTACAACAGGTGTAATCGCAGCAGGATGTCATATAAATCCTGGTACTGATCAAGAGCCAAACGGAAGTATCACTACAGGTACGCTGCTTGAATCAACAAGTTATACGCTGACCTGCAAGAACCAAGATGGCAAAACTACCTCCGCTAGCTTGAGTATAACCGTAGCTGGTAAGCCAGTTCCTATTGCCCCGGTTGCGGTCACATCATCAATTGATCCTTCGGTTGCTACTTCAGCACAAGTTACCAATCAACTGACAGGAGTAAAAGTTACCAACACGAGTGTAAATAGCCAAGTATCAGGGCTCGCCAGTCTCGACATCAGTAATGTCGTCAATCCTGAGAAAGAAAAGGCGATTAGCTATATTGAATATTACAATGGCGAACAGCTAATCGAAAAAGTAAGCAAAGCTCCATTCGCGCTCAACACTAAGTTACTCAAAAATGGTGGCTATAGTATTACCGAGCGAACATATTACATCGATGGTTCACAGAGCGAGGTTACTAAAGTGCTTGGTATTGAAAATGCCGCTGCGGTAGCCGGCGTAGAGGCAAAGCGCATGACTGTGGGCAAAGGCCTTCTTATAGGTTTGGGTGGCTTACTCGTGGCGCTTGTAGCTACCGCAGTCGCAATTTGGTTCTTAGTATTGCGACCTCGAGGCTATTCATTTGGTTATACGCTCAGTAAGTCGTTAGAACTCGGGCGCGCTGCCTTGCCACATCATCACACAGCTCCATCGCCAGCACGATATGACCCGGATGCCAATGTTCAAATAATTAGTCCAACCGAAAAGAAAGACCCTTGAACAGATTAGCCATATCTGTTACAATAGTCATCACGTATTAATTAACGAAGCAACATATCGCGAATATCCTCCCCGCTCGGGGCAACAACAGCGATATGTGAAGGGAGATAAGGATATCATGGCAGTTAACGTCGATATCAAGGCGCTCTTAGAAGCGGGCGCACACTTTGGTCACAAGACCAGCCGATGGCACCCTAAAATGGCGCCATACATTCACAGCAAACGCGGTGAAAACCACATAATTAACCTCGAAAAAACCGTAGATCAGTTTGATACTGCACTCGCGTTTATCGAGAACACTGTCGCAAAAGGCCAGCAAATTCTGTTTGTCGGTACCAAGCGTCAGGCTAAAGACATTGTTAAAGAGACAGCTATTGCAACTGGTCAGCCATACGTGGTTGAGCGATGGCTTGGTGGTATGCTTACCAACTCTACGACGATTAATGTTCGTATTAAAAAGCTCAAAGAGCTCGAAGCCAAAATGGCTAGCGGCGAACTTGCAGCTAAGTACAACAAACTTGAAGTCCAGCGCTTCCAAGAGCAAATTGACGCAATGAACATCAACTTTGGTGGCGTTAAAGAAATGTCTGGTCGTCCAGGTGCGCTATTTGTTGTTGATGTGCTCGAAGAAGACAACGCAATTAAAGAAGCAATTCGTCTTAATATTCCGGTTATTGCACTTGTTGATACAAATGCTGATCCAAGCAAAATTACGTATCCGATTGCATGTAACGACGATGCAATTAAGACAATTGCACTTGCATGTGATTACATCAAGCAGGCTATCGAAGCTGGCAAGGGTGCGCGTGCAAAAAAAGTTGATGCAGATTCAGAAGTAAAAGCAGCCAAAGGCGAATAGGGGGCATACAATGGGCAAGATTGATTTAGAAACAATTAAGCGATTACGCGAACTTACGGGCGTTGGTATTACCGATGCTAAGGTTGCGCTTGTTGAGGCAGAAGGTGATTTTGATAAAGCACTCGAAGCTATGCGTAAAAAGGGAATGACGAAGGCCGAAAAGCGTGGTGAGCGCGAAGCTCGCGCTGGAGTTATTGGTAGCTACTTACACGATGGCCGTATTGGCGTACTCGTAGAAGTAAACTGTGAAACTGACTTTGTTGCTCGCAACGAAGTGTTTACTGAAATCGTTAAAGACGTTGCAATGCATATTGCAGCAAGTGCTCCAGAATTTGTGAGTACTGATGATATTACAGCAGAGGCAAAAGCAGCCGCAGAAGCTGAGTTTACCGAAAAGGTAAAAGCCGAAGGCAAGCCAGATAATATGGTTCCACAGATTGTCGAAGGTATGCTTAAGAAGCACTTTGCAGAACGCTGTTTACTTGACCAACCATTTATCAAGAATCCTGATATTACTGTTGGCCAGTACGTTAAAGAAGGCATCGCAAAACTTGGCGAGAACATTATTGTTCGTCGCTTTGACCGCATGGCTCTTGGCGAAGTTAACTAATAAGGTTAGCAATATCGAACGGCGGCTGGTAACGGCCGCCGTTTTTTATTACAATATAACTACTATATAAGAGGTATTTTTTGTGAATCCAACCCAGATTGTTGACGAAGCTAAGTCAAAATTAACGAGCGCAGTAAATCATTTCCATGAGGAACTAAAAAAACTTCGCACCGGTCGCGCGCACCCGAGCCAGCTTGATGGCGTAATGGTGGTTGCGTACGGCACACCAATGCCACTCAACCAGACTGCCAATATCACCGCACCCGAGGCGCAACTGTTGCAAATTACGCCATTTGATCCAAGTAATATTCAGGCAATTTCGGACGCAATTCGCAATGACCAGAGCTTAGGCATGAACCCAATGGATGATGGGCGTGTTGTGCGCGTACCAATCCCTGCGCTTACCACAGAGCGTCGTCAGCAGATTGTAAAGCAGCTCAATGAAAAGGTAGAAGAAACGCATATTACGTGCCGTAACGTGCGTCATGATGCGCTTGATACCGCCAAGAAGGCTAAGGCAGATAAATCAATTAGCGAAGATGATTACAATCGCGTTGAAAAGCAAGTAGACGAACTTATGGCTAAAACAAAGTCAGAAGTAGAAGCTGCAGCTAAAGCTAAAGAACAAGAAATAATGACAGTTTAGCGGTATAATAGTCCGAATACATGACACACCAAACTGTGCCGAATCACCTCGGCCTCATACTAGACGGCAATCGCAGATGGGCAAAGAACAGAGGCTTAAGCTCTATCGAAGGCCATAAGAAAGGCTTTGAGACGTTTAAGGTTATTGCTGATGCAGGGCTAGAGCGTGGTGTTAAATACCTCAGTTTGTATGCCTTCTCGACCGAAAACTGGGCACGGAGTAACGATGAAGTATCATTTTTAATGACATTTCTCAAGAAGTTGCTGAAGCAACACATTCAGGAACTGCATAAAAAAGGTGTCCGATTTGTCTGGTTTGGTTGTTCTGATAAGCTTGACGCAAAAATCGTTACTTTGTTGCGTGACGCTGAGGCATTAACAGAGAAGAATACAACAGCTACGTTTGCGTTTTGCTTTAATTATGGCGGCCAGCAAGAAATCGTCGACGCAGCACGAGCGGCTGTCAATGCCGGCGAAGAGGTAACAGAAGATAGTATTACAAGACATCTCTATGGCGGCCAAGCTATCCCGCCAGTCGATTTTCTCATCAGAACCTCAGGCGAGCAGCGTATAAGTAACTTCATGTTATGGCGCGCAGCATACAGTGAACTGTATTTCACTGATGTATTGTGGCCAGATTTTAGTATTAAAGATTTAGATGTTGCGCTTGCTGATTATGCATCGCGGCAACGCCGTTTTGGCAGTTAACAAACGACAAGGGGTTTTATGGGGTTATTAATTCTGGGTTTGATTTTATTCGTACTACTTGTCGTATTGCATGAATATGGCCATTTTTTGGTAGCAAAACGTAATGGCGTAGAGGTAGAAGAATTTGGCGTTGGATTCCCACCAAAATTATATGGTCGCAAGATGGGCAAGGGAATTTTTGAAGGCTACTACACAATTAACCTATTGCCACTTGGTGGCTTTGTAAAGCTAAAGGGCGAGCATGACGCCGACAAAACCAAAGGGGCGTACGGTTCAGTTAGTACACCAGCAAAACTACGTATTATGCTCGCCGGCGTTGCTATGAATTTAGTTGCTGCGCTGATTATTTTTACAATTGTTGCACTCGTTGGGATGCCACAACTTGTCGAGAATCAGTTCAAGGTAAAAAGCGATTCAAAAGTTACGCGCAGCCAAGTTATTACTAATTATGTAGAAGATAATTCGCCGGCTGCTAAGGCAGGCTTGAAAAATGCAGATATTATCACTGGCGTTAATGGACAGACAATCACAACGCGCGAGCAATTACGCACAGCCACTAAAGAACATGCTGGTCAGACGGTGACCATAGATTACATTCGTAAAAGTAAACCCGCTCAAACAACTGCAACGCTCTTAACAAGTACCGAGGTTGCATCGAGCCTGACGACAGATAACCCGAAAGGTTATCTGGGGCTTGCGAGCAGTGAATATACACTAATTCGCTCGACTTGGTCAGCGCCAATTGTTGCTGCGGGCGTTTCGGTGCAATTCACAAAACTGACGTTGGTAGGACTTGGTAATGCTGTTGCGCATCTGGGTAAGGCAATTGGCAGCGCTATAACAGGCAATGGCACACAGGCAAAACAGCAGGCCAGCGCCGCCAGCGAAAACGTATCTGGCCCAGTCGGTATTTTCGCTATCTTGCAACAAGGGTCCGCGCTTGGCTATCAATTTATCTTGTTTGTAGTTGGCCTTATTAGCCTCACTTTGGCAATAATGAACTTCTTGCCAATACCCGCGCTTGATGGTGGTAGGGCATTTGTCACGCTCTTATTTAGGGCCATGAAAAAGCCGTTGTTACCTCGAACTGAAGAGCTTATACACGGTACTGGCTTTGCAGCGCTCATGCTCCTCTTTATTGTTATTACAGTTGTAGATGTTCGCAGGTTCTTTTAACATAAGACCATGCCAATCGAGCCTCAAACCGAAACTAATCCAAAACCGAAACTGGCATGGGGTCCTACTTCTGCAATTCTAATAACGATTGCTGCATATATTTCTTCGCAACTCATTTTAATCATTCCCGCAAGCTTCATATCTCAAGTTAACGGTGGGGACGGTATAGAGCAAATCTTACAAGATTCCGCATGGTTACAGCTCGTGCTAACCGGTATCTCTTCAATTGGTATTCTTGCCGTACTTTGGATTTTTCTACTGCGCCGTAAACAGACGCTAAAGAGCCTCGGCTTTGCACGCATTAAAGCCTCTGATTTTGGTTGGCTCGCTATTGCACTTGCAAGCTATTTTTTGCTACTTGCTGCAACCATGACTGTTGCCTCGAAAATCCCAGGCTTTAACCCTGACCAGGTTCAGGATATTGGCTATAGTACTGCAACGACTGGATGGCAATTAGTGTTCGCGTTTATTGGCCTTGTCGTGCTACCGCCCTTGGCCGAAGAAATGCTATTTAGGGGTTTCTTGTACAGAGGGCTCGCAAGCAAATGGCCTCGCATTATTGCTGCGCTCGTAACGAGCCTGCTTTTTGCACTTGTGCATTTTCAATGGAATGTCGGTGTTGATGTGTTTGTGCTATCGCTCATTCTTATTGCCTTGTACGAAAAAACACAGAATCTTTGGATGAGTGTCTTTTTGCATGCTATAAAAAATGGCTTGGCGTTTGCCGCACTGTTTCTAGTCATAAGTTAGCAATACAATCTGTTACAATAGTGGGCAATGAGAGCAACACAATTATTCACGAAGACAAGTAAAACACATCCAGCTGACGAAACCGCAAAGAACGCGCAACTGTTGATACAGGCCGGTTTTGTATACAAGGAAATGGCGGGTGTCTATGCCTATTTGCCGCTGGGGCTAAGGGTAGTAGAAAATATTAAGCAGATTGTCCGCGAAGAGATGAATGCTATTAATAGCAACGAACTCATCATGACGGGACTCCAGCGCAAGGATGTTTGGGAAAAAACCGGTCGCTGGAGCGACGAGGTCGTTGATGTTTGGTTCAAAACCAATTTGCAGGATGGCACTGAACTTGGATTAGGCTGGAGCCATGAAGAGCCAATCGTAGAGATGCTCAAGCAATACATCAAGAGCTACAAAGACTTGCCGATTAGTCTGTATCAATTCCAGACAAAATTGCGCAATGAGCTTCGTGCTAAAAGTGGCATTATGCGTGGGCGTGAGTTCGTCATGAAAGATATGTATTCATTCCATAGCTCCGCTGAAGACTTAGATGCATACTACAACAAGACAATTGAGGCTTATAAGCGTGTGTACGGCAGGCTCGGTATTGGCGCGGATACCTATGTGACCTTTGCAAGTGGTGGGGCATTTACAAAGTTTAGCCATGAGTTTCAAACTATCTGTGACGCTGGCGAGGACAGTATTTATCTACATCGTGAGAAGAATGTTGCCGTTAACGAAGAAGTCATCGAGGACGCCGTACAAGAGCTCGGCATTAATCGTGACGAGCTAGAGCAAGTTAAGACGGCAGAAGTCGGTAATATTTTTAACTTTGGTAAACAAAAAACAGATGAAATGGGGCTTTATTTTACGAATGAGGCTGGCGAACAAGCATCGCTATACATTGGTTCGTATGGGATTGGCGTGACCCGTGTTATGGGGGTTATTGCCGAAAAGCTTTCGGATGAAAAAGGCCTCGTATGGCCAGAAAATGTCGCACCATTCAAGGTATATTTAGCACAACTTGGCACTGACGATGATGTTCTGGCAGCAAGCAAGAAACTTTATGAAGATTTGCAGACTAAGGGAATCACAGTACTATGGGACGATCGTGATGCACGTCCCGGAGAAAAATTTGCAGATGCAGATTTATATGGCATTCCATACCGTGTGGTTATTAGTGGCAAAACTATCGAAGCGGGTAATTTTGAATTAAAAAAACGCACTGAATCTGATGCGCAACATCTATCATACGACGAACTTATGAAAGCCCTAGGCGCTTGATAGATTTTGCAGTATACTATCCCAAAGTCAGTGAGAGATACAGATTGAATAACCTGATTTTTAGAGTAAGAGGAGTTAATGAAGAAGCTATTTAAACTAACCCAAGACGGGATAGATGAACTAAAGACAGAACTCGCGCAGCTTATCGCAGAGCGCCCAGAAGTAACTGAACGAATTCGTTCGGCTCGGGAGCTTGGTGATTTAAGCGAAAATGCTGAATACGCATCTGCACGCGCCGAACAAGAGCGTAGTGAAAACCGTATTGCCGAAGTAGAGCATATTCTTAAGAACGTCGAAGTTATTAGCGCACCAAAGAATGGTAACAAAATTCACCTTGGTTCTGTTGTTAAGCTAAAGGGTGCAGGCAAAGAAAAACAATTCCAGGTTGTTGGTACTGTCGAGGCTGACCCGCTTGCTGGAAAAATTAGCGACGAATCTCCAATTGGTAAAGCATTGCTTGGCAAAAAAGTTGGCGACGAAGTGGAGATTGTTACTCCTGCCGAAACTGCAATTTATACTGTTGCACAGATTTCTTAATTGTCACGAATGTGTAATTTTAAACAGGCTCGCTCTGAGCCTGTTTTTGATTTCACCTCTATAAGCTATAATCAAGGGCAATGGCTACACTAAAAGAACTTCGCGACGAGCGACTCAGAAAACTAGAAGAACTAAAAACCCTTGGCGTAAATCCATATCCGGCAACTGCGAATCGCAGCAATATGGCAGGTGAGGTAGCGGCTAACTTTGATGCGTTTGACAATAAAGAGGTCACTGTTGCAGGCCGCATAGTGAGTATCCGAAAATTTGGCAAGATAGCATTTGTGGTTATTAAAGACGCGAGTGGCGAGTTACAGTTGTTTTTAAAGGATGGTACGCTTGCCGAACTTGATCCTTCGCAAAGTCAGCTTGGGCTAGCGCAATTAAACTTGCTCGACAGTGGTGACTTCATTGAGGCGCGAGGCAACGTGATTAAGACGCAGACAGGCGAAGTATCGGTGGCTGTTGAGCGTCTACGCCTGCTCACTAAATCGTTGCGCCCCATGCCAACTAAACAAGATGGCTTTACGAATAAAGAAGAACGTTTGCGTCGTCGTTACATTGATACCAATGTTAATCATGATGTCTATCAGCGGTTTTTGCGCCGCAGTATTTTTTGGCAAGCTACCCGAGATTTCTTAAATCAGCACGGGTTTGTCGAGATTAATATTCCGGTATTAGAACATACTACTGGTGGGGCGGATGCTAATCCGTTTGTGACACATATGGATGCACTCGATCAAGATTTTTATTTGCGCATTAGTCACGAACTACCCTTAAAGCGTTTAATCGGTGGTGGGTACGAAAAAGTGTATGATATTGGGCCTCGTTTTAGAAACGAAAATTATAGTGATGAACACTTGCCAGAGCACGTTGCCATGGAGTGGTACTGGGCCTATGCCGACTGGCGTGATGGCATGCAATTTATGACCGAGATGTATCGCTATGTTGCCGAAAAAACCTTTGGTACTCTGCAATTTACTGTAGGCGGTTTTGATGTCGACCTTGCGAAAGAGTGGGAAGAGTGGGATTACGCAACTGTGATTAAAGAGCGGTATGGTATTGATGTGTTTGATTGCACTATTGACCAAGTTAAAAAAGCACTCGCTGACAATAAGCTTGAAGTAGAAAAGACCGAAAACATAGCACGGGGAATCGATAAACTTTGGAAGAATATTCGTAAGGATGTAGCTGGGCCAATCTGGCTTATTAATACGCCTACGTATATCAGCCCGCTTTCAAAAACTAATCCAGATAACCCCAATACGGTGCAGCGATTCCAGCCGGTGATTGCAGGTAGCGAGCTAGGTAACGGTTTTAGCGAACTAAATGATCCGATTGATCAGCTTAATCGGTTTGTCGAACAGCAACATATGCGTGATGCTGGTGACGAAGAAGCCATGATGCTTGATATTGATTTTGTTGAAATGCTTGAGTACGGTATGCCACCAGCCTGTGGGTGGGGGAATAGCGAACGAGTATTCTGGATTCTTGAGGGCGTCAGCGCGCGCGAAGGCGTGCCATTCCCGCAACTACGGCACGAGACAGATGAAGTCACTAAAACAATCTATCCTGACCTTTCTTTGTAACAAATAAAAAGTATAGCCGTTATAGTACCTGAGTATTGTGCATAGTGCTTATGCCTACACCTATGTTTGCCAAGCCGATTATGCTTAAATGTAGATAATTAATTTCCAATAATAACGGTAAAACCATAGCAGAATGACAGAAACAGACTACAAACATTTGCTCCAGCGCTATGGCGGATGGATTCTCATCACAATTTTCTGTCTTATTCCAGTAGTTATATTTAATGTACTGCACCCAATTTCGACGAGTTATGGGACGTGGTATAACGTATTTGCAAATCTTGGCCGCATCACGGGGATAGTCGGTTTTATTTTGTATGCGATTAATATGCTGCTAAGCATTCGTAAACGATGGCTCGAAGATTTCTTTGGTGGCCTTAATCGTGTTTATATTGCGCATCATATAACTGGAGGTTTAGCACTTGCATTTCTAATGTTTCATCCATTATTTTTAGCGATACGGAATATTGAACTAGGTGTTTTAACGTCGCTAAAACCGGCTGCACAGCAATTGCTGCCTCGTGGTGTCAATTTCGAAGATGTTTTTCCGCTCGTACAAGACAATCTGTCGTTTGATGCGGGAATTATCGCGTTTTGGGGCATGGTTGTACTCTTGATGATTACATTCTTTGTACGATTGCCGTATCGTATTTGGCTTTTCACGCACCGATTTTTAGGCGTTGCATTTTTATTTGCAGGTATTCATGTACTGTTTATTAGTTCAGACGTAAAGCGTAACGTATGGCTATTCATATATATGTCACTATGGATTGTCATTGGCCTTACGGCATTCACATATCGCTCACTGCTAGGCAATGTGTTTGTACGTCGCTCGCCCTATAAAGTTGACAGGGTAGATGTGGTTGCTGGCAATACCATCGCAGTCGAGATGACCGCTATGGAGCATCCAATTGATTTTGTCCCCGGCCAGTTTGTGTTTGTCCGCTTCTTATGGAGTACCGATGATGGCATTATCAAAGAGGCGCATCCGTTTTCTATCGCATCAGCGCCGGGCGAAAAAACGCTACGACTCTATATGAAGGCGCTAGGTGATTATACGCAAGGCCTTAAAAGGTTACGGCCCGGCACTATTGCCGAAATAGAAGGTGCTTTTGGCCGCTTTAGCTATACGCATTTTGGTGATTCACCACAAATTTGGATTGCCGGCGGCATTGGCGTAACGCCGTTCCTAAGTATGGCGCGAAGTATACAACCAGATGCACCACCTATTGAGCTATTCTATAGCGTCGTCAAAAAAGAAGAACTAGTTGACCAAGTCGCGCTATCAGAATTCTTGCCACATCATTACCCACAATTTAAGTACCATACGTATGTTGCTGAAGAACAGCCAGGGTTCTTAACTGCGCAGTACATTCAAGATCAAGTCGGTTCACTGGCGGGTAAAGAGATTTTTATTTGTGGCCCGCCACCGATGATGAAATCATTGCGAGCTCAGCTACGCAAGCTTGGTGTACCAAATAGAAAAATACATACAGAGGAGTTTTCAATGTCATGATAGTAAAAAGAATTGTAGCAATAACATTATTTTCATCTTTAGCCGTAATGGGTATTCTGCTCATTGTTGGATTATTTGTACCAATTGGCGTGCTAGAGAAACTGAGCACGAAAAAAGATACGGCCAATACTGTCGTAGCGGTTGATAAGGATGGTAAACCGATAGAAGGCGCAACCGTAAAGGTTAACTCTGATGGTAGCACTACAGTTGTTGATTCAAGTGGTAAGCAAGTTGCCGGGGCAACAGTTGCTGCTGCAACACCAACATCCTCGGGTAATACCGCGCCAGCTTCGTCAGGAGGCACAACTACTGCGCCGACTACTGGTGGAGGCTCTACCGGAGGTGGCACAACCACGCCACCGCCTACGTCGGGCGGAGGTGGCACAACTCCTACCCCAACTCCAAGTGCATCGATAAGTAGTTTTTCGGCCTCCCCAGCATCAATTGCTTATAATGCTTCAAGCACTCTTAGCTGGGCGAGCAGTAATACGAGCAGTTGCACGCTTAATAACGGCCTTGGCACGGTTGGTACTACCGGAACAAAAAGCACCGGTGCGCTTACTACAACTAAATCGTACACAATTACGTGTGGGGCAGCCACCAAATCTACGACAGTAACAGTTGGCGCAGCACCTGCTACCTGTGGCACCTCAGGTGGTAGCTGTACGGCCGCGCAGGTTGCTACCCATAATACAGCGGCAAATTGTTGGGTGATTTACGGTGGCAACTACCATGTTATTTCTGGCGCGAATTTACCATCAGGTAAAAGTTCTTACACGGGCAATGCACATCCGGGCGGGTCAGGTGCCTTTACCTCGTCAACTTGTGGCCATGATATTACAGCGTACATGAATGGGAGCTCGAATGCTGGAACATCTGTAAGTAAAAAGAACCATTCTAGCGGTGCATATAGTACACTTAATTCATATAAAGTGGGGCCCGTAAATGGCTAAGCGTAAAGCAACGGTAAAAAAAACTTCCGCAAAGAAAGCTACAGCTAGTACTAAAAAAACAGCCAAAAAATCTAACAATAGGTTACTCGCTAAGCTTGATGGTGTATGGCGAAAAGAAAGCAATATTATAATCTGGAGTGCCGCGGTCTTGCTTCTCCTGTTATTTCTGAATACATTTGTGTTACAAAGCAGGCTTACCAATGCCCAGGAAAAACAAGCAGTTAAAACGCCAAAGGCTAACTTTAATATTGCAGTAATGCGGTTTTCTTGGCGCGACAATGTAGCAACAGAAGAAAATATGTTCAAGCTTGACGATAAATCAAAAATGGTCGCTGTCGATACGCAAATATTAAATTTGCGTGATACGTCGATTTGGTTGGCGCCGAGCATAGAAAGTTATATTCAGGATAAGTATGGTGAAAAATACGGCATGGCACTTGCTATTGTCGACAGACCATTCGATGCTGGCGTCTATGAACCACAACAAGTTGCCAGCGGTGAACTAAGTTACGCAATTCCAAAGAATATATCTAATCCAAAGTGGTGCTATGCACTTGCTGATTCAAACGGTGGTGGCGAACCGCTCTGTTTCCCGTTGAATCCGTACGCACAAGTAAAAAAGTAATTTTTGTCTTTCGTCGGTTACAATAGGGGTTAAAGGTTTTTCTATGAAGCAACTGTTACCATCCTATTGGACACACAAAAAGCAATTGTATGCACTTGGTGCAACTGCTTTTTTGTATATTGCAGGGGTGGTGCAATATGCGTTTGGGCTTACCTATGTATTACCCTTAACCCCAGTAATGTTAGCCTTAGTCGCCGCTATTTGCTTACTGATTTGGGATGCGCCTGTAAAACGGAAGATCTTATTATCACTCGGCATCGTACTTGCGGGGTTTGCGGTTGAGCAGATTGGTGTGCACACGGGCTATTTATTTGGCAATTATAGTTATGGCTCAACGCTAGGCTTTAAAGCTTGGGGTGTACCAGTAACGATTGGTATCACCTGGTTGGTTGTCACGCTCTCTGCCTGGCATATTGTTGCGTTTGGTAAACTGTCCCGGCTGTATTCATTCTTGTTAGCAGGCGTACTAGTCGTGATGTTCGATTTAGTGCTTGAGCAGTTTGCGGTTAGCTATGGACTTTGGACGTGGTGGAGCGCAATTATACCGTTCAGCAACTACGTAACTTGGTTTGTTGTAGCGCAGGTATTCTTTCTTGCCTATTACAAACTTTCCAAGCAGGATGAACCAAGTATATACATTGCCGCACAACTACCACTTATGGCGCTGTTCTTTTGGCTGATGCTACTCGTGCATTAACAGGGAAAGTGGTATGCTATACATAAGGGTTATCGCACCACAACAATAAAAAAGAGGCAATGGAAACAAAACAGGCTATTAGTCACTGGCTAAGTTTGTGTGTTGAGCTTTTTAAAAAAAGCTCGTTGTTTCGTGGGCTTGTCATTGCTCAGGTAGCGATTATTGGCATGCTTGTTACAGGTGCGCTTTGCTTCGGACCGCAAACTGTTCAATTCTCGTTTACGCAAACTGCGTGCATAGGCAGTAGTGTGCTTTTGCCGTCTTCTCAAACTGCAAAAGGGGATGCCTACACAGTAAGCTACGATAAAGTCATAGCAGTCTTTGGTAAGCCTGTATTAGCGCGCAAAACGTGCATAAAACCGACCATTCCACCTGCCGAGCGAAAGCAATCAGTTGTAACGACATCGCTATTTGGTAGTCCGCTATTTTCGAAGAAAATTACAGTTAAATCAGGGGCGTACCCAACGCTTGCAAGTGATATTGGCAAGCTAAAAGTAATCTCTGTAGCTGACCCTTTAGAGCTAAAGCTTACTAGCCCGGACGGAGTATTTGAGTATGCGCTAAGCGCCAACAATAAAATGACACTTTGTGTAAAGCGTGATGATGTGATGCTACTATGCGATCCACGTGCTTTAGGTCTGCAGCATGCCACGGTTTATAACATGACGCTAGACAGAGTATTCAATAAGCAGCCAGTACAAACGGTCAGTGCGGGTCAGGTGGAAACAGTCCGGCCAGTACTGATAGCCGCAAGTTCGATTGCGCAAGACAGTATTCGCTATGATAAACCCAAGGAAATTCAAATTACTGTTAATAAAGCTGTCAAAGAAGTTCGCGGCGTAGCACTAGTCTCGGATAATGGGGCTAAAATACCACTTACTGCTAATTTTAAAGATACAAAAATTAACCTTGTGCTCAGCAAGGAGCTTGATAGGGGACAAAAATTTAAACTAACTATTGATGCATTTATTGCGTCGGACGGAGGCTCGTTAATTAATCCGTATGTACTCTCGTTTGCAACGTCGAAAGGTCCGCGAGTGACAGGTGCAAATATTAGCGCAAGCGGCGTTGGCTTATCCCAATCAATCGTTATTTCGTTCGACCAAGAGATTGAATCCTCACAGAACGTGAGCAAAGAACTCGCCCTTATCGTCGCTGGTCAGCCGAAAGGGTTTGCAGCTACCGCAAGGGGAAACACGATTATGCTTAATCCGAATGAGGATTTCGCTAAATGTAGTACATTTGGTATCAAGCTGAGCGCAAACATTACGAGCCCAGCTGGAATTACGGGTGAATCAACGTGGGAATATAATTCACGGGCAACCTGCTTTGATAGTTTTAGTATTGGGACAAGCGTAAAAGGAAGATCAATTGTCGCGTATCGATACGGCACAGGTGCTAATGCTGTCTTATATGTTGGCGGGGTTCATGGGAACGAACAGAACGCGTCGCGCCTCTTAGAAAAATGGATGGCTGAGGTTAATACCAATCCTGACAAGATCCCAGTTAACCGCACAATTGTCATTATTCCTTCTGTAAATCCAGATGGGTATGCGGTAAATCAGCGTGTTAATGCGAGGGGCATTGATTTAAATCGAAACTTCCCGGCAAATAACTGGAAATCAAGCGTTAAAGAACCGTCGGGTATCGTGCTTGAACAGGGCGGAGGTCCATCTGCTGGTAGTGAACCCGAAACAGCAGCACTTACTGCGTATGTGCGAGCTCTAAGGCCCCTTATCGTCATGAGCTATCACAGTAACGCTTCTGCGGTCATTGCAAACGATGCGGGCTCGTCTAGGAGCCTCACCGATGCATACGGTGCAAAAAGTGGATACCGCAGCAAAAATGGTGATACCGTCGGTAACTTGTTTAACTATGATACGACGGGTGCGTTCGAAGACTGGTTACATGATGCGCTTGCGATGCCAGCTATTCTTGTTGAGCTACAGTCGAGCTATGATGATGAATTTGGGCGCAATAAATCCGCAATGTGGATGATTGCCCAGAATGTAAATTTTTAAGCGTAGCCTCAGGCTGCCGAACTACAATACAGTTGTGGTGGAGTTTTACAGGGGTGAGTTTGCAAAATAACTTAACTATGTTAAGCTTTTAGTAACACCTTTTCTGTCACGTGAGTAACGATTAAGGGGGTAAAAATGAAACGTAATATTGGTAAGCATATTTCGTCAAAAGTTCGCCAAGTTAAAGAGGATATGGCCGAACTGCAACGTTTAATGCGCCACAAAAGTGTCTACGCAAAGCAGTCAATACGGGTTTACGCGCGTCATCCAAAGCATCCCAAGCGAACCTACGATTTTTATAACGAACTCCACTAAACAGCCATTTGTTGTTTGCAGTCAAAAAAAGAAAGGACCCGGACATACAGTTCCGGGTTCTTTTTTATTAGGTTACAATGACGGTATGAAATTACATCGTTTTTATGTTGGCGGCGTCCATGATAAGTGGGGGCCACTCGAGCTCGATCATGTCATGTGGGTGCACGACGAGCGGTTACTTAATCAATGGCTACGGGTACTTCGTTTTCGGCCGAATGATCAGCTGGTGTTATTCAACGATGAAACAGAGCGAATCTACAAAATTACAAAAGTGGAATTTCCGCATTCGGTGCATCTAGAACTCGTAACTGAGCTTGAGCGTAAACATCCAGCAAAACATTTGTATTTATTGTGGTCGTTGCTTAAAAAGGATAAAAATGATTGGGTTCTGCAAAAGGGTACCGAACTAGGGGTCAGAAATTTTGTTCCGATTTTAGCTGATCGGAGCGAAAAGACAGGGTTTGATATCGAACGTGCTCACAAAATAATTGTTGAGGCCTCAGAGCAATGCGGTAGGGCAGATATCCCTGACGTGCGCGAACCAATCACCACAGAGACTGCTGTTGCCGAATACCTAGATACTCCGTTGCTTATATGTGAGCAAGGCGAGCAATCAGTCGACCTCAAAAGTCTTGAAAGCGCCGCAATTCTTATTGGTCCAGAAGGTGGGTGGAGCCCAGAAGAGCGTCAACAGTTTGTTTCAAACAGCGTCCAACACATCGCAATAGCGCCATTTACCTTACGTGCTGAAACGGCTGCAATTGTTGCTGCAGCTCAGCTCTTTATGTAAAAAGTACTTGCACTTTTTATTCTGTAGGCGTAAAACGGATACAGAGCAATAAACAGAGAAACGAATGCTATGCCAAATTGGTTACATGTACCGCATCGTAATGCGGAACGAAACACGCCGGTCGTAAGCCCCGAAGAAGCTGCCGATATAGCGCATCGCCAACAACTTGCCGATGAGCATCGTGGTGCCTTCACGAAAAAGCGAGGGGTCATTGAGCGCTATATTGCATACATGTATGAAGACAGGCAAAAACGCAGCCTGGCACTTGGTGGCTTGGGGCGTGTTATTTTGCACCGCAAAGGTGGTGTTATTACAAGCACTGATCCCGAGAGTACCTTTAGCAGGATTAATTTTGGCGTAACGTACGACGGGCAAGTGCCAATTGTAGAAGTTGCCGTACATCCACTTGCGCCCAAAAAAGAACAATCATATCGATATATTGGTGCTCCATCAGGCCCGCACATAGAAACAAATCAACAGCGATATCCGCTATTTCATCCGCTTGCATCCGAGGGCTTAGAGCGTGTAACAGAAGTATGCCTATTACTTGGTAGGGCTGTCGAGGCAGAGTCAATCGAATTGCCGTTCACTGACGAAGAGCTCGCTGAGCTTGGTTTACTCGACGCAGCTGCCTAGCTGTTACAATAAACCAATGGCATATCACCAATACCGACGCAGTGCTCCATATCAACCAGGCCAAACGAGCCCTTATAAGCTCAGTCGCAGTAAATTAGAACTATTTACGCAGTGTCAGCGCTGCTTTTGGCTCGATGAACGACTCAAGATTAAGCGGCCCAGCAGCCCACCATTTCAGATTAATAAAGCAATCGACGAACTTTTTAAGAAAGAATTTGATAGCTATAGGGAGAAAAAAGCCCCGCATCCGTTAATGACCGCATACAAAATTGATGCAATTCCGTATGCGCATAAAGATCTCGATGCTTGGCGAGAAAACTTTGTTGGCGTCCAGGCGCTACACGAACCAACAAATCTTCTTATCTTTGGTGCCGTTGACGATGTATGGGTATCGCCAAAAGGCGAGCTGATTGTCGTTGATTATAAGGCTACTGCTAAAAAAACAGAGGTGAACTTAGACGCAGATTGGCAAAATAGTTACAAAAGGCAAATGGAAATATACCAATGGTTATTGCGACAGAACGGTTTTGAAGTAAGTGACACTGGCTATTTTGTGTATGCCAATGGTAATGCCGAAGCAGATGGTTTTTTTGACCGGGTAGAGTTTAAAACCAAAGTCATTGCGCATACGGGTACGAGTGATTGGGTTGATAAGACTATAACCGATATAAAGGCATGTCTCGAAGGTGATATGCCACCAGTCGGCGACAGTATTATGGGCGGCGAGTGTGAGCACTGTGCCTATGCAAGACAGCGTACGGAACTAGCTCTACAACACCTCAAAAAACGCTAGCTACTAAAAGTATGTACTCATACTTTTACCGTTGATGTAGACGTCTTGTATGACCCAGACATTTCCGGCATATTCCTCAGAAAAAATATCGATATTGTAATCACCAATAAGTGCTGCAACGGTTGGGCTTGATTTGCTTAACAAAAAGCTAATTTGCTCGCCTTGTTTGCCACTTGCTGCGGTGTACTTTTTTGTCTTATAACTACCGTCAGCAGGTGGCTGGAACGAATTAAGAATGACATTACATTTATTATTTTCATTACACAGCTTAAGCGCTTGGTTCGGGTCGTTGGTTTTCGAGGCTTTCGCAAATCCGGCCGCAAGTTTTGGACCCATCAGACCATTTGCCGTAACAAAGTCGCCTGATTTGATTGCCGCAAAGAATGTTCGAATACTATCAATCGAGGTTTTTGGAACAGCGACTTTTGGTGAAAGAACCGGTGTTGCATTGGGGTTGGCATTGCCAGCAATCTTTTTGGTTGTTGCAGTCGGAGTACTTGTGCTTGGAGTTGTTGCGGTACTACCAGCAGCTGGTGCGGTTGCCTTTTGTTGGCTGGCACTAAAATAGTCACTTGCTGCCGCGTTGCTAGAAGCTAGGCTATCTTCTCGTAATGATTTTCGGGCTTCATTGCTGACGGTGATTGCCACATAGCCAATACCAATCGTCACAACTGCTAATACGCCAATAATTAAAAGGGGAACAAATCCGTTCTGATTTTTGATATTCTTGGACATTTTTATTCCTTATATATATGGGTAAATAGTACAACTATTTTTGGAATTTTACTATTATGGTTTGCTCCAAGGTCGTATAATAGAAGTATGGTAGATATACAGTTTGTCCGAGAGAATCCAGAACTTGTAAAAGAAAAAACCCAGCAAAAAGGCTATAACGTCGATATTGACGCACTTCTTGCCCTAGATGAAGAACGAAAAGTCCTTCTTGGCCAGGTAGAGTCGTTGCGACAACGACGTAATGAAATTGCAGCCAGTATGAAGGGTGGTAAAACCTCAGAAGAACTTGTTAACGAAGGTAAATTGCTTAAAGTCGAGCTCGCTGAGCGCGAGCAATTATTGGCAGAAACAGAAGAATCTTGGCTGGTGCTATTAAAGCAGATACCAAACTTTCATTTTGATGATGTACCCCTAGGCGGCGAAGAAGACTCCGTAGAGATAAAGAAATTTGGTGATACAAGCGGAATTGCGGTTGATCATCTTGATTTTGCAGTTGCTCGAGATTGGGTTGATTTTGATCGCGGAGCGAAAGTTGCAGGCGCAAAATTCTACTTCTTGAAAGGTGATTTAGCATTACTCGAAAACGCGGTTGTCCAGTATGCAATTGATTTGCTCGTTGGTAAAGGTTTCACCTATATGACTGTGCCTCACATGGTTAATTCTAATGTTGTAACCGGTACTGGGTTTGCACCTCGTTCAAGCGAGCAAAGCGACGAATACTTCATAGAAAATGAAGATTTATCCCTTATCGCTACCTCTGAAATGTCGATGACTGGGTATCATGCTGACGAAATACTAGAAGAATCAAAGCTACCGCTTTTGTATGCGGGGTATAGCGCCTGTTACCGCAAAGAGGCAGGCACGTATGGTAAACATAATCGTGGATTGTTCAGGGTTCATCAGTTTAATAAGCTCGAAATGTACGCCTATACGTTACCCGAAGACAGCAACGCAATGCACGAGCGCATTCTTGGCATCGAAGAAGAAATTTGGCAGGCAATTGGCATTCCGTATCACATCATCAATATCGCAAGTGGTGACTTGGGCGCGCCCGCTGCTAAAAAATATGATATCGAGTATTGGTCAAAGGTGGATGGTATGTACCGCGAATTAACGAGTTGTTCGAACTGTACTGATTTTCAAACGAGAAACCTCAATATCCGGGTGCGCAGGCAAGACGGCACCGTTGAGCTGGCACATTCGCTTAACGGCACAGCCGTTTCAATGGCCCGAACACTTGTTGCAATTATCGAGCATTTTCAGACTGACGACGGAAAGTTGATTGTTCCGGAAGTATTAAGACGTTACATAAACGGAAGGGAGATCCTATGATAAATAAACTAGAAATTGCCGGTATCCACACCGACGCAACGAAGGATATCCAGAAGTATGTCAAGAAAAAGGTAGGCAAACTTGATGCCTATATGCCACGACATGCCCGCAAAAGTGCCCATGCCGAAGTACGCCTTAAAGAATCAAAGTCTAAGGATAAAAAACAATGCAGTGTTGAAGTTGTTCTGTACTTGCCAGGCGAGGTCATTACAGCAAAAGAGACGACCGTAAATATGTACGCCGCAATTGATATTGTCGAAGAAAAGCTAAAGACGCAACTCCGTAAATACAAGTCTCAATCGTCTGCAAAGAGTGGACGTAACGAAGTAAAAATACGCACCTTGCTTGGCAGAATAGTGCGCAAGAAATCATCAACTAAGGCTTAACTTGCGTTCGTGTCAAAAGTGTTCGACAACAGGCCTTGACTTGAGGTACAATAGACGTCGAATGTCCGTGAGGGTAATGAAAGGTCTGTTTTTCTTATGAGTAATTTTCTGAAAACACTTCTTGGTGATAACCAAAAAGGAACTGTGCGTCGCTTGCGTCGCCGTGTTGGCGAGGTTAACAAGCTTGAGCCTAAGTATAAAAAGCTCAAGGATGCCGAGCTTGCAAAGCAAACTGAGGTTCTAAAAGAGCGACTTAAAAAAGAGTCACTTGATAAAATTTTGCCTGATGCGTTTGCGGTTGTCCGTGAAGCTGCATGGCGTAAACTTGGCCAACGTCACTTTGATGTGCAGCTTATTGGTGGTATTGCACTACACGAGGGTAATGTTGCCGAAATGAAGACAGGTGAAGGTAAGACGCTTGTTGCAACCGCGCCCGTATATCTAAACGCTCTCACCTGCAAGGGTGTGCATGTCGTTACGGTTAACGAATATCTTGCACAACGTGACGCAGGATGGATGGGCCAAGTGTACTACTTCTTAGGTTTAACCACTGGTGTTATTATCCCGGATGCATCGTATATTTATGACCCAGAATATACAAACGAAGACCACACCGATGAACGATTCCGCCACTTACGCCCTTGCACGCGCCAAGAAGCGTATCGTGCAGATATTACTTACGGCACAAACAACGAATACGGTTTTGACTATTTGCGTGACAACATGGTCCGCGAAGTCGACCAACTACGCCAACGCGAGCTTCATTTTGCTATCGTCGACGAGGTTGACTCAATCCTTATTGACGAAGCCCGAACACCACTTATTATTAGTGCGCCAAGTACTTCAAGCGGCCAGGCATACACGCAATTTGCCCGCGTGGTAAGCCAGCTTAAGTCGGAGCTATACGTTATTGATGAAAAAGAAAAGCGAGTTTCACTTACAGACGAAGGTGTCGAAAAAGTTGAAAAGTTGCTTGGTATAAAGAACTTGTACGAAGAGGGAAACATCCGTACGATTTATCACCTCGAACAAGCATTGCGTGCCCACGCGCTATTTATTCGCGACAAAGATTACGTGGTAACAAATGACGGCGAAGTTGTGATTGTCGACGAATTTACCGGCCGTTTACTTAATGGTCGTCGCTACAACGAAGGTCTGCACCAAGCAATCGAAGCAAAAGAGAGTGTCACTGTCCAAGAAGAATCAATGACGCTTGCGACAATTAGTTTCCAGAACTACTTTAGGTTATACGAAAAACTATCTGGTATGACTGGTACAGCGCTGACCGAGAGCGAAGAGTTCCATCAGATTTACAAGCTCGATGTTATCGAGATTCCAACGAATCGTGATATCCAACGTAAAGACCTGCCAGACCGCATTTACAAGAATAAGGCAGCCAAGAACAAGGCAATCGTGCAAGCTGTAAAAGAATTGCATGAAAAAGGCCAGCCTGTGCTTATTGGTACTGTTTCAATCGAAAACAACGAAGAGCTTGGCTCTGCGCTTAAAAAAGCTGGTGTTCCTCACCAAGTACTTAATGCAAAGAACAACGAAAAAGAAGCAAATATCGTTGCGAAAGCAGGCCAAAAGGGTGCTGTCACCCTTGCGACGAACATTGCTGGACGAGGTACTGACATCGTACTTGCCGAAGAAGCGAAAAAGCTTGGTGGCTTGTTCGTGCTCGGTTCAGAGCGTCATGAATCACGCCGTATAGACAATCAGCTTCGTGGTCGTTCTGGTCGCCAAGGTGACCCAGGTATCACTCAGTTCTACGTTAGTACCGAAGACGACCTTATGCGTATCTTTGGTGGTGATCGCATTGCCGCCCTTATGGATAGGCTTAAAGTTGATGAGGATATGCCACTCGAGAACCGTGTGGTAAGCAAGAGCCTTGAGAGCGCTCAAAAGAAAGTAGAAGGCTTTAACTTTGATGCTCGTAAAAATGTCGTTAAGTATGACGACGTGATGAACCGCCACCGTAAGGCAACCTACGAAACTCGTCGTGCGCTACTTGAAAATGCAAATATTGGTGATCGTATTCATCAATTTATTAAAGAAGAAGCGCAAGCACTCGCAAGCCTACCTGGCAAAGACGAAGAGTACGAAAAGCATATTACTGAGGTGTTTCCTTTTGATGAGCCAACACTTGATAGGTTGTTTGATGCTGATGCTGAAAAGTTTGCACAAGTGCTCGAGCAAGAAGCAATGGAGTTATATGAAGCCCGTGAGCTTGCGTTTACTCCAGAAATCATGCGAGCAGTCGAGCGTGACATTTACTTCCAGATTCTTGATAACTTATGGATGCAGCACTTAGAAGATATGGAACACTTGCGAGAGGGTATTCACTGGACGAGCGTCGGGCAGCGTGACCCATTAGTTGAATATCGTCGTCGAGGACAAGCCATGTTCGAAGCAATGCAACATGTGCTTCGCCGCGAAGTGCTTCGTAATGTTATGCACGCTATGCCTATGAACATGGATCCAGAACACGCGAAGATGCACGAAACAGAATTAACGCGCGCTGCACGTAACTCAGTTGATAATGCGAACGTGATTACAGAGGCAGAAGTTATTCACGAAGACGAATTCAGTGGCCGCAAGGCTAAGAAACCAAGCCCAGTTAAAAAGAAAAAGGCTGCCCGCAAAAGCGAGCGCCAAAATCGCAAAAAGAGTCGTCGTTAGTTAGTACTCTATGAAGCATACTGTCGAGCTAGTTGAGCTACCGACTGGGGCTAAAGGCCTTTTAATTGACGTGCCTGACGCAACGGTTGTATCGTTTGATTTTAATTTTCGCGCCGGTGATTACTTATCTCCCGTAGATAAGTGGGATACGGCTCACATCATGGAGCACTTAGTACTGGGTGCTAATAAACGCTACGCGAAATCACGTGATTTTAGTAAAGAATTTAGCGCAAACGGTGCGTACAATAACGCTTCGACAGGGACGTATCATATGTCGTATGTTGCCGAGTGTGCCGAATTTGAGACTGAACGAATACTCGATTTATTGTGCGTCGCCATAGAAGCACCGCTATTTTTGCCAGAAGAGTTTGATGCCGAAAAAGCGAATGTTCGCGAAGAGCTAAAAAGCCGTCGCAACAATCATTCAATCGAGCTAAGCCTTGTTGCAGGCCAGGCAATCGGCATGATTGATTTGCCATATACCGAACGTGAAAAACAGCTAAAAAACATCACACTAGATGACGTAAAAGCGCACTATGCAAAAACCCACACTAACCCCAACTTACGCTTTTTTATCGCAGGTGCTGTGGCCCCACATAAAGACGAAATCTTAAAACGTATTAGTGAAATAGACCTGCCAACAACTGGTGAGCGTATTGCGTTACCGGGCGAGACGTTGCAGCATGTTACCGAAACGATTCTTATTCCTGATTCCTCGGTAGAAAACGTCTATTATCGCTGGGAAACAGGCTTAGACCATGTGCTTACAGAAAGTGAAGATTACGAAATGGAAGCGTTGCTTGGCACCCTCATGGGAACTATGCACTCACGGATTTTCGGCACTGCCCGCGAGCGAGGGCTCGTGTATGGCATAGGCTACGAGAAATATCGTTTGCGCGATAACCACATTTGGTGGATTGGTGGCCAAGTTTTACCAGAAAATATCGAACCGCTTTTTGAGCTTATTGCAAAAGAGCTAACTGCTGTGGCCGCTGGTGACTTTACGACAGAAGAGATGCAGTCGGCTAAAAATTATGCTCTCGGTAATTACCAACGTGGCTATCAAACGGTTGGCTCAGTGCTCAGCGCCTATATTGACCCGTTTGTCATGGACGAAAAAATAGAAGAAATGCAGGCAGTAGAAGAAAAAATTAAAGCCGTTACCGCAGACTCTGTTATTAAGGCCGCACAACTGTGCCTTGCGTCGTATAATCCTTGGTCGCTTTCGTTTTATGGTGCTATCGACAAGATAAATCCTGAAAAACTACGCTCAATTATCAGCGCAACCTATAAGTGAGGGTATAATTAGCCTCATGGATGACCTGATTCATGAATTCGACGAACTTTCACTCGCGATTGCAAAAGCAACCGAGCAGTTACAACTTGGCTCGTTAGTGAGTGAAATATCAGAACTCGAACAGCAGGTTAACGAACCGACGTTTTGGAACGACCAGCAACATGCCCAGGCAGTCACAAAGCAAATCGCAAAGCTAAAAGCTCGCACAGAACCGTGGCTTGCCGTGCAGCGTATTGTTGCTGAATCAAAAGAGCTAGCAGATATGGGTGATACATCTGTTAAGCAGGAGCTTGAAGTTACGCTAGCTACGCAAAAGCAGACGTTTGAAACGTTAAAGCATGAACTACTGTTTAGTGGCCAGTACGATGATCATGATGTGATTATGAGCATTCATGCTGGGGCGGGTGGCACTGATGCTCAAGATTGGGCCGAAATGCTCCTGCGAATGTATCTGCGATGGACAGAGGCACATCCTGAAATGAGTAGCGTTGTGATTGAGCAATCCAATGGCGAAGAGGCAGGGCTGAAAAGTGTCACATTAGAAATTAGCGGTGTACTTGCGTATGGCAGGCTTAAAGGAGAAGCAGGCGTACATCGTCTTGTACGTTTGAGCCCGTTTAATGCTGATAATCTACGCCAAACAAGCTTTGCAAAGGTAGAAGTAATGCCAAAAATTGAGCAACCAGACGAGGTCGCGGTTGACGAAAAGGATCTAAAAATTGATGTCTATCGCGCTGGCGGACATGGCGGGCAAAGCGTCAATACAACAGATAGCGCTGTCCGCATTACTCACATACCGACCAATATCGTGGTGGCTATTCAAAACGAACGCTCTCAGCTCCAGAACAAAGAAACAGCAATGACAATTCTGCGTTCAAAACTTGCTAGCCTGCAGCTCGAACAGCACAAAGAAAAAATCAGTGAGCTAAAAGGCCCTAACGAGCAGGCAGCGTGGGGCAACCAAATTCGTAGCTATGTGCTTCATCCGTACAGCATGGTTAAGGATTTACGCACTCGGTTCGAAACGAGTGACACTAGTGGTGTGCTTGACGGTAAACTCGATGACTTCATGAATTCATACCTCGAGTGGTATGTTACGAAAGAAGCTTAGGCGTGAGCGAGGAAGAAGTAGACAAAGCCGCTAAAATAATCTGGGATTATATGCTTCTTCATTGTGAGTTAGCTAAGAGCGATGTAATTTTTTGCCTGTGCAGCCATGATACTCGTGTAGCAGAGCGAGCTGCTGATTTGATGATGGACGGATACGGTAATTACTTGGTTATTTCTGGCGGCCTCGGAAAACTTACCAAAGATATATTTACTAAGTCGGAGGCGGAGATTTTTGCAGACGTTGCGATTGCAAGAGGTGTTCCTCGGAAAAAAATTATAATTGAGTCACATTCAACCAATACTGCCGAGAATATTACATTTACGTATGAGTTACTTAAGTCAAAAAAGATTAGCCCTAAGTCAATTATATTAGTTCAAAAACCGTACATGGAGCGACGCACATACGCAACTTTTATGCAGCAATGGCCAGGCGATAAACCATCAGTTACTGTCACATCACCACTGTTGAGCTACGAAGAATATCTCGATTATCATATTCCTAAAGACGATGCGCTTAGTATCATGGTGGGTGACTTGCAACGAATTCGGGAATACCCGAAGTTTGGTTTCCAGATTGAGCAAAAGATACCGCCGAACGTGTGGGACGCATATGAGCAATTAGTGCGCGCAGGCTTCACATCTCATCTTATACAAACACAGAACCAGTCGGTATAATCTGCTATAATCAAAAGCAGTATGATTCTTCTGGATAGGGTAACAAAAAACTACAACAGACGTGGAACAGCACTTAAAAGTGTTAGCCTGCATGTCGAACCAAAAGAGTTCGTGATTATTGTTGGGCCAAGTGGTGCCGGCAAATCAACCCTATTAAAGCTTTTAACCCGAGAAGAAAAGCCAACCAGCGGCAAGATTATTGTTGGTGGTATTGATTATGAGACGCTGAAAGATAAGAATATCCCATTATTACGTCGCAAGATTGGTGTCGTCTTTCAGGACTTTAAATTATTGCCAAACAAAACCGTGTTTGAAAATGTCTCGTTTGCGCTTGAAGTTGTTGGTATGGGCAACAAAGAAATTCGCCATACCGTACCACGGGTCCTTGAAATCGTTGGCCTAACAGGCAAAGAAGATAACTATCCCGGCGAGTTGTCTGGTGGTGAGCGCCAGCGCGTAGCAATCGCCCGAGCCATCGCACGTCAGCCCAAGATTTTGATTGCCGATGAGCCAACAGGTAACCTCGACCCAAAGCATGCATGGGATGTCATTAGAGTTCTCGAAAAAATTAACCGCTATGGCACAACCGTTCTGCTAACGACCCACAACATGGATATTGTTAATAAGCTCAAACGGCGCGTTGTTACTATAAAAGACGGCCAAGTAGCTAGCGACCGAGCAAGCGGAGGATACCGCGACGTATGAAACGAAAGCTCATTACGCTACGTCGTATTACTATTGCTGGCGTCCAAAACTTCTTTCGTAACTCTTGGCTAACGGTTGCTGCCACCGCAGTCATGGTTGTTGCGTTGGTTATCATTTTATCTGCAGTTGTACTTAACGTGACCGCCCGTAATGCAATTGCCGAGTTATCAAAGAACTTAAAAGTATCGATTTATCTAAAAGATGATGCCAAGCCAGAGATAGTGGGCGAGCTAAAAAAAGAGCTAACAACCAACCCGTATGTCGCCGAAGTAACGTTTGTATCTAAAGATCAGGCTCAGGCACAATTTAGCGAAAGCTTTCAGAACGATCAAAAATTATTAGAGGGCCTTGCGCTGCTTGGTGGCAACACATTACCAGCCTCGTTTGAAGTTAGCGTCGCGAATTTGGGCAAAATAAATGATGTCGGCAATATTCCTAAAAAAGAAGTCTACAAATCAATTGTTGATAGTATTACGTTAGGTAAAACTGATGCAAAAAAGACTATCGATAGAGCAGCGGCAGCGCAAAAGTTTATAACTACCGCAAGTATTATTGCTGCAGCGGTGTTTGCGGTAGTTAGTATGCTTATTATCTTTAATACGATTCGCATGGCAATTTTTACGCGTTCAGAAGAAATTCGAATTATGAAACTTATCGGTGCGACACCTGGGTATATCAGGGGTCCGTTTTTGGTTGAATCAAGCATGTACGGTATTATCGCCGGTATTGTAGCGTCAAGCGTGGTGCTTGCGGCAATTTTTTCGCTCGGTAGCAAAGTTTCTACCCAAGCAGAATTTGCAGTCACTTATACGTTTTTCACAGATCCTAAAATCATCGCTGCAATGTACGGAGCAGCAATTATGCTTGGTATCCTCGTCGGTGTTATTTCCAGCCTGCTTGCAATGGAAAAACATCTCAAACTCAAGTACTGGTAGGGCGCCGCAGACATTGACCATAAGCGCTTTTTTTGGTATGATTATGGTGTGATTAGTAATTGGCTCTCTGCCATGAAAAAACAAATAACCAAACCACAATTTAAATCTGTTGCGCGAACAATCGCTGCTTTGTCTATGGTTGTGGTTGTGGTTGCCTCGCAGGGTAGTACATTAGCTGCTACGCTCGAAGAACTTCGTGCGCAAAATAATGCGTTACAAGCGCAAATTAATGATAATAACGCCAAGGCTAAAGAGTTAGCCGCCCAAGCAGACTCGCTTCAGAACCAACTTGCCGAGTTAAGCCTGCGTATTTCATCATTGCAAACGCAAATTGAGCTGACGAAAGGCAAAATTAACGAACTACAAGCTAGTCTCGATAAAGCACAGGCCGAACTTGATAGGCAGAAACTGCTATTAAAGGCGAGCGTGCAGGCACTCTACAAGAAAGATGGCGCTTCAACAGTTGAGCTGCTAATTGGTAGCGATAGCTTTAGCCAGTTCATAAACGATCAAACCTACCTCGAGCGTCTCAAAAGCGGTATCCAAGATTCTGCCCAAAAGGTAATTGCCCTTAAGCAACAAATTCAGTCACAGCAAGCTGAGCAACAAAAGTTATTAGGCCAGCAACAGGCACAGCAGGACTCACTGCAAGCCACACAGCAACAACAGCAGAGTTTACTCGATCAAACCAAGGGTCAAGAAGCCGCTTATAAGCAAATGGTAGGTAATCTTCGCGCACAACAACAGCAAGTTATGGCAGACATTGCAGCTAAGATGGCTGCATCGGGCACCGTACTCTTAACTGGTGATGGTTCTAATGGTGGGTATCCAACTGCCTGGAGCCGCGCACCACAAGATTCATTGATAGACAGCTGGGGTATGTATAACAGGGAATGCGTAAGTTATACCGCGTTTAAGGTTGCTCAGTCTGGGCGAAACATGCCGTACTGGGGTGGTGTTGGTAACGCTAACCAGTGGCCAGGCAATGCTCGCGCCGCAGGTATGTCAGTGGATCGTAATCCACAGGTAGGCGACGTTGCGATTACATTTAATGGCTACTATGGTCACGCTATGTATGTCGAAGCCGTCAATGGCCGAACTGTTACCGTTAGCCAATACAACTGGCCAGTGAATGGACAGTGGGGTATGTATAGCGAAATGTCACTATCGGCTGATAATTCGAGCCTTGGCCCCATGACGTTCATACACTTCCCATAAATTTAGTAATCTCGTATAAACAGAGAGTGGCACAGGCCACTCTTTTTATTTCTTATAAATTGCTGTGTTGCTTAGGTTCTTCTCAGCTTTGGTATGCTAAACTATAACGGAATATGACAAAAACAGACGGTACGCCTCGGGGGCAAAAAAAATCCGGCGCTTTGCGTTGGTTTGTAATTGGATTTATTAGCATTCTTATTTTAGGTGGCGTATTTTTTAGCGGCCTAGAGTTTGGTAAGGGCAGCTGGCAGCTTAGTTTTATGAAGCCAGTGACCGCGAACCGCGATTTGCCAGCTCGGCTTGATTATTCAAGCGTGAACGAAGTTTACCAAGCACTTAAGCGAAAATACGACGGTAAATTAGACGAGCAAAAACTGATGACAGGCATGAAAAAGGGTCTAGTCGAGGCCGCCGGTGATCCATATACGACCTACTTTGATGTTGATGGCGCAAAAGCGTTTAGCGAGCAACTCAATGGTTCATTTAGTGGTATCGGCGCCGAACTAAGCAAGCAAGGTAATGATATTGTCGTTATCTCGCCAATCGCTGGCTTCCCGGCCGAAAAAGCAGGCCTTAAATCTAAAGATGTGGTTATTAGCATTGATGGTCAAGATGCTACCGGGCTAAGCGTTGACGAAGCCGTAAAGCGTATTAGGGGCGAAAAGGGCACAAGCGTTAAGCTCGTGGTTATCCGTGATGGCCAGCAGCGTCTTGAATTTACCATTGTTCGCGATACCATCACCATTCCAAGCGTCACAAGTAAAATCATCGATAATAACATTGGCTATATCCAAATTTCACGCTTCGCTGAAGATACTAATGGCTTGGTCGATGCGGCTGCCAAAGATTTTAAAGCAAAAAATGTAAAGGGAATTGTACTTGATATGCGCAATAACCCTGGCGGCTATCTTACATCTGCAGTCAGTGTGTCCAGCCAGTGGCTTAAGAACGGCCAAATCATTTTGCAAGAAAAACGTGATGGCAAAGTTATCCAATCATACGCCGCCCAAGGTGATGGCCAACTCGTGGGAGTTCCAACAGTTGTACTTATTAACGAAGGTAGCGCCAGCGCCAGCGAAATTACGGCAGGCGCCCTAAAAGACAACAATGCAGCACTGGTTATGGGCACGAAGTCGTTCGGTAAGGGTAGCGTGCAAGAATTCAGTACCTTTAAGGGCGGTGATGTGCTAAAAGTCACGGTTGCACGTTGGTATACGCCAGCTGGTAAGAATATCGACAAAGAAGGCATTGAACCAAATATTAAGGTTGAGTTAACGGCTGATAACATTAAAGCAGCGGTTGATACGCAACTTAATGCCGCCAAAGAAAATCTCTTAAAACGCTAGAGCCTTGCATTATTAGCAGGTAATGGCTTAAGATTAACGTATGAATGATCTACACAAAAAAATCCTGCTCGTTGAAGATGATGATGGTCTAGCGAGTGTATATCAAACAAGGCTTGAGGCTGAAGGCTTTACAATCCGTCGTGTTCCTAATGGCGAAGACGCTCTTGCTGCGGCAATGGAGTTTAAGCCAGATTTAATCTTGCTTGATGCCATGATGCCAAAAGTTAGTGGTTTTGATGTGCTCGATATCTTGCGCAACACACCAGAGACTGCAAATGTACGCATTATTATGCTTACTGCGCTCAGCCAAGACACCGATAAGCAACGTGCCGAAAGCTTGGGTGTAGACGAATACTTGGTTAAATCACAAGTTGTTATTGCCGATGTTGTCGAGCGAATCAAGCATCACCTCGGCTTATAGAGTAATCTAAACGTATTATCTAAACGGCCCCAAATGGGGTCGTTTTTATATAACGGTACGGGCTACTATGACCCTATATTGACAAAAAGCAAAGCTTATGCTAATATGAATATTAGTAATTCAAAAAACAAATATGACAAACAGATTACCATCATCAATCGATATCGGCAGGGGTGACTACCCAGATGAAAACCTCGAACATGTCGCTGGCTCTGGCTCTCGATTCTTAAATACAAATGCAGGCCAAGAAAAACGAGGTGTCGTTATTGATCCAAATAGAATAAATAGCGCATTTACCCAAGAGGGATACCGTTTAGTTGCAACGATTACTCCTGGTGGTGAACAGGCAACATCACTTAAGATTGTTGATATGGGCGATATTATATCGAATAACGGTATGCGTGATTATTGCGGTAAACAGGTAAGTGACGCTGCACGTTACATTATTGTTGGCAATTCAGCAGACCAAAATGGTGATTTTGAAGTCTTAGGGTTGCGTGATGGCGATGTCTTTGAATACGGCCGTTCTAAAACAGATTCAGCCGGCAACCCGCGTGAAAATACGTTTGCAACCAACCAATTTACGTCACGTCAGCAACTTACTGTTCGAATTGACGAGCAAGGCACTATTTCTATCATCGATCAAAATTCATCTAACGGTACTACGGTAGAATGGGGTACCAATGAAGCCCCCAAAGATGTCTCAGATGTTGAGGCCGCTAATCCACGTGGTAAGCGCGTGGGGGCAGTATCACTAAAGCACAATGTTGCGCTAGTTATCGAAGAACTGCCAACACCTACAGCTCCAGAGGCATTTATTAATGCCGAGGCTGCCTTGCGACAACTACGTGAAACGGTTCCTAAAGAAGACTTAAATCGCGTTATGGCGAAGATTGCCGAAGATGTCATTTTACAATCCGACATGCCTGTAGAGCGTGTTACTCGGGACGCTACAGAACTTATTACTGACCTACAAAGCATAGACCCAGCAATTATTGATATGCTAGGTATCGAGACAGACTTTGCGATTGCAAAAGATAGCCTACGGAGGCGTGATACAGAAGCACTCAAACAGACGTACGCAACGATTGTGCGTAAAGTTGGTGCAGAAACCTCTCGTCGTTCGCGTTGGGTAGAAGAAAAAATGACCCGTGATGATAAAGTGTCGTTTGATGCGAGCTTGATTGATGGTATTGCCCCAAAGTATTTGCGACGTGCAGTTAATGGCGCAAACTATGTTGGCCCAAATAGGGTTCCAGTGATGCAGTATCTAAAAGAACGTATACGCTAATAATCAAAAATCCCCTCAGGCGAGGGGATTTTTAGTTGGTCAAAGTAAAAATTATTCTACAACAACTTCGGTGCGACGAACTGTTTTGCCAGTGTAACGGCGAACAGCGCGTTGTTTGAAAGAAACAACACCGTCTTTAGCAGCGTGAATAGTGTAGTTTCGGCTCATAAAAGTGCCGTCGCCGGCAACTTTTGTTTCACCAACCTGACGCACGAGAACTTCACCAGTACGGACAGCTTGGCCACCAAAACGCTTCACACCAAGACGTTGGCCTGGGCTATCGTGATTGTTTTTACTGGTTCCACCAGCTTTAACGTGTGACATACATTATTTCCTTATAAGTATTACGAGCTCGCGTGCAACAATCTGATCAGGCCTAAAATATAGGAGCTCTTTTGTTGGTACTCGCTCAAGAACCATTCGATTGTACCCTAAATCTGTTAATTGGTCAAGAACAGGGAGGTGTTTAAAGCGATTTTGGCCTACATTCCATGCAGGTACTGCAATACAAATACGCGTGCCGGGTTTAAGTTGTTTGTGCAGGTTTTGCAAAAACTTCTTGTGCAGCAAGTTAACGGGCTCTAAAATCGCACGCAACTTATCTGGTGAAGGGATGTTTGACATGGGGTGTCCAAGGTATGTTTCGGCTGCAACGGTGGTAATTGGTTGCTGCCACTGATGATCGCGAGCATCGCCAAGTTCTATCTGTACCGAGCCGTTCGCTTCGCGCCAGCGATCTTGCAACCACTTGATATTACCTGTTGAATATTCGATCATGCGGGCTTCGTTGTCAGTACCAATTACATTCGCGCCCATGAGCAACGCTTCTTGCAGTAGTACGCCTGTGCCACAGAATGGGTCGAGCACAACAGCTTCTTTTACGGGCGTTGTCCCAAGTGCAAGGTTAATAATGGTTTGCGCAAGCTTTGGTGGCAGCATACCAACAAACGCGTCACGGTTAGGGCGAGCTTGGTCGCGCGCAGAATATGCATCAATATCTTGTTCGGCCATAGTAAGACCAACCAAAGTTTTGTTGCCATAGCGTACGCATACAAGCTCCCAGCCGCGTTCGGCGCCAGCAAGGTGATTGTGGAGTACTTGTGGGGTAGAAAGGGTGGCGCCTTTGTTTGGGACGATTCTAATTGAGCGACCACTGGCTTTAACTATCTTTTTGATTGATAGCGCGCTTGCAGTGAGGTTCTTTGGTGTTACTTTTACGCCGTAGCTACTAATACCAACGTTAAATTTACCTTCGGTAGGGATGTAATCGAGGTGTTCTTTGGTCATCGCCAGCAAGTATCGCTCAACTACCGGCCAATCGGTGGTCTGTAACTCTTTAACGACCGTTACGAGCTTGATAACACTCCCAAGTCGGTTGAACTCAATTTTATTTGCATCAACGTTTAACAAGGCAAACTTATCACCGAATTGCGTGATTGCTTTTGCTCCGTATAAACTTTCGAGTTCCGCGATACCTAAAAGTGGTTGTCGCCCTAAAATGACCAATGATTGCATATGGGGTTGATTATACTCGGATGGAGTATACTAGTCCAAGAATATGTTATCTAAAAAAGCTAAGCTGATTATAAATATCATCACGCTTATCGCCCTTGGCGTGTTGTTATACGTGTCTTGGCCGCAGATAACCAATGGCCTAAAAGAGATTGGTGGCGCCAAATGGGAGATTATCTTTTTAATGATTCCTATGCAGCTGCTTAACTATTATGCTGTTGCAGAACTCTACAGGAGCTATTTTAAACAGAGTGGGGATGTACTTGGTCGTATGACCATGTATAAAATTGCACTCGAACTTAATTTTGTGAATCATGTGTTTCCGAGTGGAGGTGTAGCAGGATTTTCGTACCTAAGTTTGCGCTTGCGAAGGCATGGTATCGCCGTGTCACGCACCACGCTCGCCCAGGCAATGCGGTTTGCACTTACGTTTATTAGCTTTTTGATTTTGCTGTTCATTGGTCTGTTTTTCTTAAGTTTTGGTAGCGGTACAAGTGGCGGCGGCATCGCGTTATATATTGGGTTATCAATAGCGTTTATCACTTTGTTTGGCACGATGGTTGGCGTGTATATTATTAGCGATTCAAAGCGTATTAAAGGCTTTACTGCTTTTTTGCCGAAACTGGCGAACAGTGTTTTAACACCATTTACCAAGCGCAAAAATACAATTGATATCGAAAAAATCGAAAAAACGTTCGAAGATTTACACAAAGATTACACTGCAATTTCTAAAGATTGGCGCAAATTAAAAGTGCCGTTTATTTGGGCGCTCGTGATTAATGCAACAGAGATAGCAACTGCATATTTGGCATACATAGCGCTTGGCCATTTGGTGAATCCGGGTGCGGTGATTTTGGCGTATGCTGTGGCGAGTTTTGCAGGTTTGATTGCCATTTTGCCTGGTGGTATTGGTGTGTACGAGGCACTCATGACTGCCACACTAACAAGTGCCGGCGTTCCAAAGGCTTTGGCGCTTTCTGCGACGCTTGTGTACCGCATATTTACAATGATTATCTTTTTGCCAATTGGTTTTATTTTGTACCAAATGGCGCTACGCAAAGGTGATGCGGAGGTACCGACAATTGAATCCGGAATTAGTTCTAAGTCCTAGCGATTTTGTAGCAATTGCGAACCAGACGCTAGAATACGCGTTTGGGCTAGCCAGCATAGAAGGCGAGCTTTCAAATTTTCGTATTAGTAAAAATAAGTGGGTGTACTTTGATCTTAAAGACGAGCTCGCAAAAGTAAGCTGTTTTGCTAGTGTGTACGCACTGCCTGGGCCACTAGAAGATGGCATGATGGTAAAAATTACTGGCCAACCGCGGTTGCACCCGCAGTTTGGTTTTAGCGTTACCGTACAAACCATTCAGCCAAGTGGCGAAGGTTCGATTAAAAAAGCATTTGAACTTTTAAAAGCTAAACTAACGGCCGAAGGTTTGTTTGATGAATCGCGCAAACGGTATTTGCCACATCCACCTGCTAGGATTGCACTTGTTACGTCAATCGAATCAGCCGCGTATGCTGATTTTATAAAGATTATTTCGGCCAGGTGGCCATTTGTGACCATCGATACGTACGATGTACAAGTGCAGGGCGAGCCAGCCCCGGCACAACTTGCGGCTGCACTCGCTGCGGCCAATACCGAGGCTAATCTTGCGGATGTTGTGGTTGTTACCAGGGGTGGCGGTAGCGCAGACGATCTTTCGGCGTTTAATGACGAACGAGTTGTACGTGCCGTTGCTGCTAGTCGCATTCCGACACTAGTTGCAATAGGCCATGAAATAGACGAGAGCCTTGCAGAGCTTGCTGCCGATAAACGCGCGAGTACGCCGAGTAACGCGGCTGAGCTATTAGTTCCCGACAGAAAGACCGAGCTTGCCGCGGTTGGTCAGTTAAAGGTACAGCTCATGACGGTACTTAAGCAGGCAGTAAGTACCGAACGACAGAATATGGGCTATCTTAAAACAGCACTTGCGAGGCAAGTGCAGAGCGTACTAGAAGACGCGCGACACGATATAGCGACCACCCGTAGCTTACTACAGGCATATAATCCGCAACATGTTTTGCAGCGCGGGTATGCTCTTGTACGGCGTAACGAACTAGTCGTGCGTAGCGTAGGGCAATTAACTGTTGGTGACGCAGTTACGGTGCGTCTGAGTGATGGCGTGATAGAAGCGAATATAACAGGGGTAAAAACTACTAATAAGGAGCAAAACTATGCCTAAAAAAGAATTTGATTATAAAAAAACCCGAGCCGAACTAGACGAACTGCTCGCTTGGTTCGAAAGCGCCGATGTGTCAGTAGACGAGGCAATTGGTAAATATCAACGGGCTGAAGTATTACTTGCAGAGCTCGAGGCGTATTTAGCTGATACACAAGCAAAAATTGAGCAACTAACCAAAAAAGTTACCGGCTAGTACGTGATTTGGTTAGGTGTATTTATTGGGCTTATCATTTGCTTCGCAGGAGTATTGCTGTTTGGTGCACCATATGTGCCGACACTCAAAAAGCAGCAACACGATGCGCTTGATTTGCTAGCGCTACAACCCGGGCAGACACTGATAGAACTCGGTTCGGGTGATGGTCGTATGCTTCGCGCAGCGGCAGCGCGGGGAATACAGGCAGTCGGTTACGAACTCAACCCAATTCTTGTACTTGTGTCGTACCTAGTGTGCTTTAAATATCGCAAGAATATTAGTATTCACTGGGGTAACTTTTGGGCAAAAGAATGGCCGCCAACAGATGCAATATACGTATTCTTACTTGATAAATATATGAATACATTGGATAAAAAAGTTGCACAACAATATAAAGGTAAACGCGTCAAACTTGTGAGTTACGCGTTTACTATTCCAGGCAAAAAGCCTGCTAAATCGTCACAGGCTCTCTATTTGTATGAATATAAATAAGCGCTGCATGCAACTTACAACTACCAACAATGCGCTAAATTTGTTAGCATAAGAGCAATGCCACCTAACACTAACCCACAATACCCACAGCAACCGCAGTTCCCACCTCAGAATCCAGGGCTGCAACCAGCACCGCAATTACCCAGCAGTAAACCCCCGGTTGGTTTTATTCTTGGGCTTGCTGTAACAATTCTATTGTTAGTTGCAGCACTTGTGTTTGGGTTTTGGGCATATGGCCAGATGCAAGATTATAAAAATAACAGTGATAAAAAAGCAGCTGCGGCAGTTGTAACGGCTAACGAAAAGCAGAAAAAAGATTTAGAAGCTCAATTTGCCGAACAAGAAAAATCGCCACTTAAAACATATACAAGCCCTAATCAGTTCGCGAGTGTTAAGATTGTGTATCCAAAAACATGGAGTGCATACGTTGTTGAACAAACTGATGGCGCCAATCCATTAGATGGTTATTTTGCACCAGGGTTTGTCCCGAACACACAAGGCAAAAACAATTTTGCGTTACGAATGCAATACACCTCGACACCATACACATCCGTGTTGCAGCAATATTCTGCCGCTACCCAAGCGGGAACGGTAAAAGTAAGTGCATATACGCCAGAGCAAGTTAAGGGTGCGACTGCCGGCGTTAAGTTAACGGGGCAATTAGAGCCACAAAAATCAGGCACGATGATTATTGTTCCCATTCGAGATAAGACGCTTAAAATCTGGACAGAAACAGATAGTGCGCTTGGCGATTTCAACACGGTACTCAAGAATCTTACATTCTCGCCATAAGTTACTCGTGCTATACTAGATACAAGAAGGTATGGCAAAGAAACAGAGGGTAGTTTTGGCTAATACAGATAATGCAGCCGCAATTGGGCTCAAACAGGTATCTCCGCTTTTGTATGATTTGCAAACAAGGTTTTTGCAGGTTCGTGCACTCGCCGAGGCATCAAAAGGCGATAAAACATCGTTACGTGAAATTCAGCTACTAAGCAAGCATGCGTTAGTGACGCTTGATTACGCGTTGTTTGCAGTTGATGCGCTGCAAACAGAATTACCATTAACGTCGGTATCTACCGCAGCCGCTGCCCAGGATGTTGCCCAAGATTTGTGGCAAATTTCAAAATCATACGGTATTGAACTTGAACTTGATATTACAAAGAGGCTTGAACCTGTCTACGCGAATGAGGCCGCGCTAAAGGGTGCGCTATTTGGCTTAGTATCAAGCCTGATTATTTCGCAAAAACCGAGTGATAAAAAACTACGATTTATTATTGCTGCCCAGCAAACAGCGCCTAAGACGCAACGTCTTGGTGTGTATTCGCCAGATGGTGTCATTAGCGCTAACGCCGTTAAGCAGGCTCGTCGTTTATCTGGTACAGCACGTTCGGCAGCGCCGAGCGAGCTTCATAATTCTGGGTTAGGTCTGGTGGTTTCCGATCAACTAACACAGGCGCTTGGCAGCGAGCTACAGCGCTTTACGCATCGTAAACAAAAGGGCATTGGGTTTTATTTGCCGATGTCTGCTCAGCTCAGCTTCTTGTAGGTTAGGGTACAACCATGAAAGCACTCATTATCGAGCCAGATGTTATTTTGGCTAAACAGTATAAAAAAGCCTTTGATGCTGCTGGTATAGAAACGACACTTACCAGTGATGCTCAGGCAGCGGTAATCGCTGTCGACGAAACAAAGCCAGACGTCATTATTTTGGAACTCCAACTTGCCAGCCACAGCGGGGTAGAATTTTTGCATGAATTTAGAAGTTACGAAGATTGGGCAGATATCCCTGTAATTATTCATAGTTGTGTACCAGAATACGCACTTGGGTCTGACCCAAAAGTCTGGAAACAACTAGGCGTTGTACGGTATTTTTATAAACCTAAAACTAGTTTGCAGCAGTTGGTGGGTGCCGCAAAGAGCACCGTCGATGGCGTATAGAGAAGCAAATAACACCCAAGGTATTGTGCTGGCACGTACCAATTATGCCGAGGCAGACCGAATTGTCACCATGTTAACGCGTGATTTTGGTAAAGTCCGCGTAATTGCAAAAGGCGTGCGTAAGGAAAAAAGTAAGCTTGCCGGCGGCATAGAACTCTTTAGTGTCAGCGATATTGGTTTTGTACCAGGCAAAGGCGAACTTGCAACACTCACAAGTTCACGTCTTATTACGCATTACGACAAATTTTTATACGATTTGGCAAAAGTAGACTTTGTGTACAACGCATTAAAACTTGTTCATAAATTTACAACCGATGATGCGGGTGAGGAATATTTTATTTTAGTGCAGCAATTATTTATTGCCATGAACGAACCTCGGCTGAGTATCGAAGCGGTCAGCGTGTGGTGGTATGTACAGCTGAGCAATGTCACCGGCCATGCAATTAATTTAGAATCAACCAGTGATGGCGAACCGTTTAGCGATGGCCAAACCTATGTATTTGATAGTGAGCATGCGGGTTTTACGGTGAGCGAAAATGGCTCGTTAACTCCAAACCATGTAAAGTTTATGCGTTTAGCGTTATTGCATGGTCCATTGATGCTTGGCAATGTGCAGGGTGGAGTGCTGTTAGCCTCAGACTTAGCGCCATACTTAAAAACCTTTGTCGAATACCAGTTTTAAAGCACAGGGTTTATACTTTAGCTATGAATGTACTTATTGTTGGCGGAACTTCTGGCCTAGGCTTAGAACTTGCGCATTTATATGCTCGCGATAAACATCATGTGATCGTAACGGGTAGGCGAGACCCAAAAGACTCGCAACTCGAGTTTCAAAAACTACCTTTAACCCATACTGATAATCTTGCGCGAGATATTGAATCATTTGTTGGTACGTTGCCAAAAATTGATGTGTTGGTTTATGCGGCAGGCTTCTATCAAGAGGGCACTGTAACCGAATTATCCGAAGATCAAATTAATGAAATGTTTGATGTCGGCATACATGCGCCGGTTTGGTTTGTTCGTGAGATATTGCAACAACAGGGTGACATCGACACATTTGTTGCTGTGACATCAACCAGTCAATGGACGCCACGATTAAAAGAACCAATATATACGGCCACAAAAGCTGGCCTCGGGCACTTTGCAAATTCAGTTAGTTTAGACCCACGAGTTAAAAAGACGTTAGTGGTTGGCCCGGCGGGTATGAGTACTCGTTTTTGGCATATGACAGGCCAAGATCAGAGCGGCTATAATTCAGCATCTTGGGTGGCTGCTGAAATTTATGAGGCACTTGCGCCGGATTACTCGTATGCATTCATTCGATTATTACGTGATCCAGCTCGTGCCGAAGTTGTCGAAACAAGGCAATAATATGACTAAAACTGTTGCAATTGCGGGTAGTGCTAGCCTACAGAGTCAGACTGAGAAGTGGAAGTCTTATTTTGACGCAAAAGGGTACCAGGTAATTGCAAGTCCACAAAAATTAAAAGATGTAACGCGTGAGTATCCTGGTGCATTAGTAGATTTTTTTAATACAATTGATGCCGTAGATATTTTGTTTGTCATGAATGAAGATAAAAATGATATTAATGGCTACATTGGCCCAGCTGTATTTGCAGAAACTTGCCACGTGATTGCCAGAAATCAACAGGGAGTTTCTAAAACCGAGGTTATTTTTTGCAAAAAACCTTCTGCAGATGTTGCGTGCTACGAAGAAGTGAGTTTATGGCTTGAGTATGGTTGGGCTAAAGTAATGCAAGATACTGTATAATTACCCCATATGAGCAACACCGATACAAAGATGGAAGACATTGTTAGCCTGGCAAAGCGCCGCGGGTTTATTTTTCAGGGTAGCGAAGTTTACGGCGGTATCGCTGGTTTTTATGACTACGGCCCGCTAGGTGTTGCGCTAAAACGTAACATTACGAATTTGTGGTGGCGCATGTTTGTAGAATCGCGTGACGATATGTTTGGTATCGATGCCGCGATAATTATGAACCCTAAAGTTTGGCAGGCGAGTGGCCATGTAACTACGTTCGCCGACCCTATGATTGAGTGCATGAATTGTCAGACAAGATATAGAGCAGATAAATTCTTACCTGGATTACCAAAAACTAGTAATGATTTGCTTTGGTCTGAAAAATGGGTTGACGCTTATAGGGCTATACATGGCTTTAATGACGAGGCAGATTTGAGCAAGGCAATAAACGCGTGCGAAATATCGTTTAATGAAAAAAAGAATGTCTGTCCATCTTGTAGGAAACCAGCTGAATATTCAGAACCAGAACAGTTTAATATGATGTTTAAGACTGTTGTTGGCCCTAAATATGTTAGTTGGGACAGAAAAGTGCCGGGTGGCTTAAAAGCGCATGTTAAATTTATGAACGAAGAAGGTTCACCTGAAAAGAAGTTTGATTTAGAAGATTCGCACAGCGAGCTCGGCGGCTTCATGTTTTACGATACAAACTCGGTAGGTTATTTAAGGCCAGAAACTGCACAAGGTATTTTTACGAACTACAAAAACGTCGTTGATACGCTGTACCCAGATTTACCATTTGGTTTAGCACAAATTGGTAAAGCGTTTCGTAACGAAATTAGCCCGCGTGACTTTATTTTCCGCGTACGCGAACTCGAGCAAATGGAGATTGAATATTTTGTGAACCCGAACAACTGGGAAGCCGAGTTCGAAAAATGGCGAGTTGCTGTGCATGCATGGCTCGATGCACTCGGCCTAAGTAAGGATAAAGTGCATGAACTTAATGTAGAGGGCGACGACCTCGCGCACTACAGCAAGCGTACCATCGATTTTGAATACGATTTTCCAATTGGGCGCGAAGAACTTTTGGGCCTTGCATATCGCACCGATTTTGACCTTGGCAATATTCAGCGAGTCAGTAGTAAAAGCATGGAATACACCGTAAAAGGTAGCAACGAACGCTTTGTGCCACATGTTATTGAGCCAAGCTTTGGTGTGGAGCGCGCGCTTATGGCAGTACTGAGCGAAGCCTATACCGAAGACGAAGTAAACGGCGAAAAGCGTGTGTACTTAAAATTGCCAGAGCACCTAGCACCAGTAAAATACTGCGTGAGCCCGTTACTTAAAAACAAGCCAGAGCTTGTTGCTAAAGCGCGCGAAGTGTACGAAGCCTTGCGCGCCAAGCACGGAGCCGTAATGTGGGATGATAACGGCAACATTGGCAAGCGTTACCGCCGCCAAGACGAAATCGGTACACCATACTGTGTCGTAATTGATTTTGATACGTTAGAAGATGGCACCGTAACCATCCGCGACCGCGATACCACCGAGCAGTCGCGACAAAAAATCGACGAACTACTCAGTAAATAATCCAGTAGTATTCGCTAAGCATTATCGCTATCATTAAGGGATGACTGCTTCTTATAAAAGAAGTTTAGAAAAAAACATAGGCAAATACTCGTGGTACAAAATTTTTACCAAGCGGGTGTATTTGCCGTTGATTGCAATCCAGCTCGTAAACGTTGGTAGGGTCACGGTTGGGCAGCTGGCAATTATTGCTATGGTCACATCTATTGTTAATTTAGTACTTCAAGTACCAACCGGCTATATTGCAGACAAGTGGGGTAATAGGCGTGCAATACTCATTGGCGCATCAATCTCAGCCGTATCGCCGTTACTATATATTTTTATGCCAAACTTCTGGGGTGGCCTTATTGCATCGGTAATGTTTTTTGGTGGCTATGTGTTTCAGAGTGGGGCAATTGAAGCATTTTTACACGACACACTAACTGCGCTGAAACGCGAAAATCAATATGCAAAAGTTATGGGTCGTGCGCAAAGCTACGGATTGATTGGCAGTGTTGTGCTGATAATTTTGGTGCCCGCTACGTACACCATCAATAAGAACTTGCCGTTCATACTCGGGTTCTTTTCGCTGCTTACTATGTTGTTATTGGCAATGAGTTTTACATACCCAAAAGTTGCCAAAAAGAAGCAAAAGCGGCTTAACCCACTATCAGCAATAAAAAATATTGTTACCTGGCAAAACATTACGTTCTTTATGTTTGCCGGCTTTTTAGCGGGTGTTTCTAATAGGGCGGGTGAATACCGCGAGCTACTAATGCAAAATATTGGCATTGCTGTTGGCTTGTTCGGTTTGATTGTTGCGGCTAGTAGTATTGTTGGCGCTATACTTGGGCTATTCACACATCCGTTAAATAAGCTAAAACCACTGACGTTTTACATGCTCGATTTAGTCATTATGACGTCATGCCTACTGATGATTGGTATTACCAAAAACCACATATTGGTAATCACGGGTGGGGTATTATTTTTGGGCTATAGCCGGATACGTTTGATTGTGTTCCAAGCTAAGCTACTCGAAAATCTACAGCACGCCTATAAGGCCACGCTTTTATCAGCGCTTAGTTTCTTTACGGTATTTGGCGAGATACTAGCAATTGCCGTACTAGCAAAGTGTATAGGACTTACTAATTACTCACAGGGGTATGTGCTGTTTGCGGGCTTTGTATTCGTGGTTGGGTTTGCACTGTGGACAGTCATGGCGCTCGAATCCTCAAGACGAAAGCAAATTGCTTAAATGTTTGTGCTTGCAACTAATTGGCAAGCAATAAATACTTATTAGCAATGAAGAACGCAATTATATTACATGGCAAGCCTAGTAAGGCGGAATATTTAGACCCAAATGTGCCGATGCCATACGAAAACCATTGGCTTGGTTGGCTGCAAAAGCAACTTTCAAATAGAGGAATATACACTGTTAATCCTGATGTGGCAGAACCGTATGACCCGCAATATGATTTATGGCTTGATGCGGTAAAAGGTTTGCGTATAGACCACCAAACAACATTGGTTGGGCATAGCTGTGGCGCAGGGTTTTGGCTTCGCTATCTAAGCGAAAATCCACAAATTACCCCAGATAAATTATTGCTTGTAGCACCGTGGATAGATAGAGCTAAGCGCCCAGAGTTTTTTGATTTTACGATTGACCCTGATTTATCTAAACGGGTAATGGGGGGCATTGCGATTTTTAATTCACTCGATGATGGTGCCCAAATTCAAAAAACTGTCGCAGAAGTTGCAGCTGCATTACCGTCGGCCGAGCTACATGAGTTTAATGGCTACGGGCATTTTACGTACGGCACTATGCAAACCGATGAATTTCCGGAACTTCTGCAAGAAATTATCAAGTAAACCTATCATACAAAGCACCGTTGATAGCGTACAATGGTAACAAATAAGGGGGCGTAATGACCATTACACGATATCCGCAAAGTTGTTTAGTTATTCAGAACAATGGGCACACAATTGTAATTGATCCGGGCACCGACTTCTTAGAATCGCATACAGTTGATGATTTGGCAGGTGTTGAAGCAGTTTTGTATACGCATCAACATGGCGACCATTACGATGCCAGCATCGAACACGCGTTGCGTGCAAAAGGGGCAGAGATTATTTGCAACGCTTCAACAGCTACACTCATTGAGGGCGATTGTCATGTCGTGAACGATGGCGATAGTTTTGAGGTGTTTGGCTTTAGTGTTGTAGCCCGTGAACTGCCACATAGCTTGTTGCCCGATGGTGCAGAAGGTCCGCAAAATACTGGCTACGTTATTGATGGAGTTTTGTTTCATCCAGGTGATGGCAAGGACATTGATGATTTATTAGTTGATACGTTAGCACTGCCAATTACTGGCCCTGATATCAGCATGAAAGACGCGTTTGATTTTGCAAAAAAGCTTGAAGCAAAAACAGTAATACCCATACATTACGACAAACTCGGTGCAAGCCCAGATGTGTATAAAGCATTCGCAGATAGATTGCAGATGCCGTTCGAAACAATCGTTTTGGCAGATGGGGAAAGCATTGAGCTATGAAGCCCAGAAGGCTTTTGAGTAGAACCCAATTCGGTAACCCAATTCTGCGGACGCCGACGACTCGATTAACGCCATCCGAAATTACGAGCCCTGCGACTCAGCAGCTTATCAAAGATATGTTTTATACACTCGATAAAAAGAAGATGGGTGTTGGCCTTGCGGCAAACCAAGTAGGGTATGGCGTCGCAATAAGTGTCATTGGTATTAAAAAAACACCAGCCCGCAAAAATATAACACCCGTGACCATGGTTATTATTAACCCAGAGATTGTAAAAACGTATGGCTATACAACAGGGATGTGGGAGGGGTGTATAAGCTTTGCAAAAGCATTTGCTAAAGCCAAACGCTATAAAAAAATTCGCTTAAATTATTACGATGAAAAGGGCATGCAGCACGAAGAAGACTTTGATGGTTTTTTGGCGCATGTGATGCAACACGAAACTGATCATTTACATGGTGTATTGTTTGTAGATAAAGTTAGGGACACAAAAAGTTGGATGACAGAATCTGAATATATTAAAATGCGAAACCGTGAATTGAAAATTCACAAAACATAAGCATTTTACCTTACGCACCATTTTGCCTATAATCAACACATGGCAGGAGAAAATAAAAACGAGCTCGTTATTCCAACTGACTTTCTTGAAACTGCTCGAGGTTTACAGCAAGAGCTAGCTAGGTTGCCATTTGCTGACCGACACGCTGAAGCGGGGATGGCGATTGAGCTTCTGGGTCCGACAAAACAATATGCCGGAACGCCAACTGTAATCTTGCATGCGTTGAGTTCGTATATCGTACTCGAGAACATAGATAGGGCGGAAGTTGATACTTTGCCGCAAGACGAAATGATTATCAAGGGAAACATTGGCGGTATTGCATATCTTGAAGATGGGTTTGCTATCAGCAGTTTATGTGTTGCTATGCGCTCATCGACTGTCTTGTGGCGTCGACAAAGCACAGCTGCTTCCAGAAAGCGGATAGACGACGATTTATATGTACCTGTATTTGCGGTGGAAAGTATTTGGGCTGCGGCATGAATGAGCTAATACCCGTCGAGCATGTTAGCGCAGTGCGTGCTGTTGCGATGGCACAGGTACGTCATCATGCGCGCAGAGTGAACGTTTCTGAGGGAGATCCTCGGGCACATCGATTTGTATTATTTGATGATTCTGGTGGCGAAGTAGGCAGTGATTTAACGGATACGTACCTTGGAATTTCGGTTGCACGTTCTGGCTATCGACAACACACCATGCGCATATCATTCTTAGAAATGCTTTTATCAGAAGCAAACCGGTATTCAAATTATCGCGAAGTATACATGTTTGACTGGCTGGAAGGCGAGCGAGTATTTGCGCGTAAAAAAACAATCGAAAATGCAGGCAAAATTATCACTACTAATACTAGCGCTAGTGGGCAGATGATTGATGTCGTTGAGCCCTCGACGACAGAGACACTCGAACCGATTGAAGTTGGTGACTGTATAGATTTATGCGAGAGAATGCTAGCAATAACGGAAAATATACGGCAGAAAGCGGCATGAGTGCAAAGTCAGCATTAATTGCAGAGCTTATGAGCCATTCTAATCAGGCGGATGCTGTCTTTTTACAGCGCTTTTTTAAGACTGGGCCTGGTGAGTATGGCGAAGGCGATAGGTTTTTGGGCTTACGCGTACCGCTAACGCGCAAGATTACTAAGCAGTATGCCATGCAGCTAACAATCCAAGATCTTGATGCTATGCTGACAAATAAATGGCATGAAGTTAGGCTTGCAGCACTGGTTGCGATGAACACGCAGTATCCTAAGAGTAATGCTAAGCATGATTTGTATGAGCTTTACCTAAAACATATCGGCAGTGGTATTAATAATTGGGATTTAATTGATATTTCGTGCCCGCGAATTGTTGGTGCGTATTTGTTCGACAAAGACAGGGCGCCATTGTACGAGCTTGCAAAGGGCGGATTATGGCAAAAGCGGGTAAGTATTATTAGCACATTTTACTTTCTTAAATACGGCCCAGACCCTATAGAAACGTATCAACTGGCTGAGCTTTTGGTGAACGAACAACATGACTTGCTGCAAAAAGCAGTTGGGTGGAGCCTGCGTGAAATGGGAAAGCTTGATGGTGAGTTGCTAAGGAGATTTTTAGATGTTCATGCCGCCACTATGCCGCGTACAGCTTTACGATACGCACTCGAAAAAATTCCCGAAGCAGAGCGCCGCATCTATATGAACGCTAAAGCACAAATGGAGCTTGACTCATGACCCTGCGCGAAGCACCCAAACCGACCCCAGACAAAACAGGTGTGAGCGCATTAGAACTCTTGCTTGATTCTGAGTGGGCGGAAGTTTCGCTCGAAACATTATTACTCAGAAGATTTGGTAGGCAAGCGCTCGTGTATACTGCGCCGTACGCGTATAGCATGGCCGAGCCTGGCGAAGTACCGCATAAAATTGTCGGAGATTATGTTCAGGGCGTTGCAAGGTTTTGTTGCACGCAGACAATAGAAGCAGTAGATGTAGCAAGACAACCAGGCCATACATTTGGGGTTATAGAAAATACTGGCGAAACGGTGTTAATACTTCGCAATTTTACCGAGCTCGATTCTGAAAGGGTCGTCATAACTCCAGATTGTACTGTGCCGACGGTTGCATCTTATAACCCTTACATTGGTTTACCATTGACGGGCGATTCGCTGTTGTTTCCAGCCCGGTTCAGCAAAATTAGTGAACAGCCCGTGTATATTCCGCCGCAGCTTAAACTTGTCGAATAGGCGTATACTTACGGTATGGATCACGAACCAACGGATAACGTGCGTGAACTACAAACCGTTGCAATGCAACTTGATAGATTATTAGAGGCGGCCGAGCGCGACCTCGAAGCAATTGGACCAAAATTAGATATTGATTTTCAGGGAATAGCGGATAGTTTTAGTGCCAAAACCGAAGAAGCCCGCGAGGATGACCCGAGGCATCCGTATGATTTTAAGAAACTTTTGGCGGCAGAAGACGAGGTTAACGAATCGTTAGCTGAGCAACTACCAATAGGCACACCTATGGCTATTGTTGCATACGAGCAGGCAAAACCAGGAGGCAGTATTAAGCGCGTTGATTACCAAGGCTGGTATTGTGACCTCAAGACGCGTAATGCGCTGGTTAACTGGGATAGCGCTGTTAACAAGGAACAATCCGATAAGCTGTTTGTGCAAAATGCCCAGGGTAAGCAATGCTTAGTTGCGCGCCTAACACTACGAGTAGTTGATGATGCAGCCGATGGCGGGTTTTCGTTCGTATATATTCCTATTGATAGAATTGTCTCGGCGCATCGTGCGAATCTCTAGACATTGAAATATCGCTAAATAGATGGTATAGTAAGTGACTATGCAATTTTTTGAATATGATCCTTCTGATTTACAGTCAGAAGAAGATATGACCCGCGCCGGTTGCGACGAACTGACCGAACTTAGGGATGTTATTCGTCCGGTTGCGTTTGATCTTGTGAGGCCAGAGGGCTTTCATCGCAACGGTACTGTTGAGTCATATGCATTTGACGAGTTTGTGTTTGATGACATTGACGAACAGGGTGTGCAAACAGAGACTGAATGTAATGGTAGTTTCTGGGTAGATGGCCTTAACCCGGACTCCTTTGGTTTGAGCTTAGTATTGTGCGAATCATTAGCGGCAAACACTGGCCAAGACGTACAACTTGTTAAGTCAATTGATATTGTTGTGCTTGAGGGCGTCGTAATCGGCGCATCGCTTAAAACGGGCTTGCTTGAAAATTTTGATACTGTTTGTGATACTTCGGAAATCACGAGCTATGATGTTGGCGAATGGTTGGCGCGCCTCAAAGACTATGCGCTGCAAGTAAAAGAAGCAGCCCTAGAAGACGAAAGCGACTTTTAGGCCAGCTTTCGGTTGATTGCTAGGGTATAATAGTTCGGTGAATGATCCGTATCTGCCAGTAGTTACTATCGAAAAACTTGTCCATGGTGGACAGGGTATTGGCCAGCTTGCCGATGGTCGCAAGTGTTTTGTTTGGGGCGCACTACCCAGCGAAACAGTAGGCGTTCAACTAACAAAAAAGAAACGCGACTGGTGCGAGGGCTTTGCAGTTGAAGTATTAGAGTCAAGTGCGGCTCGTATAGAGCCACGCGAACCCGAGATATATACTGCTACAAGCCCATGGCAAATCGCTGATTATGAGTTTGAAAAAACTGCAAAGCAGGCAATTTTAGCCGAGGCTTTTGAGCGTGAAAAAGTCGCAGTAACGTGGGACGATTTTTATCAGGATAACCAAGAGTTTGGATATCGTAACAAGATGGAATATAACTTCTGGTTCCATAACGATACCGAGCAAGTTGATTTAGCATTGCATGCTCGGGGTACTCATATGAAAATTGCGGTCAAGGGTAGCGCGTTAGCATTGTCCGAGATTAATACTGCAGGTGAAAGCCTGATTGCATATATAAATGAACATGCAATTGCGGCGCGCCGACTAAAAAGCGCGATGATACGTGCCACGCAGGATGGCAAAGTAGGGGTAATCCTATTCGTTGTTGACGAAGCGGTTGTAGATGCATTTGCAGATTTTACGCATCAATTTGAAAGCTTCGAAATTATTTTTTCTAACCCAAAAAGCCCAGCGTCTGTTGCTACTGATGTACTTGTACGGCAGGGGAGTGAATATTTGAGCGACACATTGCTTGGCCGAGATTTTCAATATACAACTCGTTCGTTTTTCCAGGTTAATATCCCAGTCTATGAAGCCGCCTTAAAAGAAATAGCGACTTTCGCTGGCGAGCATGCGGACATAGATTTAATTGATATGTATAGCGGGGTTGGCAGCATTGGGCTGAGTGTCGTTGCTGACGGCCAGCACTTAATCATGATTGAAACCGAGCGTGAATCTACGCTCCAGGCCGAACGTAACATGGAAGGTCGCACGAATTGTGAGGTAATTACTGCTACAGCCGAGTCTGCACTCGAATATCTTAGCGGTGATAAGATAGTAATTTTAGACCCACCGCGTGCCGGGCTACACAGTGATGTAACGAATAAACTTATCGAAACAAAGCCTTCACGAATTATCTACTTATCGTGTAACCCAAGTACTCAGGCTCGTGATGTTGGCTTGCTAGTAGCTGGCGGGTATACCATCACGCATGCACGTGGCTATAATTTCTTTCCGCGAACACCGCATATCGAAAGCCTTGTAGTCTTGGATACGGTACAATAAAAGCTATGAGTAATAAGCCGTTTTTTTGGGGTGCAAGTACTGCGAGTCATCAGGTTGAGGGTGGCACTACCAATCAATGGTCTGTGTGGGAGCTAAGTGTTGCTGCAGAGCACGCCAAACACGCCAAAAAAGAAATTGGCTGGATGCCAAGCTGGGAACGAATAGAGAAGCAGGCCACTGACCCAAACAATTACGTTTCGGGCAAGGGAATTGATCACTATAACAGATACCAAGAAGACTTTGATATCGCAAAAAAAATGGGCTTAAATGCCTTTCGATTTAGTATTGAGTGGTCGCGGTTAGAACCCGAAGAGGGAAAGTGGGACATTGTTGCCGTGCAACATTATCGTGATTATATTGCTGCACTTAATAAGCGGGGTATAGAACCATTTTTGAATATTTGGCATTGGACTGTGCCGACATGGTTTGCAGATAAAGGCGGCTTTGCTAAGCAGAGCAATATAAAGTACTTTGATAGGCTTGTTAAGAAAATCAGCGAAGAGCTACTCGATAACGTGCGGTATGTTATTACCGTCAACGAACCAAATGTCTACATGGGCTTAAGTTACGGCAGTGGCTTGTGGCCGCCCCAAGAAAAAAATCAAGTAAAAGCAATCTGGGTTTACTGGAACTTGGCGCGTGCTCATAAACGAGCATGGCGAATTTTAAAAGCCAAAAAGCCAAGCCTAAAAATTGGTGTCGCGCAACAGCTTGCAAATATTCAGGCGCTACGGCCAGGGAATTGGTTTGATGAAAGCGTCGTAAAGGTAATGCGCTATTTCTGGAACTGGTGGTGGCTCAACCGTATTCGCAATTATCAAGATTTTGTTGGATTTAATTACTATTTTACTGATTACTACAAAGGTTTTAAGCGACAAAATCCTACAAAACCTGTCAACGATTTGGGCTGGTATATGTATCCCCAGGGCTTGTTGCCACTCATGCAACGTATTGCTGCGCATTATCCGGGGAAGCCAATAATTATTACCGAAAACGGTCTTGCTGATAGCGAAGATGGCGAACGCTTGTGGTGGTTGCATGAAACTATGAAAGCGCTCGATACAGCAAAGTCACAAGATATTCCGGTTATTGGCTATTTGCACTGGAGCCTATTAGATAATTTTGAATGGGCCTACGGCTGGTGGCCAAAGTTTGGTTTAGTATCAGTAGACAGGGAACATGGCATGAAACGTACTTTGCGTCCAAGCGCAATTTGGTACGCAAAAGCAATTGCCAAGCGGAAGTTAGAACATGAAGATGTCTAGTCCAAAAGGCCCGAAAATAGTCATGATTGGTGGTGGAACGGGTAGTTTTACGCTGCTCAAAGAACTCAAGAACTACGCGCAAGATATTACTGCGCTTGTAACAATGGCAGATGATGGTGGTTCTACGGGACAGCTAAGGGACGAATACGGCGTGTTACCTCCGGGTGATATCCGACAATGCCTTGTCGCGCTATCCAATTCGACTGCACAAATGCGCAATTTGTTTAACTACCGTTTTGGCGAAGGAAGCTTTGAAGGCCATAGCTTTGGTAACTTGTTTTTGACAGCAGTTGAAAAAATGACTGATGACTTTGGCCAGGCCGTAAAACTTGCCGGCGAAGTTCTTAATATTACTGGTCGAGTAATCCCGATTACCCTAGACAATACACATCTTGTGATGCTTGATGGTAAGAAGGAAATGCTTGGAGAATATCAAATAGGTCACACCCGTTTTACTGGCAAACAACGTCCTGATTTTCGCCTTGAGCCTTTTGCATGGATAAACCCAGAAGCAAAAGACGCCATACTGGGCGCTGATATGGTGGTTATTGCCCCCGGCAACTTTTATGGATCACTCGTGCCGGCAATTATAGTAGACGGAGTTGCAGAAGCATTACAGAAGACCGATGCAAAAGTAGTACAAGTAATTAATCTTGTGACTAAGCCAGGGCAAACGGATGGCTGGAAGGTAACAGATTATGTAAATGAACTCGAGCGATTTGCGGGCAGGGGTGTTGTTGACTATGCACTGTACAACACCGAGAAGCCAACGCCCGAGATGCTCAAGCAGTATGCCGCTGATGGCGAGTATCCAGTTGGCCATAAAGCATCTGATTTAAAAAAGGCGCATTATCGTGCGATTGGCAAAGATTTAGTTAGCAAAGAATTTCCGGTTATTTCTAAGAACGATAAGCTTGAGCGCACACTTATCCGCCACGATGCCGATGCAGTTGCGCGGCAGCTTATGAGGGTTTACTTTAGTTAATGAAGCCGTTGCTACTGCTCGATTTTGACACCACATTATTTAGAACGATGGATTATTGGCAGGACTTTGCTAGGATTTTTGCACGATTATGTAATATCGATTCTGCCCAAATGCAAAATCATTACGAGCAATTTACCGTTGGCGAAGGTCTACTACGAACAGTAAATTACTCTGGGATGCTTTCTAATGCAGGACTGACAAACGAGCAAGTTAGCGTGGCGCTTGCTAATGAACTTGGCAGCAAAAGCTATTTATTTGATGACGCAGTGGGCCTTTTGGCAATGCTAGAAACAGTAAAAGAGAATTATGATATTGAAATTTTGACATTTGGCCAAGCAGAATTTCAACAACTTAAGATTTCCCGTGAACCGCTACTAAAAAATATTCCAGTGAACGTTACACTTGAACCGAAGGCTTTGTTTATTGCCAAAACCTTTGCCGCTCAAACGAACGGAGTCTTGGTTGACGATAAGCCAGGGCAGCATTTGCCAGCAAACTGGCTAGAAATCCATATTGATAGAACCGCGACGACATACGAAAAGCCACAGGACATAGGTGAGGGGATTATACGCATCACAAGTCTTGATGATGTTGTTGGCTGCATATAATTGCAAGACTCGCCATATTATTGTTTAGCGTAAGCATTATGCACATGTACGCTACATATAGCGTAGTACGAAAGAATAGCGAACGAACTGTGGATAACTAGGTTCATAACAGTAGCTGATTATCTAAAAAAGTACTTGCAGTGGGTAACGGTGGGTAGTATGCTGGGCTCAGTGGGTAAAAGTGGGTAACACCACAACGAAACAAAAACCACTAGGCAGATTATATAAATGGCCACCGTAGACTACTTCGAACGTAAGCTTGACGACAAGCGAAGACTGACAATTCCAGTCGAAGTTCGAAGCGAGTTCAAAAGCGGTGTAGTCGTGACCCGCGGCTTTGGCAACTATCTGCACCTGTACTCACAAGAAACTTGGGACCAAAAAGTAGAGCCCGAGTTGAACGGCCACATTCTCGACGAGAGGGTGGCAGACTTGAACGTACAGTTCAGAGCAGGTAAGGCAACCAGTGTGCTGGATGAGAAACAAGGGCGAATAACCCTTGAGCTGCATCACATCGAACACGCAGGAATAGACAAAGAAGTCGTTGCGGTCAGAGCAGGCGCTTATTGGCGCATAGCTGCAAAATAATCAAAAAAGCCTTACATTAACAATCCGGCAGTACCAAAAACCGTCGACTCGAGATCAGCGATTCGGCAGTCAACACGTAGGTAGAGGGATCTACGCTAAAAACCCTTGCACCTTTCTCAACAAAACACCTCCCAAAACTCCACCTCACACATAAGTCTCTCAAAACTTAGGTACCAACCAACTGGCATTAGCAAATTTTTCAAATTCGCAAGAATATAGTTCAGTGTTTAGGTAGTACCACACAAAAACAAAAACAACCCAAAAAAACAAAAAGTTGGCTGCTGAATCGGTGACCTTGCAAAAATAAATACAAAAATAAA